>CANFWT010000018.1 GCA_947450895.1 Comamonadaceae bacterium | reverse complement strand
GGTTTTGCAGGCGCCATCCGTTTGGATCCGAGCAAACCTGACGGTGCGCCGCGCAAGTGGATGGACAGCAGCCGTTTGAATGGGCTGGGTTGGACGGCGCGGGTGGGGTTGGTTGAAGGTCTGGATTTGGCCTACAAAGACTTTTCGCGATCGTAGTTCTCAGGAGAACCCAAGGAGGCTTCTACTATCGGGTGACTGGCGAATTTTTTCCTCCAGTAAACCGGTCATGAGTCACTACTAAATGCAATCCCGTTTTCACTTAGCTTTCGATGCACTTACGTTGCTAATCACGAAAGCTACGTTTATTGGAATCCGCCTTCTATTTCTTTACTTGGCCGCGACTCTTCTTGATAGAACTGAGTTTGGAGTATTGGCCCTTGCTTTCACTACTGCGGAAGTCTGTCGATATATAGCTGATTGGGGTACCGATAACTGGTCATTGCGCATGTTCTCGCACACCAATTGGATAGTTGCCGCTAATCACATGGTTTGGGTTATGCGATTGCGGCTAATTAGTTCAGTTGTAGCAATTATATTAGCTTGGTTTTCTGTTGGTATAATCGCACCGGATCTCATTAGCTTACGCCATGCTGGAGTTGTGACGACTGCGGTAACTAGTTTATGGTTGAATTTCGGAATAAACTGGTTGCAAGCACGTTCTGCTTTAAAGCCTGCCGCTTTATTCACTCTTGTTATAGGTATTGCTTGTTCGATTTTTTTAATACTAGGAAAAATAAGTCAAAACAGTGTTGAGCAACAGTTTGTTACACTAATTCTATCTGAAATTCTTATGGTAATTGGTGTGTTGGTATTTGTCTGGCGTCAGATAGGATTTTATGGCCCCTGGAGGTACGAATCTCCTATCTCGTTAAACGAATGGTTAAAAACAGTTACGCCGATTGCAATCGCTACCTTGGTTGCGCTTGCGTACAGCAGAATTGACCAATACTTTGTAGGACGGACTGCTTCTCCAGCAGCACTTGGTGACTACACGCTGGCACAGCGTACTGCTGAGCCTGTGCTTTTTTTATTGGCAGCGTTTGCATCAACGATTTATGTAAGGGTATCGGCATTTGTGCATGCTTACGGAGTCAGTTCGGCCGCTAGTCGTTATGTGTGGCGTTGGATAGGATTAATAGGCATGGCTGCTGTTACGATTTGTCTTTTGGTTGGAATAATTTTTATATTATTCGCCTTGCCTGCGTTGTCTCAGTATAAAGAAATTATGCCTTTTCTTTGGATAGCTTTGCTGTGTACTATCTTTCGCTGCATAAATCTGTGCCTTACTGCTGTTATACAAGCCTTGGGTGCATATAATTATATATTAAGAATTAGTATTATTAATGCAATTGTAATTACATTCGCGGTTATAGTCGCCGGTACGTTATATGGACCCATGGGTGCTGCAGTGGGTGTTTGTGCTGGCGAAGCGCTGAACACTTGCTTGCAGTCGGTGAGTTTGAAAAATATCCTTCATAAAAAGTAGATTTCTATCAATGAAATGTTCGATTTGTTTCGGTGTCATGCGCCACGTTTTTTCAACGTTAGTACTTCATAAGCACATGGCGGATTATGAAGTTTGTAACAGCTGTGGATATTTGCGCGTACGTGAGCCATTTTGGCTTGAGGAGGCTTATTCATCTGCTATTGCCACGGCAGATACCGGGATCGTAATGCGGAATTTTGCTATTGCAGGTAAGGTTGCTGCAATACTTTATGGACTCCTTAATGAGCGAGGTGATGGCAAGTATTTGGATGCAGCGGGTGGTTACGGTTTACTTACGCGTCTCATGCGGGACTTTGGTTTTGATTTTTATTGGAAAGATAAATACTGTCTAAACCTTGTTGCACCAGGTTTTGAGTACCATCAAGCAGTGGGTGATTGCGTCGCTGTTACGGCGATGGAAGTGCTCGAACATGTATTAGATCCTGTTGCATTTGTGGAGGAAACGCTTGATACGGTAAATGCTGATACCTTGATTTTTACAACCGAGCTTTATCAAGGTGCCCCACCCAAACCAGAGTCATGGTGGTACTACGCTTTTGAGACTGGGCAACATATCAGTTTCTATCAACGGCGTACGCTTGATGCTATTGGCCAGAAAAACGGTCTTAAATTTGCAAGCGCAGGTGGTGTTCATGTATTTTCTAAGACCACTATTAGCGAAGGTCGACTGCGCCTGCTAACGAGCAAATTCACTTCTCTGCTGGCGCCATGGTGGACCCGCCAAATGCTGGGGGCAAAGACTATTCCGGACCATCAAATGTTATTATCCAAAATGACGACATCGCATCGAATATGAAAATTGCGTACGATCATCAAATATTTGGCTGGCAGGCCTATGGCGGTATATCACGATACTTTTACGAATTGGCAAATAACATAGCGAAGAGCGGTGATTCAGAGGTTTTGGTTGTCAGTCCGTTGTATGTAAATTTTTATTTAAAGGAGCGCGTAAACAGTTTTCGTGTGATTGGACGCAAAGTGCTGGCGATCCGCCGATCGGGTCGCGTCTACAGGGCGATTAATCAATTGTTCGCACCGAAGATAATGAAAAGTTATGTTCCTGATATTGTTCATGAAACATACTATTCAAATGTAAGTGTTGCTCCCAAGGGCTGTAAGGTTGTGGTTACGGTTTGTGATATGGTTCATGAGCTATATCCCGAATCGTTTTCGACGTGGGACTCCACCGCGCGCGAGAAGGCAATCGCCGTCGAGCGAGCTGATCATATTATTTGTATCTCCGAAAATACCAAATCAGATCTCGTCAAGATCTTAAATGTTGATCCCGAAAAAATATCTGTTGTTCATCTTGGGTTTTCATTGACCCAAGAAGCTCGCTGGAAAGAGCTTGGACAGGCTGAAACCGATACCCCATATATTTTGTATGTAGGCAGTCGTGGGGGATATAAAAATTTTACTAATTTATTAACTGCATTTGCGGCGGATCGAGGTCTTTATGGAGAATTTCAGCTCGTTGCATTTGGAGGTGGACCATTCACTGCGGGTGAGCGCATTTTGATCGCTAAGTTGGGGTTGCCCCTTAGCAGAGTCCGCCAGCTCTCGGGTGATGACGATATGCTTGCAGATTTGTACCGCGGCGCCGCGGTCTTTGTTTATCCGTCGCTGTACGAGGGTTTTGGGATACCGCCCTTAGAGGCTATGAGTTTCGACTGTCCCGTTGCCTGTAGTAATTCCAGTTCTATTCCGGAGGTGGTAGGTGATGCGGCACTTCTGTTTGATCCAAATTCTGTACAGGCTATCACAAATGCATTAAATGATTTAATAAATAATATAGTCCTTCGCGACACATTGGTGGCGAGAGGGCGGGAGCGTATTAAATTGTTTTCTTGGAGCAGGTGTTCGGAACAAACCCTGAAGGTCTACAATGCCTTGCTCAAATAAGCAATCCCCCTTCCGATGCCCAGGCTATTTCACGGTATATTTCAGAAATGAATTTTATTTATTTTAGATAATTTCAGTACATGCGAGGACATTTTATATGAATCATTTGACTGCCCGCACGGTAAACACCCATAGACCTCACCGATGAAAGTTAGTGTCATTACCGTTTGCTACAACAGCGAAGTCAGCATACAAAAGACACTCGACTCCGTCGCTGCGCAGTCATGGCCCAATATTGAACACATTGTGATCGATGGTGCGTCAACCGATGCGACTGTTGACATCATTCACAACAACCTTCAGCGTATTGCTCACTTTGTTTCTGAGCAAGATTCGGGTGTTTACCAGGCGATGAATAAGGGCTTGCAGCGGGCGACCGGAGACCTTATCGCATTTCTCAATTCGGACGATGTATTCATTGATCCACAAGTCATTGAGGCAATAGTTTGCACGATGCGAGACGAAAATTTGGACGCTTTGTATGGCGATGTGGAGTATTTCCGCGCCAGTGCGCCCCACAGAACCGTGAGAACCTACGATTCTGGACGCTTTAGTCCCTCACGTATTGCCTGGGGCTGGATGCCGGCACATCCGGCACTTTTTTTAAGGCGTGCGGTATATCAGCGGTTTGGCGGTTTTCGGGAAGATTACCGGATTGCTGGTGATTTTGAGTTTTCGGCCCGTATATTCAAAGACGGTCGTATCAAGAGCAAATATGTGGGCCGCGTGTTGGTTCGGATGCAAATGGGTGGATTGAGTACCGCTGGCTTATCCGCAACGTATCTGCTGAACAAAGAGATTTTGCGTGCCTGCAGGCAAAATGGTATTTCAAGCAACTGGCTCATGGTGATGTCAAAGTATTTTTTTAAGCTACGCGAGTTGCTTTATGTTTGATGGTTGGTGCTTCACATGGGCGTTTGCCCCATTGAACGGCTATGGGGGCGTGGTGAGGGCGCTGACCGCTATTGAGGCCCCAGCCCAGTTGCTGCGCGCGGTGCTGAAATTGGTGGTGCGCGGGGCGGCTGGCACATGGTGATGCCCGGCCAGCCTTTGATGGGCGTACAAGTCACGGGTGCAACGGGTTTTGTCGGTCGTGCCTTGGTAGCGGCATTGCGCCGCGCACCAGCCCGTTTGTTTTTGCCACGAGAGTTGAATCTGGCGCTGGGAATGGATCCTGGTATTTCGACAGTCATCCATCTCGCTGCCCGTGTCCATGTCATGAAGGATGAGGCCAGCGATCCATTGATGGCATTTCGCGCTATCAATGTAGATGCCACCCTGAACCTCGCTGCGCAGGCGGCATCTGCGGGGGTGCGCCGCTTTGTGTTCCTCAGTTCAGTCAAAGTCAACGGCGAAGCCACGGCCGTAGGCCGGCCTTTCACCGAGCGAGATACGCCTTCACCGCATGACCCGTATGCCCAGTCCAAGTGGGAGGCCGAGCAGGGGCTGCGCCAAATCGCGGCAAACACGGGCATGGAGGTGGTGATCATTCGTCCCCCGTTGGTGTACGGGCCGGGCGTGAAAGCCAATTTTGCTGCGCTGGTACGTGCGGTAGTGCGCGGTTGGCCCTTGCCTTTGGGTGCGGTCAACAATTTACGCAGCTTGGTTGCACTCGACAATTTGGTGGATTTCACAATGACCTGCGCCACGCATCCTGCGGCTGCCAACCAGACATTTCTCGTCAGTGATGGCCACGATTTGTCTACCCCCGACCTTATTCGCGCCATTGCGCGCGCTGCAGGCGTACGTCCGCATTTGTTTCCAGTTCCGTTGAGCGCCTTGCAGTTTTTCGGTCGGGTCAGTGGCAAAGGCGCTGCAGTGGAGCGTCTGTGCGGCAATTTGCAGCTTGATACCAGCAAGGCCCGTGAATTGCTGGGGTGGGTGGCGCCCGTCGGTGTGGACGAGGCCTTGCGCCGTAGCTTTGCCAGAGGGCCTATATGAGCAAACGAATTTTCGATGTGTGCTTGGCACTGCTAATCGCTGCATGCGCACTGGTGCCTGTATTGCTGATTGCGCTTGCCGTGCGGCTGACTTCGCGTGGACCGGCCCTGTATTGGTCTGACCGTGTAGGGAAAAACAATATTCTTTTTAAGATGCCGAAGTTTCGCAGTATGCGCTGGGGTACGCCTGCCGTGGCGACCCATTTGCTACAGAATCCGGAATCAGTGCTCACGCCGATTGGGTCGTTCCTTCGGAAAAGTAGTTTGGATGAAATTCCGCAGTTGTGGAGCATCCTCAGGGGCGATATGAGTTTCGTTGGCCCGCGGCCTGCATTGTTCAATCAGGACGATCTCATTGAGTTACGGCGCCAAGCCGGGGTGGATAAACTGCTGCCGGGATTGACGGGTTGGGCGCAAGTGAATGGGCGCGACAGCCTGGCGATACCTGAAAAAGTGGAGCTCGACCAGCAGTATCTGGTACGGCAGTCCCTTTGGTTTGATATGCAGGTCATTTGGTTGACATTTTTGCGGGTGATTCAGCGAGAAGATGTGTTGCATTAAGGTCTGCTTGTCTTAGAATGTAAGGGTTCCTATTTTTTTACTGGAGATTTAAGTGTCCAACCTGATCGATATCCAATCCCAAATTGAGAAACTGCAAAAACAAGCCAATGAGATCAAGGCCAAAGATTTCAGCGCGACGGTGAAAGAAATCCTCACCAAGATGCAAGCGTTTGGTATCACGGTGAAAGACCTGCAGTCTCCAAAAGCCGCCAGGGCGGGTAAACCGGGGCGTCCTCCCAAAGCCAAGGGTGCAGTAAAAGCGCCCAAAGCCGCGCGCAAAGCGGGTACACCGGTAGCCGCCAAGTTCCGTGGCCCCAATGGCGAAACCTGGTCAGGCCGTGGCCTGACGCCGAAATGGTTGACGTCCTTGATCGCGCAAGGTCAAAGCAAAGAATCTTTCGCGGTCAAACCTGAATAATTCGGTCCGTTGCCGGTTTTTGCGGCTCCATGCCGCCTGGGTGTGCGCCTTTCGCGCGCGTCCAGGCGGCCTTTGTTTTTAGGGAGCGGTCAATGGTTACCTTGCGGGCGCACCGGACCGAAAACAGTGGCGCATAGTATTGCTTTGGATCGGCTTTTTCTTTTTTCATTGAGTCACCCCTGATATGCATGTTGCAGTACTGGCGTGGTCGCGCAGCAGCAAGCGTCTGGCAGTTATCGCTGTCGATGTTTTTTTGTCTTTGCTGGCGACTTGGCTGGCTTTTTCACTTCGGCTCGATACCCTGCACGTCCCTACGCCCGTTCAGGCGCGGGTGTATTTGCTGATTCCCCTTTTGGCGATTCCTGTATTTATCCGTTTTGGCTTGTACCGCGCTATTTTTCGGTACACCGGGCAAGCTGCTCTTATTGCCACTACCAAGGCCATCAGCGTTTACGCCATCATCCTTATTGGGGTACTGATATCAACCCAATGGCTGATGGTTCCGCGCAGCTTGGGAATTTTGCAGCCACTTATTTTCTTGATACTGGTGGGTGCCAGCCGTGCAATGGCTAGATTTTGGCTCGCAGGCTTGGCCGATGGCGATGGAACACCAGTGAGGCGTCTGCTCATATTTGGTGCTGGTACAGCCGGTGTTCAGACTGCCGTGGCCATGGCGGTGTCGCGGCAATTTGAACTGGTCGGTTTTGTTGACGACGACCCTGCCAAAGTGGGTCGCAGTATCAATGGCGTGCTGGTCACTCCCGCGGCCGAGGTGGAGCAGCGGGTGTTGCAAGACCACATCACCGATATATTGCTGGCTATGCCCAGTGCGTCGCGCCAACGCCGCCATGCCATTATTCAGTCCCTCAATTCCTTGCCTGTGCATGTGCGCACCTTGCCCAGCATGGCGGATCTGGCGACCGGACGGGTCACGGTTCAGGACTTTCGGGAGCTTGATATTGAGGATTTGCTGGGGCGCGAGCCGGTTGCGCCGCACCAAGACTTGCTCGGGCGTGACCTGAGGGGCAAGACAGTGCTGGTAACCGGCGCCGGCGGCAGCATCGGGTCCGAGTTGTCCCGCAGCATCGTGGAGCAGCGCCCGCGCCAATTGCTGTTGCTGGACCACAACGAGTTTGGCCTGTATGCCATTCACCAGGAGCTCCAGGCCCTGTGTGTGGCGCAAGGCCTGGAGGTGGAGCTCGTGGCTCTCTTGGGCAGTGTGGCGCATTTGGATCGGATGCGCGCCGTCTGCATGCGTTACCAGCCTGACACGGTGTACCACGCGGCGGCCTACAAGCACGTGCCTATGGTGGAAACCAATGCCGGCGAGGGCGTATTGAACAATGTTTTTGGTACCTGGAACATGGCGCAGGCAGCGCTTGCCAGCGGTGCGCAACGCTTTGTTCTGGTGAGCACCGACAAGGCGGTGCGCCCGACCAATGTCATGGGTGCCACAAAGCGAATGGCTGAATTGGTGCTGCAGGCCTTGGCGGCCGCCCCGGGGCCTACATGCTTTTCTATGGTTCGTTTTGGCAATGTGCTGGGCTCTAGTGGCAGCGTGGTTCCCTTGTTTCGCCAGCAACTGGCCAATGGCGGGCCGCTCACGGTCACCCATGCGGAGGTCACGCGTTATTTCATGACCATTCCTGAGGCCGCGCAGTTGGTCGTGCAGGCTGGCGCCATGGGGCAAGGCGGAGATGTGTTTGTCTTGGACATGGGGGAGCCGGTCAAGATCATCGACTTGGCGCGTCGCATGGTTCATTTGTCTGGTTTGTCGGTGCGCGATGCCTCTCGCCCGGATGGCGACATTGCCATTTCAATTACCGGCTTGCGCCCTGGCGAAAAGCTGTACGAAGAGCTCTTGATTGGCGACAACCCCGAGCCCACGCCCCACCCGCGCATCCTGCGTGCACAGGAGGCCTTTGTGCCCTGGGCGGATTTGGAGCCGCAACTGCACGCATTGCGTCGCGCTGCGCAGGCCGATGACGAGCATCGCATCCGCACCGTGCTGGCCCAGTGCGTGCAGGGTTTTCCGGCGCCCGCCACTGTGTGAATAATCGGACGCCTTAACCCTTACCACTCTTTCATCGGCACGCTGCCCACCATGACCACCCTTTCCCCCCACGACAAGGCCGAAATTCTGGCCCAGGCCCTTCCCTACATCCGCAAGTTCCATGGAAAAACCATGGTCATCAAGTACGGTGGAAACGCCATGACCGACCCGGCGCTGCAAGCTGCATTTGCCCAAGACGTGGTCTTGCTCAAGCTGGTGGGCATCAACCCGGTGGTGGTGCATGGCGGCGGGCCGCAAATTGAGAACGCGCTAAAGCGCCTGGGTAAAACCGGCGAATTCATCCAGGGCATGCGGGTGACCGATGCCGAGACCATGGAAGTGGTCGAGTGGGTGCTGGGCGGCGAAGTGCAGCAAGACATCGTGGGCCTCATCAACCAAGCGGGCGGCAAGGCCGTGGGTCTGACCGGGCGCGACGGCGCCATGATCCGGGCCCAAAAGCTCAAAATGCTGGACAACGCCGACCCCCGCATTGAACTTGACGTCGGCCAGGTTGGCGACATCGTCAGCATCGACCCCAGCGTGGTCAAGGCCTTGCAGGACGATGCTTTTATTCCGGTCATTAGCCCCATAGGCTTTGGCGAAAACAACGAAAGCTACAACATCAACGCCGATGTGGTGGCCGCCAAACTGGCCACCGTGCTGCACGCCGAGAAGCTCTTGATGCTGACCAACATCAGCGGGGTGCTCAACAAGGACGGTGAACTGCTCACCGAACTCAGCGCGCGCCAAATCGACGCCCTGTTCGCCGACGGCACCATCTCCGGCGGCATGCTGCCCAAGATCAGCGGCGCGCTGGACGCGGCCAAGAGCGGCGTCAAGGCGGTGCACATCGTCGACGGCCGCGTGCCCCATGTGCTGTTGCTGGAAATCCTGACGGACCAGGCTTTTGGCACCATGATCCGGTCCTCGTAAGCACCGACTCCAGTTTCCTGTGGGCGTCGCATGGGCGCCACTTGGTGAAGCGGCTGGATTGAAATGGTGCAAAATAGCACGGTCGTTCTATTTTGATGCCCCGCCTTGATGTCCCAGCCTGTTTTTTCTGATTCCTTGCTTGCGTCTACCGAGCCCGAGCGCGCCGGGGGCCGCTCTATGCTCAAAGGTCAGCAAACCAAGCAAGCCATCGTGCATGCGGCGGTGACATTAAGTACCCAGGTGGGACTCGAAGGCCTGAGTATCGGCAGCCTTGCCGAACTGATGCACATGAGCAAGTCTGGCGTTTTTGCCCACTTTGGCTCGCGCGAAGAACTGCAAATCTCCGTCATCCGCGAGTATTTCGCCACCTTTGAGCAAGAGGTTTTTTACCCCGCCCTGCAAGCGCCCAAAGGCCTGCCCCGGCTGCGCGCCTTGTTTGACAACTGGATGAAGCGCGTAGCCGTCGAGATTCAATCGGGCTGCATTTTTATCAGTGGCGCCGTCGAGTTTGATGACCGCCCCGGCCCCGTGCGTGAGGCTCTGGCCCACTCAGTGCAAACCTGGCTGCAAGCGCTGTACCGCGCGGTGGTGCTGGCCAAAGACTGCGGCCACCTGAGTGCCGATGCCGACGAACAGCAGGTCGCCTTTGAGATTCATGCCCTGATATTGGCCCTGCACTACGAGGCCCGGTTCCTGAAGAACCCGGGCTCTCTGGCGCGGGCCAACCGAGGTTTTGACGACATCCTGGCCCGCTACGGCGTGCCCGGTGCGCCTGATTCTTCTTCCTAGCTTCTTTCCCCTTCCCGTCATCTCAAGGAGTTTTCTTCATGCCCAGCTATACCCCGCCTTTGCGCGACATGCAGTTTGTGATGCACGAGTTGTTGCACATCGTGGACGACTTGCAGCAGATCCCTAAGCACGCTGACATGGATGCCGACACCATCAACGCGGTGCTTGAGGAAGGCGGCAAGTTCGCCAGCGAGGTGCTGTTTCCTTTGAATATCAGCGGCGACGCCGAGGGCTGCGTGCTCGACCCCAAGACGCACAGCGTTACCACCCCCAAGGGCTTTAAGGACGCCTACGCCCAGTACGTGGCGGGCGGATGGGCGGCGCTGGGCTGCGACCCAGCCTATGGCGGCCAGGGTCTGCCACTGATCGTCAACCAGATGTTTTACGAGATGCTCAACAGCGCCAACCAGGCCTGGACCATGTACCCCGGCCTCACGCACGGCGCCTATGCCTCTTTGGCCGCACACGGCACCGACGAGCAAAAAGCCACCTACCTGCACAAAATGACCAGCGGCCAGTGGACCGGCACCATGTGCCTGACCGAGCCGCACTGTGGCACCGACCTGGGCCTGATGCGCACCAAGGCCGAGTTGCAGCCCGACGGAACCTACCGGCTGACCGGCAACAAGATCTTTATCAGCGCCGGCGAGCACGACATGAGCGAGAACATCGTCCACCTGGTGCTTGCGCGCCTGAGCGATGCGCCCCCCGGCATCAAGGGTGTGAGCCTGTTTGTGGTGCCTAAGTTCTTGGTCAAGGCCGATGGCAGCCTGGGCGAACGCAACGGCATTTACTGCGGCGGCATCGAGCACAAGATGGGCATCAAGGCCAACGCCACCTGCCAAATGGTGCTCGACGGCGCCGTGGGCAGCATGGTGGGCGCGCCCAACAAGGGCATGAACGGCATGTTTGTGATGATGAACGCCGCGCGCCTGGGCGTGGGCAACCAGTCGCTGGGCCTGACCGAAGTGGCTTACCAGAACGCGCTGGCTTACGCCAAAGACCGCATCCAGATGCGCTCGCTCTCGGGCGTCAAGGCCAAGGACAAGGCGGCCGACCCCATCATCGTGCACCCCGACGTGCGCAAGATGCTGCTCACCGCCAAGGCCTACGCCGAAGGCGGCCGCGCGCTGCAGGCCTATGGCGCCATGCTGCTCGAACAAGAGCACGGCCACCCCGACGAGCAGGTGCGCAAAGACGCCGGCGAGATGCTGGCCATGCTCACCCCCATCGTTAAAGCCTTTATCACCGACAACGGCTGGACCGCTACTTCGGGCTGCCTGCAGGTGTTTGGTGGCCACGGCTTCATTAAGGAATGGGGCATGGAGCAGTTTGTGCGCGACGCCCGCATCAACATGATTTACGAGGGCACCAACACCATCCAGTCGCTGGACCTGCTGGGCCGCAAAATCCTGGGCAACCAGGGCGCCACGCTGCGCAAGTTTGGCAAGCTCATTGGCAAGTTGGCCAAAGAAGAAGCGGACAACGCCAGCATGAAAGAATTCATTGGCCCCGTGGCCACCCTGGGCGAGCAAATGACCCAGTTCACCATGGAAATCGGCATGAAAGGCATGCAAAACCCCGACGAGGTGGGCGCCGCTGCGGTGGACTACCTGCGCGTGGCCGGCCACATGGTGTTTGGCTATTTCTGGGCCCGCATGGCGCAGGTCGCCTTGCGCGAGATCGAAGCCGGTAACACGGACCCGTTCTACCAAGCCAAGCTGCAAACCGCACGCTTTTACTTTGCCAAGCTGTTCCCCGAGACCGCGACGCTGATGCAAACCGCGCGCGCTGGCAGCGCGGTGTTGATGGACACCGACGCAGTTTTTGCCTGAATTCCCACCCTGTCTACCATCCTCGCACTACGGAGTTTGCTATGAAGAAAATTTTGTTTCCCTTGCTGCTGAGTGGCGCTGCCGCTCTGGTTCAAGCCCAAGTGACCCCCTTAGGCGTCTGGCACAGCATTGACGATGCCACCAACAAACCCAAGGCGGTGATTCGCATCAGCACCAACGCCAGCGGCGTCATGTCGGGCGTGGTGGAAAAAGCCATCAACCCCGACCCCAAAGCCGAGCCCAACTGCGTCAAGTGCACCGACGACCGCAAAGACAAACCCAAAGTGGGCATGGAAATCATCCGTGGTGGCAAGAAAGTGGATGGCAAAGACGTGTGGGAGGAGGGCAAGATTCTTGACCCCGACAACGGCACCGACTACCGATTGCGCCTCACGCCTATTGAAGGCGGTAAGAAGCTCGAAGTCCGTGGCTACGTCGGCACGCCGCTGCTGGGTCGTACCCAAACCTGGGTTCGTGTCGAGTGAGCCTGCACGTATTTGACGCCGCGCTGCAATTGCAGCCCCAGGGCGGCGGTGTCTACTTGGGCGCTACCAGCCCGGCCTGGGCCAATATGGTGGGGCCCTTTGGTGGCATCACTGCGGCCACCGTGCTCCAGGCCATTGTGGGCCACGCGCAGTGCTTGGGCGAGCCGGTGTCGCTGACCGTGAACTACGTGGCGGCCATTGCCGACGGTGCCTACACCTTGAAGTTGCGCATTGCGCGCACCAACCGGTCCACCCAGCACTGGGTGTTTGACATCGAGCAGCCCGACGCTGACGGGCAGCTGCAATGCGTGCTGACCGGCACCGCGATGACGGCGGCGCGCCGCGACACTTGGGGCGCCAACGACCTGCCCATGCCGCAGGTGCCAGCGCCCCATACCCTGCCCGACGCGGCGATTCCCCCCAACGTGGTCTGGCTCACACGCTATGACATGCGCTCGGTGGCCGGTGGTCTGCCGCAGGTCTGGGACCGCTCCGAGAGCCCCTTGCCGCTGCACGAAGCCAGCCTGAGCCAGCTCTGGGTGCGCGACCGCGCCGACCGGCCTTTGGACTTTGCCGCGCTGGCGGCCACGGCCGACATCTTCTTTCCCCGCGTCTGGGTGCGCCGCGCGCACTGGACGCCCGCGGGTACGGTGTCCATGACGGTGTACTTTCATGCCGACAGCGCCCAGCTCGCGCAGGTGGGCAGCGGCTACGTGCTGGCCCAGGCACGCGGCCAGGTGTTTCGCAATGGCTTTTTTGACCAGAGTGGGTGCCTGTGGAGCGAGGCCGGCGTGCCGCTGGCCACCACGCACCAGCTGGTGTATTTCAAAGACTAGATTTTTCTGCCACCCTGGCGACACAAAGAGACCCCCACCATGCAAGACGTATTGATTGACAGCGCCGACGGCGTGATGACCCTCACCCTGAACCGCATCGAGAAGAAAAACTCCTTCACCCAGGCCATGTACGGCGCTTGTGCCGACGCCTTGCTACAGGCCGCCGATGACGCCAGCGTGCACGCGGTAGTCATCCAGGGCCACGCCACGATTTTTAGCGCGGGCAACGACATTGGCGACTTTTTGACCCGTGGCGGCGCCAGCAGCCAAGAGTCGCCGGTGTTTCGCTTTTTGCGCGGCATTGCGGCTTTTCCTAAGCCCCTGGTCGCCGCCGTCTGCGGCCCGGCGGTGGGCGTGGGCACCACCATGCTGTTCCATTGCGACCTGGTCTACGCGGGCGACAACGCGGCGTTTTCCATGCCCTTTGTCAACCTGGGCCTGTGCGCTGAAGCCGCATCCAGCCTGCTCGCTCCCCGCCTGATGGGCTACCACCGCGCCGCAGAAGCCCTGCTACTGGGCGAGCCTTTCACCGCCGAGACGGCGATGGAAATGGGCCTGGTTAACCGCATCGTGCCGCCCAGCGAAGCCAATCATTTGGCCAACGCGCAGGCACGCAAGCTGGCGACCAAGCCCTTGCCCTCGCTGATCGAGACCAAGCGCTTGATGAAAAAAGGCCAGATGATGGAGATGCTGGCGCAAATGGGCGAGGAGGGCGAAAGCTTCGGCCGGCTGCTGCAAGCGCCCCATGCCAAAGAAGCTTTTTCCGCCTTCCTGGAAAAGCGCAAGCCCGACTTCGCCAAGCTCTGATTGATTTTTAGCAAGCAAGCGCTTGCTAAAAATAGCGGCCTTTGGTAAGGTGCGGCCATGCCCGCGTCTACCGCAGCCCCGCCGAAATCGTTGACCGCGCCCAGCGCGCACGCGGTACGGCCCCGGGGCCGCCCGCGCAAAACCCTGCAAGAGCGCGACGACGGCAACCGCCGGGCCGCCCTGTTGGCCACCGCCGCCGCCCTGTTTCGCAGCCAGGGTTTTGCCGCCACCACCACGCGCGACATTGCGGCGGCGGCGGGCATGCAAAGCGGCTCGCCCTTCTACCATTTCAAAAGCAAAGACGCCTTGCTGTTTGCCGTCATGCAAGAAGGCATGCGCGCAGCCCTGGCGCGTCAGCAGACCACCTTGCAGCAACTCGCCGGGCAGCCGCCGCTGGCGCAGCTGCGCGGCCTGGTGCAAACCCACTTTGCGGTGCTGCTCGGGCCCGACAGTGACTTCATTCCGGTCATGCTGTACGAGTCGCGCGCGCTCAACGTCGCGCAGCGTGCCGAACTCGCCGCCCTGCAAAGCCAGTACGAGGCGCTGTGGGTGCCGGTGCTCGCTGCCTTGCACACCAGCGGCGCCTTGCGCGCCCCCGTAGGCTTGGCGCGTTTGCTGATCTTGGGTGCGCTGAACTGGTCGGTGCAGTGGTTTGACCCGCACAAGGCCGCCAGCCTGGACGACCTGAGCGACGCGGCGCTGGCGCTGTTTGTCGGGCCCGGTGCGCCAGCTTCCTGAACATCTTTTTGCCTTCAAAGGGTTTTATGTCTTACGCCTCCATCTTCGCGCCCGGCCTGTTTGCGGGCAAGGTCATCGTCGTTACTGGGGGCGGCTCGGGCATAGGCCGCTGCGTGGCGCATGAGCTGGCCGCTTTGGGCGCACAGGTGGCGCTGCTAGGGCGCAAGCTGGAGAAGCTGGAGCGCGTAGCCGGTGAGATTGCCGATGACGGCGCGGCGCACCCGGCCAGCGTGCATGTCTGCGACATCCGCCAGGAAGACGCGGTGCGCAGCACCGTTTCAGCCATCGTCGCGCAGCACGGGCCCATTGACGGCCTGGTCAACAACGCCGGGGGCCAGTACATGACGCCGCTGGAGGCCATCAGCGCCAAGGGCTGGGAGGCGGTGGTCAACACCAACCTGACCGGCGGCTTTTTGATGGCGCGCGAGTGCTACACCCAGTCCATGGCCAAAAACGGCGGCGCCATTGTCAACATCGTGGCCGACATGTGGGGTTCCATGCCCGGCATGGGCCACAGCGGCGCGGCGCGTGCGGGCATGGTCAGCCTGACCGAAACGGCGGCTGCCGAATGGGCGGGCGCCGGTGTGCGCGTCAACGCCGTGGCGCCGGGCTACATCGCCTCCAGCGGCATGGACCATTACCCGCCAGAGGCCGGCCCCATGCTGCGCGCCATGGCCAAAACCGTGCCGCTGGGGCGCTTTGGCACCGAGGCCGAGACGGCGGCAGGCATTGTGTTTTTGCTCAGTCCGGCTGCGGCCTTTATCAGTGGCAGCACGCTGCGCATCGACGGTGCGCGCCCGCAGGTGCGCATGGGCTGGCCCATGACCGTGGCCAGCGCCAAGGTGCAGGCGCGGGCGTCCATCGCACCCTTTGACGGCTTTCACCGGGCGACCACGCCGCAGGTGTTTGCCAAAGCATCCCCAGAATCCAAATAAACCAGACCAAGCCCCAGGAGACAAGCCATGCAGTGGACCCACGAACACCAAGAAGTGCAAAAAACCCTCAAGCGCTTTATTGACGCCGAAATCAACCCGCACGTGGACGAATGGGAGGCGGCGGAAATCTTCCCCGCCCACGAGGTGTTCAAAAAGCTGGGCAATCTGGGCCTCTTGGGCCTGACCAAACCCGAAGCGCATGGCGGCGCTGGGCTGGACTACAGCTACAGCCTGGCCATGGCCGAGGCGCTGGGACACATCCACTGCGGCGCCATCCCCATGGCCATTGGCGTGCAAACCGATATGTGCACCCCAGCGCTGGCGCGCTTTGGCAGCGAGGAACTGCAGCGCGAATTTCTGGCCCCGGCCATTGCCGGGGATATGGTGGGCTGCATTGGCGTGAGCGAGCCCGGCGCGGGCAGCGACGTGGCCGGCGTCAAGTCGGTGGCGCGCAAGGACGGCGATGACTACCTCATCAGCGGCCAAAAAATGTGGATCACCAACAGCCTGCAGGCCGACTGGATGTGCATGCTGGTCAACACCAGCGAGGGCGCCGCGCACAAAAACAAAAGCCTGGTAATGGTGCCGCTGCGCGAAAACGGCAAACTGCGCCCCGGCATCGAGGTGGCAAAAAAGATCCGCAAGATCGGCATGAACGCCAGTGACACCGGCCTGCTTTACTTTGATGAAGTGCGCGTGCCCCAGCGCAACCGCATTGGCGCCGAGGGCCACGGTTTTATCTACCAAATGCAGCAGTTCCAGGAAGAGCGCCTGTGGGCGGCAGCCAGTTGCCTGCAATCCTTGAGCAACTGCATTGGCTGGACCATGGAATGGGCGCAAGAGCGCAAGCTCTTTGGCGCCACGCTGGCCGACCAGCAGTGGGTGCAATTCAAACTGGCTGAGATGAGGACGGACCTGGAAGCCCTGCGCGCGCTCACCTACCGCGCCTGCGAGCTCTACGTGGGCGGGCAGGATGTGCTGGAGCTCGCCTCCATGGGCAAGCTGCTGGCCGGGCGGCTCAACCGCACCATCCCCGACGGCTGCCTGCAGTTTTGGGGCGGCATGGGTTACACCTGGGAAAACAAGGTCTCTCGCATGTTCCGCGACGGTCGTCTGGGCTCGATTGGCGGCGGCGCCGACGAAGTCATGCTCGGCATCATCGCCAAGACCATGGGCGTAGCCAAGCGGCCCCACCACTGAACGCTGGCCGTATGCAAACCACCGCCAGCGTTGAGGAAATCACCCACTTGCAGAGCAGCGCGCAGCGCTTTGTGCGCCAGGAAGTGGCGCCCCATTTGGCCGATTGGGAGGCGGCGGAAGTTTTTCCGCGCAGCCTGTACACCCGCGCCGCCGAACTGGGCTGGCTGGGGATGGGTTACCCCGAGCACCTGGGTGGCACGCCGGCGAGTGCCGCGCTGCGCAACGCCCTGACCGAAACCCTGGCGCGCGAGAGCGGCAGCGGCGGCCTGATGGCCAGTTTGTTCAGCTACAACATTGGCCTGCCGCCCGTGTTGCGCTGGGGTTCAGACGCCTTGCAGGCGGAGGTCATTCCCGGCGTCTTGCAGGGTGAAAAAATTGCGGCCCTGGCCATCACCGAGCCTGGTGGCGGCAGCGACGTGGCGTCCTTGCGCACCACCGCCCGCCTGGACGGGGGCGATTACGTGGTGGACGGCGAAAAGGTGTTTATCACCTCCGGCATGCGTGCCGATTGGCTGACTGTGGCGGTGCGCACCGACGCGGCCAACAAGGGGCGCGGCGGCATTTCCATGCTGGTGGTGCCTGGCGACGCGCCCGGCCTGTCGCGCAGCCCTTTGCAAAAAATGGGCTGGCATTGCTCGGACACCGCGCATTTGCGCTTTGAGGGCGTGCGCGTGCCCGCGCGCTTTCTGGTGGGGCAAGAGGGTGGTGGCTTCAAGATGATCATGGGCAACTTCAATGGCGAGCGCCTGTCCATGTCCGTCATGGCGCTGGGCTTTGCCGAGCGCTGCTACGCGGAAGCGCTGGACTGGGCGCGCACGCGCAAGACCTTTGGCAGCGCCTTGGTCGAGCACCAGGTCATTCGCCACAAGCTGATGGACATGAAGATGCGCATCGAGTCCACCCGCGTCTGGGTGGCCGCGTTGACCACGCGCTTGGACCAGGGCGACGAGGGGTCAGACTGGGTGGCGCAGGTGTGTTTGCTAAAAAACCACGCTACGCAAACCATGCAGTTTTGTGCCGACCAGGGCGTGCAGATTTTGGGCGCCATGGGCTTTATGCGTGGCACCGCCTGCGAGCGTATTTACCGCGAAGTCAAGGTGATGATGATTGGTGGCGGGGCCGAAGAAATCATGAAGGAGTTGGCTTCGCGTCAACTGGGGCTGTGACAATCAGCCTATGAACAAAAAATCAATAGCCCCGGCAGACGCCGCACCCGCACCCGCTTCCGCCAAAGCCGCTACCCCGGCGCCCGTAGTTTTTGAAGAGGAATTTGTTACCGGCTTGAAGGCCATTTTTGAAGAGCGCATTGTCTTTAACCAGCTCTTGGGCCTGAAGATCACCGCGCTGGAGCCGGCCCGCGTGGTCGCCCGCATCGACATGCGCCCCGAGTTGGTAGGGCATTTCGCTTTCAACCGGGTGCACGGCGGCGTCATCAGCGCAGGCTTGGACGCCATGGGCGGGCTGGCGGTGATGGCCGCCATTGGCGCGCGCCATATGGACGAGACGCCGCTGCAGCGCCTGCACCGCTTTGGCAAACTGGGCACCATCGATTTGCGCATCGACTATTTGCGCCCCGGCATCAGCCCGTATTTCGAGCTGCACGCTTATGTGCTGCGCCTGGGCTCACGGGTGGCGAACACGCGCATGGAGTTTTTGGGCGCCGACGGCACGCTGTTTTCCACCGGTGCGGCGGCGTACATCGTGTCCTGAGCAGAAATCGCCACCTTTCAGGCAACAAAAAAGGCCCCTCAAGGGCCTTTTTTGTTGCCTGAAAAAGCGCCTTACAAAGGGACTTTTTTCAGCATTTCAATACCGATCTTGCCTGCAGCAATTTCACGCAGCGCGGTCACGCCGGGTTTGTTTTTGCTCTCAATCTTTGGGGTGTGGCCCTGGCTGAGCATGCGCGCGCGGTAGGTGGCTGCGAGCACCAGTTGAAAGCGGTTGGGGATCTGCTCGAGGCAGTCTTCGACGGTGATGCGGGCCATGGGATTCTCCGAAATTAGGTGGGGATGTTGAGCGCCTGGAACGTTGCGGCTCTGGCGCGCGCCTGCGCTGCAAATTTGAGCCTTTGGGAGTGAACAATCGCTTTCAGATCAAAAAGCGCCCGGTCAAACAACTCGTTGATTATAACGAAGTCGAATTTTTCGGCCTGTGCTACCTCCACAGCGGCGTTTTTCATGCGCAACTCAATCGTTGCGGGCGCATCTTCGCCCCGGCGCTCGAGGCGCGCGCGCAACTCCTCCCAGCTTGGCGGCAAGATAAAGATGCACACGGCGTTGGAAAACGTTTGCTTGATCTGGATCGCGCCCTGAAAGTCGATTTCCAGAATCACGTCTGCACCCTGGGCCATGCGGTCTTCAATCGCTTTTTTGGAGGTGCCGTAGCGGTGGTTGTGCACGTGGGCCCATTCCACGAAGGCGTCGCCCGCCACCATGGCGTCAAATTCAGGCTCGGAGATGAAAAAGTACTCGCGCCCGTGCTTTTCCTGGCCGCGCGGTGCGCGCGTGGTGTGGGAAACCGAGGGTTGCACATGGGAGTCGAGCTCAAGCAAGGCCTTGACCAGGCTCGACTTGCCCGCGCCGCTGGGCGCAGCGACAACAAAAAGGTTTCCGGGGTAATCCATAGAAGGGGTGCGGACAGCTAAGGTCACCCTATTCTATGTTTTGCACTTGTTCGCGCATCTGCTCGATCAGCACCTTCATGTCTACTGAAATGTGCGTCAGTGCGAGGGCGGCTGATTTGGAACCCATGGTGTTGGCCTCGCGGTGCAGCTCTTGGATCAAAAAGTCCAAGCGCTTGCCGATTTCGCCGCCCTTGGTGATCAGGCGCTCCAGTTCATCCAAGTGCGAGTTCAGGCGGGTGATTTCCTCGGCCACGTCAATGCGGATGGCGAAGGCAGTGGCCTCGGTCAGCGCCCGGTCTTGCGCGCTCTCAGGCAGCGTGCCACCGACGCCCAGTGCCATGGCCTCGGCCCATCGCTCCATGAAGCGCTGGCGCTGCTGGGCCACCAGTTGCGGCACCAGCGGCACCGCCTGCGCGGCTAAGACGCGCAGTTGCCGAATGTGTTCCAAAAGCATGGTGGCCAAACGCTCGCCTTCGCGCGCACGGGCCGCCAGCAGGGCGGTGAGTGCGGTTTGCGCCAGAGGCAAAAGGTCCTCACTCCAGTCGCGTATGCTGGACTGTTCACTTGCGGCCAGGCGTAGTACGTCTGCCACGCTCAGTCCCTTGGCTTGCGGGAGCCAGGCTTTGACGTTGTCTTGCACGGCATTGAGACGCTGCAGCAATTTGGGCGAAGGCTCGCCGATGCTGCTACTGCCTGGCAGGTCGACCGAAGCGCGCACTTCGACCTTGCCACGCTTTAAGCGCCCGACCAGCAGCTCGCGCAATGCGGGTTCCCACTGGCGAAGATCTTCGGGCAGGCGAAAACTCAGGTCTAGAAAACGGCTGTTGACCGAGCGAATTTCCAAACCCAGCTGCGCGATGCTGGCCGGCTTGTGCTCTGTGGCGCCCGATGCGGAAGGGGTACTGTGCTGTGCGCTGGCATAGCCGGTCATACTGTAAACTGACATGATTGATTCCTTGACTATGAGGGTTGCACCGAGAATAACCCGCTTACCAGATCTGCCCGGCAATCCAACATGATTCGAGTCAGGCAACGCCTTAATCCCCCATGAGCGAGCAGCCAAGCAACCCGATGCCCGCACCGTTGCCTGCCGGAAAAGTGGTTGGCGGCTACCGCATTGTTGAGAAGATCGCGTCCGGGGGCTTTGGTATCGTGTACCGGGCGGTCAGCCCCGAGGGGCAAGAGGTAGCGCTCAAAGAGTTTCTGCCCGCGGCGCTGGCGCACCGGGAGCACGGCGAAGGCCCGGTGCTGGTGCCAAGGCAAAACCGCGCTTTGTACCGCATTGGCATGCGCAGTTTTTTCGAAGAAGGCAGGGCTTTGGCCCAAATCGTGCACCCCAGCGTGGTCAGTGTGCTCAATTTTTTTTTGGAAAACGACGCTGTATATTTGGTCATGAATTATTTGCAAGGCGCTTCGCTGCAGCAATTCATTCAAACCGCAGCGTCCCTCAAACACGCCAAAATACTGCGCGAAAGCACCATCCGTTCTCTGTTTGATGAAATATTGCGCGGCTTAAGGGTGGTGCACCAGCATAAGCTGCTGCATTTGGACATCAAGCCCGGCAATATATTAATCACCGATGACGACAGAGCCGTACTGATTGATTTTGGCGCTGCGCGCAACGTGCTGCACAAGGGCAGCAACTACCTGCAGCCCATGTTTACGCCGGGTTTCTCGGCGCCTGAAATGTACAGCCGTGACGAAGCGATCGGACCCTGGTGCGATATTTACGCGGTGGGTGCCTGTATTTTTTCTTGCATGAAAGGGGTTCCCCCGCCAGACGCCTCGGACCCGCACACGCTGTCAAAGCTGGTCGATTTGCTGGCAGATCGGCAGGGTTTGTATTCCGATTCCCTGATCGAGCTGGTGCTCGCTTGTATGCATCCCGACCCCTCGCAGCGACCGCATTCGGTTTTTTCCGTGCAAAAAATGCTCTTTCAGGCACCCCGCGAAACCGGCACCAGTGGCGGCAGCGGCGGGGAGCGGAGCGTTCAGACTACCCAATTTCTGTCGGATTCGCGCAGAGCGTCGTCCCGACTCTGGTCATAGATTCAGGTTTTTAATGTGAGCTTTTCCGTCTTTCAACTCAGCCGCATCGGAGGCAGAAAAAAGAACGAAGACCGCATGGGCTACTCCTACACCCCGGGAGCGGCCATTTTCTTGGTCGCTGACGGGCTCGGTGGTCACCCGCAGGGGGATGTGGCGGCCCAACTTTGCCTGCAAGTGGTCACCGCCATGTTCCACAAATGGGCCAAGCCGCGTTTGGACGACGTGCCGGAGTTCCTGAATGCGTCCCTGCTTGCCGCCCATGAGCAGCTGATGCACTACGCTTTCGCACAGGAACTGAACGTCACGCCCTGCAGCACGCTGGTGGTGACGGTGGTGCAAGACCAAGTTTGTTACACCGCACACTGCGGGGATTCGCGCATGTACCTGGTGCGCGACGGCGCGGTGCTGGTGCGCACGGTAGACCATTCGGTGGCGGAATGGAAGGCGCTGACTGGCCAGGCGCAAGCGGGCGCGGAAATGGGCCGGCACGTGCTCTACAGCTGCCTGGGTGCGCCCAAGCACCCTGTCATAGAGATCGGCTCGCCAGTCGTGCTGCAGCCCAATGACCATGTGCTGCTGTGTTCCGACGGCCTGTGGTCCGAGGTCAGCGAGGAGGACATCGTGCGCCACCTGAGCGACTTTTCGGTGACCGACGCGTCCTTCCGCCTGGCCGAGCTGGCGCTTTTTCAGGGTGGCGCGCATTGCGACAATGTGACCTTGATCGCGTTCACCTGGGATGGCGCTGATAATCCAGCGCCCGCTTGATACCGCATGAGGCGGCCCGCGCCCCATACGCGCGCAGCATTTTTATTTTGCCCAAAGGCTTTCCATGACTTTATTTGTCCGCAGCGCCGCGCGCGCCGCCAACGCCCTGCGCCCGGTGCGCATCACCCGTGGTTACACCCGCCACGCCGAAGGTTCGGTACTGATTGAGTTTGGCGATACCAAGGTGCTGTGCACCGCCTCGGTGGAAGAGCGCGTGCCGCCGCACAAGCGCGGCAGCGGCGAGGGCTGGGTCACCGCCGAATACGGCATGCTGCCGCGCGCCACCCACACCCGCAGCGACCGCGAGGCCGCGCGCGGCAAGCAAAGCGGGCGCACCCAAGAAATCCAGCGCCTGATTGGCCGCTCGCTGCGCGCCGTGTTTGACCTCAAACGCCTGGGCGAGCGCACTATTTCGCTCGATTGCGACGTGATTCAGGCCGACGGCGGCACCCGCACCGCAGCCATCACCGGCGCCTTTGTGGCTGCGCAAGACGCGGTCAACTGGCTGCTGGCGCACGGCAAGATTGCGGAGTCGCCGATCGTGGCTGCGGTAGCGGCTATATCGGTGGGTATCGTGCAGGGCACGCCGCTGCTGGATTTGGAATACACCGAAGACTCGGCCTGCGACACCGACATGAACGTGGTGATGACCGGCGCTGGCCACTTTGTGGAGGTGCAGGGCACGGCCGAAGGCGCGGCCTTTTCGCGCGCCGAGATGGACCAGTTGCTCAACCTGGCCGATGCTGGCATTGCCGAGCTGATGCACTTGCAGCAGCAGGCACTGGCCCAGCCGCTGCCCGCGCATTGAGAGAGCCGCACCGGACCATGAAAATCGTTCTGGCCTCCAACAACGCAGGCAAGCTGGCCGAGCTGCAGGCCATGTTCGCGCCCTTGGGCTGCGCGCTGGTGCGCCAAAGCGAGCTTGGCGTGCCCGAGGCGCCCGAGCCCTATCGCACCTTTGTGGAAAACGCCTTGGCCAAGGCGCGCAACGCTGCCAGCCACACCGGCCTGCCCGCGCTGGCGGACGATGCCGGCCTGTGCGTGGACGCCTTTGGCGGCCTGCCCGGCGTGGACACGGCCTATTACGCCACCCAATTTGGCTACCCCAAGGGCGACGACAACAACGTGCTGGCGCTGCTGGAGCAAATGCAAGGCATAGACGCACGCGGCGCGGCCCTGGTCAGCACCCTGGTGGCCGTGCGCTCGCCCGAAGACCCCGAGCCGCTGATCGCCGTGGGCCGCGTGGCCGGCCTGATAGCCCGCGCGCCGGTGGGCGAGAACGGCTTTGGCTTTGACCCGGTGATGTGGATCCCCGAATTTGGCCAAACCTTCGCCCAGTTGCCGGTGGAGGTGAAAAACGCCCACAGCCACCGCGGCCGCGCCGCCCAGGCCATGGTGGCGCTGATGCGCGAGCGCTGGCAGGCGGGGCTAAGCCAGCCATGATTCCCATCCAAAGCAGCGCGGGCTTGGAGGCCGGGGCTGCCGTAGAGCACACCATCCATCACGCCATCCAACACGATATTCAGCACTATATGCGCCCGGGCACGCTGCAGCTTGCCGCCTTGCCGCCCCTGTCGCTGTATGTGCATTTGCCCTGGTGCATCAAAAAGTGCCCGTATTGCGACTTCAACTCGCACGAACAACCTGCTGGTGCGCTGCCCGAGCGCCGCTACATCGACGCAGTCATCGCCGATCTGGAAGCCGCCCTGCCGCTGATCTGGGGCCGGGGCATCCACAGCATTTTTATCGGCGGGGGCACGCCCAGCCTGTTTTCGCCCGAGGCCATAGACCGGCTGATCAGCGACCTCCGCGCCCGCCTGCGCCTGGAGCCCCACTGCGAAATCACCCTGGAAGCCAACCCCGGAACCTTTGAGAAAGACCGCTTTGCCGCATTTGCCCAGGCCGGGGTGACGCGTCTGTCGATCGGGGTGCAAAGCTTTAACGACGCGCACCTCTTGGCGCTGGGCCGGGTGCACGACCGCGCGCAGGCGATTGCCGCGGTGGAAGAAGCAGCGCGCGCGTTTGCTACCTTTAACCTCGACATCATGTACGCGCTGCCCGGCCAGACGCTTGCGCAGGTGGGGCAAGACATCACGACAGCGCTAGGCTTTGCGCCGCCGCACATCTCGATCTACCACCTGACCATTGAGCCCAACACCTACTTCGCCAAGTTCCCGCCCGTGGTGCCCGAGGACGACACCGCCTACGCCATGCTCGACCACATCACCGAGCTGACCGAGGCGGCAGGGCTGCAGCGCTACGAAGTGTCGGCCTATGCCAAAGACGGCCACCGCTGCGCGCACAACCTGAACTACTGGCAGTTTGGCGACTATTTGGGCATAGGCGCGGGCGCGCACAGCAAGCTCAGTTTTGCCCACCGCGTGGTGCGCCAGGTGCGCCTGCGTGAGCCGCGCCGGTACCAGGAGCGCGCCTTGGCGGGCAACGCGCTGGCCCAGAGCGAAGAAGTGGCCCGCGCCGACCTGCCGTTTGAATACATGCTCAACGCCCTGCGCCTGCGCCACGGCTTTGGGCTGCGCGAATTCACCGAGCGCACCGGTCTGCCGGTGACCGCCATCGCCGCAGCCCTGGACGCCGCCGAACGCAAAGGCCTGATCGCGCGCGACCTGCAGCGCGTGCGGCCCACGGTGCGGGGCTTTGACTTTTTAAGTGATTTGCAGGAACTCTTTTTGGCCGCCTAGGCCTGACGGGCCAGCAAGCCGTAGTGCCCGCTGCCGGCGCTGAGCCGCAAACTACAATGCGCACCTTGTGTGGGGCGTTAGCTCAGTTGGTTAGAGCAGAGGACTCATAATCCTTTGGTCGAGTGTTCAAGTCACTCACGCCCTACCATTCCTACACGTTAAGCCACTTTGTACGACGCTGCAAAGTGGCTTTTGTTTGCGTGTCGCGCCAAGCAGCCCACGCTGCCAGCACTTTGCAGCCACGCTGTTAGGTGATGCGCAGTGACAAAAAGCCACGCTGCCCGTGCGCAAGAACAAGGTGTTGCCAATGCCGCAACGCCTAAGCAGCGCACCATTGCCACCCTCATACCAACGCAGCCCAGCGTCCTGCTGCTGCGTGACGGCGAACTTGTCTTGTACCGCCGCACTCGCAGCCTGATGTACCAATGCCGCTTCAAGTTGACAGACGGCAAGTGGGTGAGATTCTCTACGCACAAAGCCAGTTTAGAGAACGCAATTGCCGCCGCCTGTGACAAGTATGACGAAGCCAGATACCGTCAACGGCTGGGTTTAGCACACCAAACACACTCTTTTGCACACATTGCGCAGTTGACGCTGGCTGTGCTGCGCAGGCAAATAGACGCAAGCAAAACAATGACAGCGGCACACTCGTATGCCACCTGCATTGAGAAATACTTCGTGCCCTACTTTGGTGAGCGGCAATTGGAAGACTTGACGCGAAACGACGTAGTGGAGTTCGAACTATGGCGCGACAGGCAAATGGCGAGAGTGCCCAAAGCCAGCACACTGAACAACTTTACAACCGCGTGGAACCGTGTGATAGCCACCGCAGTGGAGCACGGCTACATCAGTGAACGAGTGCCTGTACCTAAACTCAGCAACAAAGGACACAAAGGCACACCGCGCCCCGCATTCAGCGAACTTGAGATAAACCAGTTGCTGCTGTTTATGGCGACTTGGCAGCACGGTGGCGCCAAGCCCATAGAACGCGAAATGCGCCCCCTGCTGCGTGACTATGTGGAAATGTTGTTACTGACAGGTATGCGGCACGGCACAGAAGCAATGGGCATTTGCTGGCGGCACTTGGAGTGGCACACGGACAAAGGTGTGCGCTACCTGCGTGTGTGGGTGGACGGAAAGACAGGCGGGCGTTGGTTGATAGCCAAGCACAGGGCAGTGGAAGTGCTGCAACGGCTACACGCTCGACAAAAGGACATTGCTGGCGTGTCGTTTGAAACGACATTTACAGAGCGGCTACCCCACAAGTTGTTCCGCACCAGCACTGGCTACCAGCCGCCAAGTTTGAACGGCACATTCAGGCGTTTGATGCGCGACACGGGCTTGTTGGTGGACGGGGAGGGCAAAACACGCACCCTGTACAGCCTGCGACACACCTACGCCACGTTGGAACTGCTGAACAACAAGACAGACATACACACACTTAGCAAGCAAATGGGCAACTCAGCGGCAATGATTGAGCGGCACTACAGCAAGTTGACGGTCACTATGGTGGCGGACATGTTGACTTGAGTGAAAGTGCTTGCACTTTGTAACGGATTGGGGTAGCGTTAAAGCGTTACGAATGTTTTGTTTTTCACAAGAAATTTGTGAAAAACAAAACATCTAAGTTAAAACACAACTACGAAAGTAAAAATTATGAAAAATATAAAACTGCTTGCACTTGTTGCCGTCATCGCTGCAACCGCAGGTTGCTCAACAACAAACTCTGTCCCTTACAAAGCGTCAACATCAAACGTTATCTCTATACAAAACATCTTTCAAAGCAAAGGAGTAAAAGTTAGCGTTGGCTCATTCTCGATGGGTGCAGGCGTAGAGGAAAACTTGTTGTGTCGACTGATGGGGCCTGTAACGGTTGCACCAGGTAAAGGACTTTCAACATACATAAAAGAAGCGTTGCAAGAGGAACTATTTCTTGCGCAAGTTTATAGCAGCACAGCACCTAACGTCATTGAAGGAAAGATTGAAAAGTTAGCATTTAGTTCAGTCTCACCAGCGAACTGGGAAATTTCTATGTATGTCAGTTCGAACAACTCTGCTGGCTACACCACATCCGTCAAGTACAACTACGATACAAGTTTTGACGCGTATTCTGCTTGCAAAAACGTAGCAGATGCATTTTCACCAGCGGTACAAGAGTTGATTAAGCAAGTTGTCGCGAATCCGCAATTCGCCACGCTGGCAAAGTAAGTACAGACTGATAAATTTTTATGAACACATTTCCTATGCTTAAAAAAACAAAACTTGTCATTGCTGCGTCAGTCGCTGCGTTGGTTACGGCTTGCGGTGGAGGCGGGGGTGGTGGTACGCCCATCATCTACCCTGTTTCGCAAGCAGTTCAATATGCGTACAGCCACGGTTTTCAACAAACGCTAGGCGTGACTGGAACAGCCGTTAATGGATCAACAACTTACCCTGTTACTGGTTCGTTGACATTCAACATAGGTGCCGCAACCCCTTTCACATTCAATGGAACTGTCGGCTACCAATCGCTATTTTCTATTAGCGGCTCCCTGTCGGTAAGCGGACAAACCGTCCCGCTAACATCATCATCGATAGATTATTTTGATTCCGCCTACAACAAAATTGGCAGTACGTCGAACGGTAACTATTGCGTTGAAACTACAAGTATGGTTTATCCAAAAACGGCTACTGTTGGTATGACAGGGAATCTTGGAACGTCTACTTGCTACACCAACAGTAGTAAAACTTCAGTGGTGACTGTTGATAATGCAACCTATACGACTGCGCAAGGCAGTAATGGGAACTTGAACTTCAAAATCAGTGAAAATATTTACAACGGTTCAAACCAACTTATCGGCAGTGGGAGCACAACATACGGCGTCACCCCTGCTGGTGTTCCTAGCCTTGTTCAATTTGTGCTTACACAAACAACCAATGGTGTCACAATTGCCATCACCGCTCAGTAAAAGGAGCAAACTGAATGGCAGTTGAAAAGCTCGACCCAGGCGCAGTACTGGAAAATATGGTAGCAGAAGAGGCTTCGGTAAACTAAGAAGCAGCAAAATTCGCAGAAGCAAGCGCTGTCAAATAAATGTGCGGAACTGCTGGCGTCATTGCGTGACGTAGGCTCGGTGCAATGCTTTGACATTTGCGCTGGTTTGTCTCTGCCGCAGCGCTCATAATGTTTCAGACGGAGGCATATTCACCCCTCCCATAGTCACATTTAACCCAAGGATTCTTCATGCGTTGGATTGGTGCTGTCTTGTTTTTGCTGTGTGCCAATGCCTGGGCCCACCAGGTTCAAGAGCTTCAACTCTGGCCCACGATACCGTTTATTCGGGGCCAAGACCTGTGCCAGTACCAGGACGCCTACGGGCGCAGCAAGTCGCATATGGCCAAGGACATGACAGACAACATCATTGGCCTTTTGCGTGAAGGTGTTCAGGGGGGGTATGCATACGCTATGGTGAAGGACATGGACGATATGGCCAACGCCAACCGCGCCCAGGCCAGTGCGGGCTTGGGCATGGACGTCTTGCTAGAGGGCAGTTTTAAAGCAGCCTTGGACGAGACTTACCGCCAAGTGCAGCCCAATCACCGCAAGCTGGTGTTCTTTAACCCTGCCACATTGATTCAAATGGTGCGCGATCTGCGTGATCAAAAGCGCCAAGGCTATTTAGACGACAAGTTTTTGCGTGGCCTGTCGGGGGTGGTGTGGGGCACTTATTCTTTCAGCCCCACCTGCCGCGGCGACGTACTCGTGACGCTGCACTTGCAAAGCAAAGACGGGCACACTTATAACTTTCAGGGGCAGGGCCTGCCCCAGGCGGTGATGCATTCTGTGGCTGAACAAGTGTTTGCGCATTTCCAGAAAACAGAATTTCCCTCCAAGGTCAAGTTCGGCGACCAGGTCATTGAACTGGTGGGTGCGCCGGGTTCACCGATCAGCCACGCCACGTCCACGCAGAATGCGGAGATGGCGTGCAAGCAGATCAGAGCGCGTTTACCCAGCGCCCAGGAATATGAGTTGTTGTCAAGCCTGGGCGAGTGGAATGGCGGCGTGTCCATTGTCCAGGACGAGTTTTGGGCCATGACCGATGGCATGGTCATGGCGCCGGGCTTGCGCAACCCCTCGCCAGTTCGCCATGTGGAAGATGTGCGCCCGGACGTGATTCACTTTTACTGCGTGCGTTAGCGGCGGCAGGGCGTTGTGGTGTCCAGGTCTTGTGCCATGGAGTTAAGGCGATGAAACGCCGCTGTGCCTTGGGCGCGTTGCTCTTGTGGGCGCTTGGGGGCTGCGGCGCTATCACACAGCAGGGCGTGTACGAAGGCCTCCGCACCCAGCAGCACATTAAAGACGCCGGCATCCAGCCGCCGGCGCAGGCGTTGCCACCGTATGAGCAATACAAGACCGAGCGCGACAAGCTGCTGCCTGCCCCCTTAGGGCAGCAGCAAGAGTAAAGGCACACCATGGCAAAAAATGGCCCGCGCAGTGAGCGTGTGAGCGAAACCCCGGCCACCCAGCTCCTTAAGGCACACGCAGTGGCCTTTACCGAACATCCCTACGCCTACCTGGAACATGGCGGCGCCCAGCACAGTGCCCAGGTGCTGGGCTGGGACCCTTTTCACGTGGTCAAAACCCTGGTCATGGAAGACCAGGACGCCAAACCGCTGCTGGTGCTGATGCACGGCAACCGCAAGGTGTCCACCAAAAACCTGGCGCGCCAGATAGGCGCCAAGGCGGTGGGCCCATGCACCCCCGAGACGGCCAACCGCCACAGCGGCTACCTGGTGGGCGGCACCTCGCCCTTTGCCACGCGCAAAACAATGCCGGTCTACATCGAATCCACCATCCTGGACTTGCCCAAGATATTGATCAATGGCGGCCGGCGTGGCTATTTGGTGGGCATAGACCCGGCCGTCTGCGTGGCCTTGCTGGGCGCAAAGGCGGTACAGTGCGCGCTCGAAGACTAGCGCCCAGCGCAACACCTGCGGCGGTGCTAACAACTATAAGGAGACTACTTCTTGGACACGATCAACCCCCTTTTTGCCCCGTTTTTGCCAGCTTTGGCCACCGTGGCGGCGTACCTGATCGGCTCTCTGTCGTTTGCCGTGATCGTCAGCCACGCCATGGGACTCAACGACCCGCGCAGCTACGGCAGCAAAAACCCCGGCGCCACCAATGTGCTGCGCTCGGGCAACAAGATGGCAGCAGTGCTGACCTTGTTGCTGGATGCCTTCAAGGGCTGGCTACCGGTGGCGGCGGTGCAAACCTGGGGCGCGGCTTATGGGCTGGAGGCGGGCAGCGTGGCGCTGGTGGGGTTGGCGGCGTTTTTGGGCCATTTGTACCCGGTGTTTTTCCGCTTTGTGGGCGGCAAGGGTGTGGCCACGGCGCTGGGCGTGGTGCTGGCCGTCAACCCGGTGTTGGGCGCGGCCACGGGCGTCACTTGGTTGCTGATTGCCTTCTTTTTTCGTTACTCGTCGCTGGCGGCGCTGGTGGCAGCGGTGTTTGTGCCGGTGTACTACGTGCTGGGCGATGGTGTGGTCTGGCGCGCTAACAACCAAGTTGTTGTGGCTTTGGTGGTAATCAGCGGCCTGCTGATCTGGCGCCATGCCGAAAACCTGTCTCGCCTGGTCAAAGGCACGGAATCGAAAATCGGCAAGAAATAAGCGCTACAGGCTTGCACCGCCTGTAGCGGTGTCTGAGGGGAAAGAACTTTTCTGATGGAGTGCGCCGGGCACCATCATGAAAGTTAGTCGCGAAAGTTGTTGAAACTCAGCGGAATATCGGTGATTTCTTTTTTCAGCAGCGCCATGGCGGTTTGCAGGTCGTCGCGCTTGGCGCCAGTCACCCGCACCGAGTCGCCCTGGATGGCGCCTTGCACCTTGAGTTTGCTGTCTTTCAGGATGCGCTGGATTTTTTTGCCCAGTTCGGCCTCAATGCCGTTGCGCACGGTAATCACCTGCTTGACCTTGTCGCCACCCATTTTTTGCACGTCGCCCAGGTCCAAAAAGCGAACGTCCACATTGCGCTTGGTCAGCTTGTTGCGCAGCACGTCTTCAATTTGCGCCAACTGAAACTCGGCGTCGCCGACCATGGTGATTTCTTTGTCTTTGATCTCAATGCTGGCAGAGGTGCCTTTGAAGTCAAAGCGGGTGGTGATTTCTTTCACGGTGTTTTCTACGCCGTTTTTTACATCGACCAGGTTGGCTTCGCAGACAGTGTCAAAAGAGGGCATGGCGGGGTTCTCGCGTCTAACTAGGGGGCAGCACGCCGGGTGCGGGTGCGACAATCCCGGCATGTTAGTCGAGAAAAACGTAGCCCTGCAGGCGCTCAACACCTTCCATATCGTGGCCAAGGCCCACGCGCTGCTGCGCATTCGCACCGAGGCCGACGCCCAAGCCGTGTGCGCCGACGCCCAATGGCGGCAGAGCCCGAAGTTTGTGCTGGGCGGCGGCAGCAACCTGGTGCTGACCGGCGACGTGAAGCCGCTGGTGCTCAAGGTAGAAATCATGGGCCGCACGCTGCTGCGCGAGACGCCCAAGCACTACATCGTGGAAGCCGGTGCCGGCGAAAACTGGCACGACTTTGTGGCCTGGACGCTGGACCAGGGCCTGCCTGGGCTGGAAAACCTGGCGCTTATTCCCGGCACGGTGGGAGCCACCCCGGTGCAAAACATAGGCGCGTACGGCGTGGAGTTGCAAGACCGCTTTGATTCCCTGGACGCCATAGATCTGCAAACCGGGCAGATGTTTACCCTGGACGCCGCGCAATGCGGCTTTGGCTACCGCGACTCGGTGTTCAAACACGCGGCGGGTGACAAAGGCCTGGGCCTGAAAGACCGGGCGCTGATCTTGCGCGTGCGCTTTGCCCTGCCCAAAGCCTGGAAGCCGGTGCTGGGCTACGCCGACCTGGAAAAAATGCAGGCCCAGCACGCCGGCGTGCAGCCCACGGCGCGCCAGTTGTTTGACTGGATTTGCCAGATCAGGCGCGCCAAGCTGCCCGACCCGGCGGTGATTGGCAACGCCGGCAGCTTCTTCAAAAACCCGACCGTAAGCGCCGAACAATGCGCCGACATCATTGCGCGCGACCCCAAGGTGGTGCACTACAAGCTGGCCGACGGCAGCTTCAAGCTGGCGGCGGGCTGGCTGATAGACGCCTGCGGCTGGCGTGGCAAGTCGATTGGCCAGGCCGGGGTGTTCGAGAAGCAGGCGCTGGTCTTGGTGAACCGGGGTCCATCTTTGGAAGCGCCGGGCGCCACCGGCGGCGAAGTGATGACGCTGGCGCGTTCTATTCAGACCAGCGTTTACGAGCGCTTTGGGCTGCGCCTGGAAACCGAACCGGTGGTGCTTTGAAGCCCACGTGACCCGGCGCACGAATTCGCCTATTCATTCACATCTACAGTCGAAGACATGAAAAACGTATTGGTTCTTGGCGGCACCGGCTTTGTCGGCGCCCATGTGTGTGAAAAGCTGATTCGCGCGGGCCTGCGCGTGACCGTGCCCACCCGGCGCGCGGTGAACGCCCGCAAAATCTTGCATTTGCCCGCGCTCACCGTGCTGGAATGTGATGTCCATGACGAAGCCGCACTCACCCAGGCCATGGACGGCGTGGATGCGGTGGTCAATCTGGTGGCCATCCTGCACGGCTCGCCCGCCGCGTTCGAGTGGGTGCACCGCGCGCTGCCTGAAAAAATCGCCCGTGCCTGCGTGGCCCAGGGTGTGCGCCAACTGGTGCATGTCAGCGCCTTGGGCACGGACCATCAAAAGCCGCAGGCCTGCGTGTCCAACTACCTGCGCAGCAAAGGGGAGGGCGAGGCGGCGCTGATGCGTGGCCTGGGTTGGCCGCAGGACAAGGCCGCTGACGCGCTGGCAGCGGTGCCCCACACGGGCCTGACGGTGTTGCGCCCCAGCGTGATCTTTGGCGCGCAAGACCAGTTCTTGAACGTGTTTGCCAAGCTGCAAAAGTGGTTTCCGGTGATGCCCCTGGCCGGGGCGGATGCCAAGTTTCAGCCGGTGTGGGTGGAAGACGTGGCCGCTGCGGTGGTGCAAAGCGTGCTGCGCGGGCTCTCGGGTCCGCCACGCTGGGAGGTTTATGAGTTGGTCGGTCCCCAGGTGTACCGGCTGCGTGAGCTGGTGCAACTCGCTGCGCGTCTGAGCGGCGTGGCTGGCGGGCGTGGCCGCCCGGTGATTGGTTTGCCGCGCTGGATGGGGAAGGTGCAGGCGGCGATGTTGGGGCTGATGCCGGGCAAGCCGCTGATGAGCGGGGACAACCTGGATTCGATGCAGGTTGATAATGTGGCCACGGCGCAGTTTCGGGGCCTGACGGACTTGGGGGTCACGCCGACTGCTTTGGCAGCCATTGCGCCGCAGTACCTGGTGGCAGACAGATCGCAAACAGGTTTGTTGGGCCTGCGCCGGCGTATCCGCTAGTGCAGGGCGCGCCCTGCGGGCAAGCAATCAGGCCCGCGCTGGCGTCAGGGCGAGGGCTATGGCCTCTTGGAGCCGCACCATTTGCACAGGTTTGGTCACGAAAAAGTTGACGCCTGCAGCCAGCGCTTCTTCTTGGGCGCCGGCCATGGCATCGGCGGTGAGCGCGATGATAGGCAAGTGCCTGAAGGCGCCGCCCAGTGCGCGTATGGCCCGCGTGGCGGCCAGACCGTCCATCACCGGCATATGCAAGTCCATCAGCACAAGGTCGAACGCCCCTGTGCGAACACGGTCAAGGGCTTGTTGCCCGTCTTCACAGAACGTAGTCTGGTAGCCCATGCGGTCGAGCAATATGCCGACAAACTTGCGGTTGACCGGGTTGTCTTCTGCCACCAGAATGCGCCGAGGTGCCTGGGCTTTTGTGTCGGGCGCCGCCCTATTGGCGGTGGCGGTGGCAGGCGGAGCCTCGCACAGCGTGAGCGGCAGCTCCAGCGTGAAGCACGAGCCCACACCGAGCGTGCTGCGCACGTCAATTTCGCCGCCCATCAGGCGCGCCAAAGACTGCGATATCTCCAAGCCCAGGCCTGAGCCACCAAACTGGCGCGCCACTCCGCTGTCGACTTGGTGAAAGCGTTGGAACAGGCCATCGAGCGCTGGTCCGTCGATGCCGATCCCGGTGTCATCGACATCAAAAAACAGCACCGTTGCAGCGCCAGGGGCTTGGGCTGCAGTACCCACCAAGGCCCTGCGCACGGACACGGCGACCGATCCGTGGGCGGTGAACTTGATGGCGTTGTTCAGGAGGTTGAACAGGATTTGCTTGAACCGCGTGCTGTCTATCAACACCCAGGTAGGAATATCGGGGCTGACGCGGAAGGAAAACTCCAGTTGTTTTGCCTCTGCTTGCGGGCGCATCACGTGCGCAATGTCTTGGAGCAACTGGGGCAGGTTTTCGGGGCGCGCATGCAGCGTGATCTTGCCTTCTTCTAGCGCAGAGACGTCCAGGATGTCGTTGAGCACGTTGAGCAGGTGGCTGGCCGAGGCGTTGGCGGTCTTGACGTAATCGGCCTGCTGCGCGTTCAGCCCAGTGCCGCCCAGCAGGCTGAGCATGCCCAAAATACCGTTAAAGGGGGTGCGCAGCTCATGGCTCATATTGGCCAAAAACAGACTTTTGCTGCGGTTGGCCCGCTCAGCCAGTACCTGGGTCGCCTGAAAATGCGCGTTCAGGGCGAGCGACTTTGCCTGCGCTCTGGCTTGCCTGCGGTAGTGTTTGCGCAAGGCCCATGCCAGTGCCGCCAATAGCAGCAGCAGCACAAGGCTCAGACCAGCGATTTTTTGGTTCTGGGACAGCAGTTCGGCCCATAGCGCTTCAGGCACAGTGGCCAAAGCGGCGCTGTTTGTGCCCGCCCGCGTCGCGTACGTCCGCAGGGTTTGGTGCTGGTTCCACACCAATGCGAGCAACGCGGCCAAAGCCAAGGCGGAGGGCAGAAACAAAAGCCACATCGTCCGCGCCAGGGCACTGGCGCCGGGTTTGGCGGTGGTGGTCGCCGACGTCAAGTTGCGCTCACTGGTCCCGTGCCAAACCCAGCATATCCGTGCCTGCATCGCGTCCCAGCAAGCCGGTCTGGGTATAAATACCCAGCTTGGCGCGCGTGTCCACAATGTCCAGATTGCGCATGGTGAGCTGGCCGATGCGGTCGGCCGGGGAGAACATGGATTCGCCTTTTTCCATGGTCAGCCGCTCGGGGTGGTAGGTCAGGTTGGGCGAGGTGGTGTCCAGAATGGAGTAATCGTTGCCCCGGCGCAGTTGCAGCGTCACTTCGCCGGTCACGGCGCGGGCAATCCAGCGCTGGGCGGCTTCGCGCAGCATGATGGCTTGCGGGTCAAACCAGCGGCCCTGGTACAACAGGCGCCCAAGCTTGCGGCCGTTGTCGCGGTATTGCTCGATGGTGTCTTCGTTGTGGATGCCGGTGACCAGACGCTCGTAAGCGGCAAACAGCAGCGCCAAGCCCGGCGCCTCGTAAATGCCGCGACTCTTGGCCTCAATGATGCGGTTCTCAATCTGGTCGCTCATGCCCAGGCCGTGGCGCCCGCCAATGCGGTTGGCCTCCAAAATCAGTTCCACCAAGTCCGGGTATTCCACGCCGTTGAGCGCCACCGGGCGGCCTTCTTCAAAGCGCACGGTGACGTTTTCGCGCTTTACCTCCACTTCGTCCTTCCAGAAGGCCACGCCCATGATGGGGTTGACGATCATCATGCCGCTGCTCAGGTGCTCCAGGTCTTTGGCCTCGTGGGTCGCGCCCAGCATGTTGGAGTCGGTGGAATAGGCTTTTTCTGACGACATCTTGTAGCCAAAGCCTGCAGCCGTCATAAAGGCTGACATTTCCGCACGGCCGCCCAACTCGTCGATAAAAGCCTGGTCCAGCCACGGTTTGTAGATTTTCAGCGCCGGGTTGGTGAGCAAGCCGTAGCGGTAAAAGCGCTCGATGTCGTTGCCTTTGAAGGTGCTGCCGTCGCCCCAGATATGGACGTTGTCCTCCTTCATGGCGGCCACCAGCATGGTGCCTGTCACTGCGCGGCCAATGGGCGTGGTGTTGAAGTAGGTCACGCCCGCCGTGGAAATATGAAAAGCCCCACTTTGCAGCGCGGCGATGCCTTCAGCGGCGAGCTGGCTGCGGCAGTCAATGAGGCGGGCGTTTTCAGCCCCATATTCCATCGCCTTGCGCGGAATTTCGTCGTAGTCCGCCTCGTCGGGCTGGCCCAAATTGGCAGTGTAGGCGTATGGGATAGCGCCCTTGTTGCGCATCCAGTGCAGGGCGGCGCTGGTGTCCAGGCCGCCCGAGAAGGCGATCCCCACTTTTTGGCCAACTGGGATGTTTTGAAGAATAGTGGACATGGAATGCTTGGGTGATGGAAGTGGCAGGATCGCGCTGGTGCGCGGCGAGCGTGTGGCGCTTTAAGCGTAGTGGCAAATGTAGTGAAAGGCCTCGGTCACGCGGATTTGGAATTTGCTGTCGCCCAGCACGCTAAAGCTTTGGCCCGCACCGACGCTTTGCCATTCGGTTTGGCCTGCCAGCAAATACGCGCAGCTGCCGGCCACGCATTCCATGACTTCAGGCGCTGCGGTGCCAAAGGTCAGCTCGGCGGGCAAGACCACGCCAACCGATTTTTTGCTGCCGTCGGGCATGGTGAGGCTGTGGCTGATGCACTTGCCATCAAAGTAAACGCTGGCTTGGGTGGCGACGGTGACGCCTTGGATATGGGAGGTGGTCATGGTGGGCTGGTTCAATATTTGGGAGGATCGGCTGTCAGGGGGCACTCTACCGGCAGGGGCGTGGTTTGCAATGGGTACGTTTTAACGCGACCCGCAAAGCCGGTTTTGGGTCCCGCAGCGCAGTGCAAGTGGCATTTTAGGTCAGCACCGCGCGTCAAGCCGCTCCCAAGCGCGCCTCAATCGCTGGTGGTTGGGCCTTTCAATGCGGTAAATTGCGTCGGACTAAAGCCTACGCTCACGCGGCCGTCAGGCCAGCGCACCACGGGGCGTTTAATGACGCTGGGGTGGGCGCGCATCAGCGCGGTGGCGCTGGATGCGTCTTGGGTGGCGGCTTGCAAGGCCGGGTCGAGCTTGCGCCAGGTGGTGCCCTTGCGGTTAACCAGCGCTTCCCAGCCCAGCGCCTGCAGCCAATCTGCCAGGTCAGCCTCGGGCACACCCGCTTTTTTGAAATCGTGGAACTGGAAGTCCACATCGGCGGCGCTGAGCCAGTCGCGCGCTTTTTTGACGGTGTCGCAGTTGGGAATGCCGTAAACAGTGGCGCTTGGTTTCACAGTGGTTTTTGGGTGGATATTGGACATGACCGGCATCATGCCACTGGCGCGCCGGGACTGGACCGTGCCAACGCCCCGGCAAGCGCTGCGCGACAATGCGGGGTATATGAAAAATCTGAACGACTGGCTGGCCTACTGCGAGCAATTGCACCCGAAAAACATCGACATGGGGCTAGACCGGGTGCGCGAAGTAGCCGCCCGCATGGGGCTGGCGCTGCATTGCCCGGTCATCACGGTGGCGGGCACCAACGGCAAGGGTTCGACCTGCGCCATGCTCGAATCCATCTTGTTGCAGGCCGGTTACCGCACCGCCGTGTATTCCTCCCCGCACCTGGTGCATTTTGAAGAACGCCTGCGTTTGCAGGGCCAGCCGGTGCAAGCCGACGTCTTGGTTGCCGGGTTTGCCGCAGTGGAGGCTGCGCGCACCCGGGGGGACGCGGTGTCGCTCACTTATTTTGAATTTTCTACCCTGGCCATTCTGGACGTGATCTCGCGCACGCCGCTGGATGTGGTGATTCTGGAAGTGGGCCTGGGCGGGCGGCTGGACGCGGTCAACATCATCGACCCGGATTGCGCCGTGATCACCAGCATTGACCTCGACCACCTGGAGTTTTTGGGCCACGACCGCGAAACCATTGGCCTGGAAAAGGCCGGCATCATGCGCGGGGGCCGCCCGGTGGTGGTGAGCGACCCGGTGCCACCGCAAAGCGTGCTGGACCACGCGCAGCGCATCGGCGCCGACCTGTGGCGCGTGGGGCAAGATTTCAACGTCTCAGGCGACCCGCAGCAGTGGAACTGGGCCGGGCGCGGGCGGCGCTACAGTGGGCTGGCCTATCCGGCCCTGCGCGGGGCCAATCAGCTGGTCAACGCCTCAGGCGTGTTGGCGGCGCTCACCGCCCTGCGCGAAAAGCTGCCTGTCACCGCCCAGGCCATCCGCAACGGTCTGGCCTTTGTGGAGTTTGCTGGGCGTTTCCAACTCATCGCGGGCCAGCCCACGCTGGTGCTGGACGTAGCGCACAACCCCCATTCGGTGGCCGCGCTGGCGGCCAATCTGGACGCCATGGGCTATTTCCCATGCACCCACGCCGTCTTTGGCGCCATGGCAGACAAAGACCTGGCGCCCATGCTCACGCGCATCAACCCAATCGTTGACAGCTGGTATTTCACCGACTTGCCCACGGCGCGTGCTGCCAGCGGTGCTGAATTGCAGGCGCGCTGGAAGGCCAACAATCCCCCGACGCTGGCCCGCTCGGCCGTCTTCGCAGACCCGGCCAGCGCCCTGGCTGCCGCCGTGGCCGCAGCAGACCCCGCTGATAGAATTGTGGTCTTTGGATCGTTCTACACGGTAGGCGGCGTGATGCAGCAAGGCCTGCCCCGGCTGCAGGGCGCGCACCTGAGTTCTTGAGGATCTAACCCCGCTATGGCCTTTTTTAAATTCCGCAAAAATGGCGCCGAGCAGGCTGGTCCAAGCGCTGCACCAGAAAGTCTGGAGGCCTTGCGCAAACGGGCGCGCCACCGTCTGATTGGCGCAGCCGCTTTGGTGCTGGTGGGTGTGGTGGGCTTCCCTCTGTTGTTTGACAGCCAGCCACGCCCGATTGCGGTCGACATTGCCATTGATATCCCCGACAAGACGAAAACTGCACCACTGAGTGCGGCCCCGGCCAGTGCCGCGGTCCATGCAGAACCCGCTGAAATGCCTAAGACCAGCGTAGTTGCTAGCGCTGCAACGGCGCCTGACCTTGCGGCGTCGGCATCGCCTGCGGTCACAGCTGCATCCAGTACTGAGCCCAGCGCCCCCGCCAGCGCTGTGGCAAAAGCCGCATCTGCGGCGCAACCCAAGGCGGAAACCAAGCCAACGCCCAAGAACGATGCCAAGGCGGCGGCGAAAGTCGAAGAAAAGGCGCAGCAGGGTAGCAAAGCCCAAGCGCTGCTTGACGGTAAAGAGCCGGCCAAGCCCGCCCCTGTATCTCCCCGCTACACGGTGCAAGTTGGTGCGTTTGCGGACGCACAAAAGGCCCACGAGGCACGCAATACGCTGGAGAAAGCCGGCATCAAGACCTACACCCAAGTGGTGGTAACCCCCGACGGAAAACGCATTCGCGTGCGCGCTGGCCCCTGGGAAGACAAGGCGGAGGCAGAAAAAACAGCCGAGAAAATCAAGAAGTTGAACCTGCCCGCCTCTGTGCTGACCTTGTAAAGCCAGGACCTACGTGGCTGATCTGGATTGGATTTTCCTTGCGGTGATCGCACTGTCTGCAACCGTGGGCGTGGTGCGGGGTTTGGTGACTGAAGTGCTTTCGCTGCTGAGTTGGGTGATGGCTTTTGTGCTGGCACAGCGCATGGCCCCCACTGTGGCCCAGTGGGTCCCTATGGGCGGTGCCAGCGAAACCATGCGGTATGCGGGCGGTTTCTTGCTGGCATTTTTTGCCGCCTTGCTGGTGGGGAGCTTGGCGATATTCCTGATTAACAAGGCGATGGCGGTGGCTGGATTGCGACCGATTGACCGTGTGTTGGGTGCTGGTTTTGGCTCGGCGCGCGGTGCGGTATTGTTATTGGTTGTCACCGTCGTGGTGCACATGACACCGCTGCGCCAAGCCGATTGGTGGCTGGCGGCGCGCGGACCGCGGCTTGCCGAGGCCGCGCTGACCGGTTTAAAGCCATTGTTGCCTCCAGAATTTGCAAAATTTTTACCCTGAGCGAGTGAACTAAAACCATGTGTGGAATCGTCGGCGTTGTCAGCAACGCACCTGTGAATCAGCTGATCTATGACGCCTTGCTGCTTTTGCAGCACCGGGGTCAGGATGCGGCGGGCATCGTTACCCAGCAAGAGCGCAAGTTCTTCATGCACAAGGCCAAGGGCATGGTCAAGGATGTGTTCCGCACCCGCAATATGCGTTCGCTGCCCGGCAACTGTGGCCTGGGCCAGGTGCGCTACCCGACGGCAGGTAATGCCTACAGCGAAGAAGAGGCGCAGCCGTTTTATGTGAACGCCCCCTTTGGCATCGTGCTGGTGCACAACGGCAATCTGACCAACGCGCACGCGCTCAAGCGTGAGCTGTTCAACAAAGACCACCGCCATATCAACACCGAAAGTGATTCTGAGGTGCTGCTCAATGTGCTGGCCCATGAGCTCGAACGGGCCAGTCGCGGCATGGAGCTTGAGCCTGCGCATTTGTTTGCGGCGGTGCGCAATGTGCACTTGCGCGTCAAGGGCTCGTACGCTGTGATCGCGCTCATCGCCGGCCACGGTGTGCTGGCCTTTCGCGACCCCCACGGCATTCGCCCCTTGTGCATGGGCCGCAGCGCGGACAACGTGGTGCTGGCCAGCGAGTCGGTGGCGCTGGAAGGCACCTTGCACAAGTTTGAGCGCAATATCGACCCGGGCGAGGCGGTATTTGTCAACCTGCAAGGCGAAGTGCAGGCGCAGCAATGCGCCGACGCGCCCACGCTCAACCCCTGCATTTTTGAGTACGTTTACCTGGCCCGCCCCGACTCGGTGATGGACGGCATTTCGGTCTACCAGGCGCGGCTCAATTTGGGCGAGACCCTGGCCAAGCGCGTGGTGTCCACGGTGCCGCCCAACGAGATTGATGTGGTCATTCCTATCCCCGAGTCCAGCCGCCCCAGCGCTGCGCAACTGGCGCAGTTACTGGGTTTGCCCTACCGCGAGGGCTTTGTGAAAAACCGCTACGTGGGCCGCACTTTCATCATGCCAGGGCAAGCGGTGCGCAAAAAGTCAGTACGGCAAAAACTCAATGTGATTGCCAGCGAGTTCAAGGGCCGCAACGTGCTCTTGGTGGACGACTCCATCGTGCGCGGCACCACCAGCAAAGAGATTGTGCAAATGGCACGTGATGCTGGTGCGCGCCGCGTCTATCTGGCCAGTGCCGCGCCACCGGTACGCTTTCCCAACGTCTACGGCATCGATATGCCCACCAGCAGCGAGCTCGTCGCCTACAACCGCAGTGTGGAGGAAATCCGCGCCATCATTGGCTGCGACGCCCTGATTTACCAGGACGTAGCCGGTATGAAAAAAGCGGTGGGCGCACTCAATCCGGCCATCGCCGACTTTGATGCCTCTTGCTTCGATGGTGTGTATGTAACTGGCGACATCACCAGTGAGGACATCTCGCGCCTGAGCGCCACCCGCGGTGGCAGCGAAGAAGACCAAGACGATGCCTCGCGCCTAGCGCTTCCCAACCACCAAGATTGAATTGAAACCTATCGCTTCCATGACCCATCAGAAAGCATCCGACAGTACGCAACTGCACCGCGACACACTTGCCGTGCGCGAGGCCGTGGCGCGCAGCCAGTACGGCGAAAACTCCGAGGCGCTGTATTTGACCAGCGGCTATGTCCAGCCCTCAGCCCGTGCGGCTGCGGCCCGCTTTGCAGGCGAGGAAGAAGGCTTCACCTATGGCCGCTACGGCAACCCCACGGTTGCCAGCTT
>CANFWT010000017.1 GCA_947450895.1 Comamonadaceae bacterium | reverse complement strand
GCAGCCTGCGGCCAGGGCTTGCAGGGGCGCTTGCCAAGACTCGCCCTGATTCCCTACTTTGTCGGCGCCATCAAGGGCCTGTTGGTTGGCAGCTTCGCCGCCCAGCAGGCGGCCCAGAGCGCTCTTAAAGGTGACGCATTGTTCGCTGTTGCCCACGCGCAAAGCCGAGAAACCCAGCCATACGCTGTGCTGCGCGCGGGTGAGCGCCACGTACAAAAGGCGCAGGTCTTCGCGCAGGCGGTCCGCGTCGGCCTGGGCCAGTTGCGCGTCGCTGAACTGCAGCAGCACTTGGCGCTCTCCGTCGTCCTGCGCTAGCGCCACAAAAGACGTGCCCTTGCGGTCTTTCTCCCGAAAACTGCAGGCAAAGGGCAGGCAGACCACGGGGTACTGCAAGCCCTTGCTTTTGTGGATGGTGACGACCTTGACCAGGTCGGCGTCGCTCTCTAGGCGCACGATGTGCGCGTCCGGCGGGGCGGCGCGGTCCTCGATTTGGGTGAGCAGCCAGCGAATCAGCGCGTGCTCGCCGTCGGCGCTGCTGCTGGCAGTTTGCAGCAGCTCGGCCAGGTGCAAAAAGTTGGTCAGGCGGCGCTCGCCGTTGGCGGCCTCGCGCCAGCGCGCAGTCAGGTCCAGCTGGTGCAGGGTGTGGCGCAGCATGGCCAGCACGCCCTGGGTGCGCCAGACGGTGCGCAGCAGGCGCAGTTGCTCCAAGCGCTGGTCAAAGGCCGCGTCGTCGTGCGCCAGCCAGGCCAGTTCGTCCAGGCCCAGGCCCAGGGTGGCGCTGGCCAAGCCCGCGCGCACCAGGCGCACGTCTTGCGGGTTGGCCACGGCGCGCAGCCAGTGCACCAGGTCGTGCGCCTCGGCGCTGTCAAACACCGAGTCGCGGTCTGACAAATAGACCGATGCCACGCCGCGCTGTTCCAGCGCCAGGCGCACCGCCGCAGCTTCTTTGCCAGTGCGCACCAGGATGGCGATATCGGCCGGGCGCAGGCGGGTGAAGGCGCTGGGCGCAAGCGCTGGGCCCGTCTTGGAATCGCCTTCCGCATCCACGTTGGTGCCAGCACTCGCACCCGCACCCGCACCCGCATCCGCATCCGCATCCGCACTCACGTTGGAGCCAGCACTCGCAATCGCATTCCCGCCCGCACCCGCACCCGCGCTGGTGCCAGCACTTGCGCCCCCACTGGCCTTGCTACTGGCCCCGCCGACCTTGGCAAAGCCGGTCGCCGGGTCGCCCAGCCATGCCACGATCTGCGCCGCGCAGATGTGGGAGAACCGTTCGCGCATCTCTTCGGCGTTGTGGGTTTCCAGCGCGTGCACCAGGCTGAGGGCGGGCAGCGGGCCCTGGCTGTCCACCAGTTGGGTGCTAAGTCCTTGCGCCTGCACGCTGGCAAAGGGCAGCGGGTTGTCTTGCGCCCGCCGGTAGCCAAAGGCGCCGCCGGGCTGGCTGCGTTCGGCCTGGGCGAAACAGTGGTTGACCGCGTCCACCAACGCGCGGGTGGAGCGGAAATTGGTTTGCAGCGCGTAGTGCCGCCCGGCGGTGGCCCGGCGCGCTTGCAGGTAGCTGGCAATGTCGGCCCCGCGAAAGCCATAGATCGACTGCTTGGGGTCGCCAATCAGCAGCAAGGCGCTGGCCGCGTCGTTCTGCGCCACGCGGTAAATCCGGTCAAAGATTTGGTATTGCAGCGGCGAAGTGTCCTGAAACTCGTCAATCAGCGCCACCGGGTACTGCTGCACCAGGCGCTCGCGCAGGCGCTGGGCGTGCGGCCCTTGCAAGGCCGCGTGCAAGCGCTCTAGCAAGTCCGCAAAGCCAAAGTTGCCGCCCAGGCGCTTGCGCTCCAGCACCCGGGCGCGCACCCAGGCGGCGGCGTGCAGGCGCAGCGCCACAGCCACTTGGGGCAGCGCTTCGCAGGCGGCGCGCAGGGTGGCAAATTCGGCAAACACGGGCAGGGGGGTGAATGGCGCGGCCTCGGGTTTGCGAACTTCCGACAGGCCTGTCGGCGTGAGACGCTCCCAGCCTGTTTGGAGGTCGGGCTTGTCTAGGTTCACTTCTGCGGTCGCCCATGCGCCAACTTTGGTCAGCCAGCGGGTGTAGTCGGCGCGGCGCAGCCTTCGTCCATCCCAGTCTTTTTTATGGCCGCTGGTTTGCCCGTCCAGCCACTCTTGCATCTCTTGCGCGCGGGCCGCCCAGCCTTGACGCAGTTGCTCCAGTGCGTGCTGGTGCGCCGCGTTAGCGTGGGCTAGCACCTCGGCCAGCGTAGGGGCGTTGGCGGCCCCGCCCGCGTTATCAGCGTCGGCTTCTGGGGTGGCTTGCTCGACCAAGGCGCGCATGTCTTTGACCAACGCGTCCACGCTGCGCCACACGCCCATCACCTGCGCCAGTGCCTGCGCGTCCAGCGGGTAGCAGGCCTGGCGCCAGTAGTCTTGGGCGGCCTCGGTGCGCAGGGCGTCTTCGTCGGCGACCAGGGTTTCGTCAAACAGGCTGCCGCTGTCAAAAGCATGCTCGCGCAGCATGCGCTGGCACCAGGCGTCAATGGTGGTGACGGCAGCCTCGTCCATGCTTTGCGCCCCCAAGTCCAGCAGCCAAGCGGCGTGGCTGCGCGCCGGGCCGCTGGGGTAGTCGGCCAGCAGTGTGGCTAAAAACGCGTCGGGGGCGTCTGTCCGCTCGCCGCGAAAGCACTGCGCCGCTTCTATCAAACGGGCGCGGATGCGGTCCGACAGCTCGCGCGTGGCGGCGCGGGTAAAGGTCATTACCAGTATTTCTGCCGGGCGCAGTGGTCTGGCAAAGCCGTGGTTTTGGCCATGGGCATTGCCGTGGCCCAGCACCAAGCGCAGGTAGAGCGCGGCAATCGTCCAGGTTTTGCCGGTGCCTGCGCTGGCTTCGATCAGGCGGCTGCCCCACAGGTCTAGATGTTCGGGCTGCAGGGGTAGGCTGGCGTCGTCCGTGTTCATGTCTATGACTACGCCATGGCTCGCGCCCATGTTCATGTTCAGGTCCACGTCTATGCCTACGCCATCGCTCGCGCCGCCAGGGTCTTCGTGCGTGGCCGGCGTGTTCATGGCGTGCCTACGTTGTCGTCTTCGTCGCTGGCACCGGCGTCAGCGCCCGGTTTGGGGTGCAATGTGGCGCGCACATGGGTTTTCTGCCAGTCCAGCAGGGGCTGGTAAATGGCCTGGGCCAGGGCGGCGAACTGGCCGTCGTTTTGCAGCGACTCCAAGTCCGGGAACACGCGCGCCATGCAGGCTTCTTCCACCTCGCCGCGCAGGTGCTCTGCGCCTTCGTATTGCGCGCGCGCGGCCTGTTGCGCTTTTGCGGGCTGTTGCGCTTGCGCCAGCCAGGCCAGCGCGGTTTTGGGTGGCAGCGGCAGCGGCGCTTGCATGCCCGCCTGCCAGAGTTGCAGCAGCCGCTGCAAGGTGGTGCGCGCCAGCTCTGGGTCCATGGGCGTGATCTCAACTACGCTGTCGCGCCCCACCACCACGCCGCTGGCCTGCACGCCGCAGGCGGCGCCCGCCAGGCTGCGCAGCCAGGCGCCCAGCAGTTGCTCGGGGCGGGGCTTGGGTTTTTTGGTGTTAGCGCACAAATTGCCGGGCTCCAACTGCAGCCAGGCGCTCTGCATTTCGCCCCCGGCGCAGTCGGGCAGGGTCTGGCGCAGCCCGTCCACCCAGTCTTCCAGCAGCACATCGCCCGCTTGCAAGCGCAGCGCTTGGCGCGGTGCCGGGTGTGCAAAGTGCGCTTGTTGCGCGTGCCAAGCGTGCAACATGGCAGCCAAGCTGTCTTGCAACTGCTGCTGCGCCAGGTCGCCCAGGGCTTGCAGGGGCAGCGCGCCCGATTGGCGCAGCCGCGCCAGCGCCACTTGGGCCTCTGCGGTGGCGCTCTCGGCGCTGGGCGCTTTAGAGGCGCCCTCCAGCAGGGTTTGGATCAGCTGGTAGGCGTCCAGGCCGCCGACCGCAAAGCGCTCGTCGTCCCACTGCGCGGGCGTGTCGTCGCCAAAGGCCACCAACAGGCGCTGGCGGAAGAAGGCTTTGACCGGTTTGCGCAAAAACTGGGTGAGTTGCTGCAGCGTCAGCGGCACGGCGGGGTTGGGCACGAACGGAGTCAAGGTCGCCAAGCCTTGGCTGCTGTCAGACCCGTCGGTGCCAGTCGTTTGGTGCATGGCGCGCCATTCGCGGGCATAGGTGAACAAGGCGCTGTCGGCCTCAAAGTAGCGGCGGCTAAAGGGTTGCAGCGGGTGCTCGGTGGTGCGGCTGCTCACTACCGCATCGCCCCAGCCCGCGCGCAGGTAGTCGCGCAGCTGGGCCACCAGCACCGAGGCGGGTTGCTCGGCGTTGTCGCGCACATTGCGCCCGCTCCAGCTCACATACAGCAAGCGCCGCGCGGAGAGTACCGATTCGAGCATAAGTTGGCGGTCGTCGTCGCGCCGGGACCGGTCGCCGGGGCGGGCGGCGCCTTGCAGGGCCATCAGGTCAAAGTCGCTGTGTGTGCTGCGCCGGGGGTAGTAGCCGTCGTTCATGCCCAGCAGGCAGACCACCTCAAACGGAATGGCGCGCATGGGCATCAGCGTACAAAAAGTGATGCCCCCGGCGCGAAAGCGCTGCTGGGGCTTGGGCAGTTCTAGCGCATTCAGCCAGGCGGCGCGCGCGACTGCCAGCGGCACGCTTTGCGCAAACCCGGCTTGTTCACAAGCGCGCTGCCAGGCCAGCAGGCTGCTCTGCAAGGCGGCCAGCGCCAAGCGGTCTTCCTCGGACTCGGCTTGCAACAGGTCGGCCAGCAGCGTTTGGCAGTGCTGCACCCACTCGGTGGGCGTGGCGTCTGCGGTGGCCAGCGTCCACCAGCGCGTCAGCGCCTGCAGCAAGTGCGCCAGCGACCCGGCGAGTTCGGCCTCCAGGCCGCCCACTTCGGCGTAGGGCGCAATCGTGCGCAGTTCGGCCAGCGGAGCGTCTACTGCATCGGCGCCACTGGCGTAGCCCAGCAGCATGCGGCGCAGGCCAAACCAGGCGCTGTTTTGTTCGCCGCAGGCGCCCAGGCCTAAGTCTGCGCGGTGGGCCGCATCCAGGCCCCAGCGGATGCCCGCGCCCACCATCCACTGGGTGAGCTGGGGCAGCGCCTCGGGGGCCACGCCGAAGCGTGCCGCTACGGCCGGCACTTCCAGCAGGTCCAGCAGCTCGCTCATGCGGCAGCGCTGCGCGGGCAGGCGCAGCAGCCAGGCCACCGCGGTAATCAGCGGGCTGCTGGCCTGGGCGCCCATGTCGGCAATGTCAAAGGGGATGTGGCGCGCGTCACTGCGCTTGTACTGGCCAAACACGGCGCGAATCGCCGGGGCCAGCGCCTCGATGTCGGGCACCATGACGATGATGTCGCGCGGTCGCAGCGGCACCTGCGCGGGCTGCGCAAGTGCGTGCAAGAGCTGGTCGTGCAGCACCTCCAACTCGCGCACCGCGCTGTGCGCGCTGTGAAACACGATGGAGCGGTCGCGCGCGTCAATGGCGCGCGCCGGGTGTTCGTGCAGCGGCACCAGGTCGCGAATGCGGTTTTGCACCTGCTGCAAGAGCGGGGTATCGGCGGATTCCTCGCTGTCGTCAAAGTAGTCGATCTTGGCCAGGGCGAACTGCTGTTGGCTGCGCGGGGCGTCGTCGTAGGCGTCCAGCAGGCGCACAAAGTCGCGGCTTTGGCGGCCCCAGGCGGCCAAGAGCGGGTGGGCGTGGGCGTGCATGTCTTGCAGCGGCGTGTCCGTCAGCGCGTGGCCCTTGCGCAGGGGCTGGCGGCGACGCTGCGCGCGCAGCAGATCGCGCCCTTCCATGATGTCGCCCCAGTAGTAGCGGCAGGGGTTGGGGATGGCCAAGATCACCTGGCTGTGCGGCGCCAGTGCCGCCAGCGCCTGCAAGGTGGCGCCCGGCATTTGGCTCATGCCAAAGGCGGTAACGCGCTGGGCCACGGCGTGCGCCAGCGGCTCGCCGCAGCCCAGGCGGTTTAAGAACTGCTGGTGCAGGCGCGGGCGAATGCTTTGTTGCTGCGCTGGGCTGAGCGTGGCCAACAGGGCGCGCCACAGGGCGCTTTGCCAGAGTTGGTCGCTCGCCATGGCCTGGGCCGTGCCATTGGCCAGCAGCAGGTGGTCGTGCCCGGCGGCCCAGGCCTCCAGCCAGTCGCTGCGGTAGTTTTGGTACTGGTCAAACAGGTCAGCGAGTTGGGTGGCCAGTTGCAATAGGCGCGCGGCATCGTCGTCGCGCAAAAAGCCGGCCACTGGCGCAAACACCGGGTCGTGTAAGAGGCCAGGCAAAAGCTGCATCAGGCGCCAAGCCATGGGCAGTTTGTCCAGCGGCGACTCGCTGGGCACCGCGTGTGCGCCCAGCACCTGGCGGTAGGTACGCCACAAAAAGCGCGAGGGCAGCTCCACCCGGGTGGCGGCGCAGACGCCGCCCCGGCGCGCCAGCTCCATCTTCAGCCATTCGGCCATGCCGTTGCTTTGCACCAAGATGACTTCTTCGGTCAGCGGCGGCAGCGGCGAGCGCTGCAGCCACGAGGCCACCACCTCGGCCAGGTTTTCGGCGCGGTTGCTGTGAAAGGCGACAAAGCCCGGCTGCAGGCGCGGCACGGGCTTTGGAGTGGGGGAGTGGTGGGTCAAGATGGGGGGATTGTCCATCCCCGCGCGGTCACTTTCCCGGGTTCAGGGCATCAGACCACCGGACCTTTTTTCACTTGACGGAAAAATGCGATCAGCTGCCACACCATGAACAATGCAATCATGGCCAGCAGTGTGCCGCTGATGGGGCGGGTCAGGAAGGAGGTGAAATCGCCCCGGCTGATCAGCAATTGGCGGCGGAAATACTCTTCAAGCATAGGGCCCAAAATAAAGCCCAGCATCAGCGGCGCAGCTTCCAGACCCAGCCGCATGAACATGTAGCCAATAAAACCAAATGTCGCGGTGATGTAGATATCGTCCAGGTTGTTGTTAATGCTGAATGTACCGATGCAGCAGAAAAACAGAATGCCCGGAAACAATACGCTGAAAGGTATTTTAAATACCGAGAGCCAATACCGTACCAAAGGCACGTTCAGAATCACCAAAAAGCAGTTGCCGATCCACATGCTGGCCACCAGGCCCCAGAACAAATCAGGGTGGTTGGCAATCATATTGGGGCCGGGCTGCACGCCTTTGACGATAAACGCGGCCATCATCAGCGCCATTACGGCGTTCTCAGGAATACCAATACTCATGAGCGGAATAAAGCTCGTGCGCGCAGCAGCCTCATCGGCGGCGGCCTGCCCGGCCACGCCTTCAATGGCACCGTCACCGATTTCGTCTTTGTATTTGCTAAAACGCTTGTCAATGGCATAGGCGGCAAACTGGGCAATCGTGGGGCCGCCGCCGGGCAGCAAGCCCAGGATGGAACCAATCACGCTGCCGCGCAAGGCGCTGGGAATGATGCGCTTGAACTCGGGCCAAGTGGGCATGAGTTTGATCTTGCCGTTGAACGGCGTGTGGTGGCCGCCACTGTCGAGGTTTTTGACAATCTCGGCAATGCCAAAACAACCCAGTGCCACGCTGATCAGGCCCACGCCTTCGACCAGAAAGTTCAGGTCCATGGTAAAGCGTGGCACACCGCTGTTGACGTCGGTGCCAACCAAGCCCAGCAACACGCCAATCAGTGTCATGGCCAGGCCGTTGAGCATGCTGCCGGTGGTGACAAAGCTCACGCACACAAAGCCCAGCAGCATCAGGGCGCAGTAATCGGCGGGGCCAAACATCAGCGCTACTTCGCCCAACGCCGGCGCCAGCGTGGCCAGCACAACAATGGCCACCGTGCCGCCGATAAAACTCGAAATACCGGCGGTAAACAGCGCCAGACCGGTTTTGCCCTTGAGCGTCATCTGGTAACCGTCAATACAGGCCACGATGCTGCTGGCGTGGGGAATCTTCATGGTGATGGCGCTCACGCTGTCGCCGTATTGCGCGCCGTAGTAAATACCGGCGAGCATGATGATGGATCCATCCGTGGGAATGGAATAGGTCAAGGGCAGCAGCAAGCTGATGGTGGACAAAGGCCCGAGTCCGGGCAGCAAGCCCACCAAAGTGCCAATGACGCAACCCAGTGCGCAATACATCAAATTCTGCAGGGTCAGCGCATGCTCAAAGCCAAACGCCAGGTTATGTAGTAAGTCCATCAGATTAGGGGCAGGTTAAGGCCGAGCAGGTATTTAAAGGCGAAGGCAATGGCAATAAGGCACGCCGCTATTTTGATATTGCGCACCACGGTAAATGAGGGCGCGGCATAGGCGGTACAAAATACCAGAAAAATAACCGCGGCAATCATATTGAGGTACTGCGATAACAAGGTAAAGCCGCACAGACCCAGCAGCACCAGCGCGATGTTTTTCAGGTTGTAGTTGAAGGTGACTGGCTCGGCGAAATACGAGCGAACCACCGTGACCAAGCCCACCACGAACAGCATGCCGCTGACCAGCAGCGGAAACATGCCTGGGCCGGCTTTGCCAAATTTTCCGATGGAGTAGGTCATGGCCGTCAGGCCAAAGGCCGAAGCGATCGCCATGAGGAACAAGCCCCGAACGAGATTTATATTTTTCATAAAAGTGGGTTGGAATGCAGAACGGGTAGCGGTGGATTCTAATATTGGAAGCTTGGCGCTCTATAGGTGTTCACCCTCGCGGCATGGGATTCAACGCGGGGGCGAGTGGAAGTTGATGCCGCACCGAACCCCCACCCGCGCGGGCAGGCAATGATTCTTACCCATGGGGCCCAGAAGCACCTGCTTAGACAGGCAACTATCGCACCACATTTCGCGTCTTTCTGTGCAAAAACAGTGCGCGTTTGTTGATCCGCGTCTACAGCGCCGCCGGTACGCTGACGGCGACGGAGCGGGACCGCTTTCGCATTTCCGCCTCGGGCGCGTTGACGCCGGTGTCTACGCACTTGCAATATGCGGACACGTCCACGGTGCATCTGCGCTTGACTTTCTGAGCGGCAAGCGTGTGCCGCCCGCTAGGCGGCTTCAGGGCAAAGGCTAGTATTGCGACATACCACCAGCTTGCCCTGCGCCCACACCGGCGCCGGGCCAACCGCCACGATGAGCCGACTTGCCCTGACCCGCGAAAAAATCTACAAAACCGTAGCCCGCCAACTCCACGGCGTGGTGCCCTGCTGGATGTGTGGGAAGCACGTTTTGCCGGGCGAAGCTACGCTGGAGCACATCCGCCCCCAAAGCGAGGGCGGCAGCAGCCACCAGGACAACCTGGCCATCAGCCACGCCGCCTGCAACCACCGCAGGCACGCCAAAGGGGCGGCACCAGTCTAGGTACCCGCTCTTGCTTGGGGGCCTGCGGGCGGCCCCCTGGAGCCCGTGCGCAAAGCGGCGATCTGTGCGCCACGTCACCGTCCCAAGGGCAGGGTCGCCCTACATTGCGTTGCTTGATTCTTCACCTTTTGTTACTACCCGCACAAAGGAACTCTGTATGAAAACTGATCTCCAACTCAAGAGCGACGTCACTTCCGAGCTGGCTTGGGACCCATCGATCAGCGCCACGGCGGTGGGCGTCATGGTCAAGGACGGCATCGTCACCTTGTCCGGACACCTCACGACCTTTGCTGAAAAGCACGCCGTCGAGCGCGCGGTACGCCGCGTGGCGGGCGTGCGCGGGTTGGCGCTGGACCTCGACGTGAAGCTTGCCAGCGAGCACAAGCGCAACGACACCGAGATTGCGGATGCTGCAGTCACCGCTTTGCGCTGGCACTCCTGGGTGCCCGAAGACCATATCACGGTGGAGGTGGAGGACGGCTGGGTCACGCTGCGCGGCGAGGTGGACTGGCACTACCAGCTTGCCAGCGCCGAACAGGCCATTCGCCCGCTGGTGGGCGTGCGCGGCCTGACCAACAGCATCAGCGTCAAGCGGCATACCAGCGAGCGCGATGTGTCTTCGCAAATCACCGCAGCGCTGATCCGCCATGCGCAGCAAGAGGCCAAGAACATCCACATTCAAATCAGCGACGGCGCCGCCACGCTGGTGGGGGACGTGCATTCTTTGTCCGAGCATGATGCCGTTATTGCTGCGGCTGCCGCCACGCGTGGTGTTTCCAGGGTGGTGGACCGCCTGTCGGTGCGGACCTGAAACGGCGCGCGGCGATGGACATCGTTCTTGATCCGCTGCGTTGGGAGTCGTTGGAGGCCGGCGGCGATGGCTGCGTGCGCGAGTGGTTGGTCAGCGACAACGCGCATGTTGTCACTGGCCAGTTGCTGGCGCGGGCGGTGCTCGCCCATGAGACGGTCGACGTCGTCGCCCCCCGTGCCGGTTGCGTGGAGGAAATCCTGGTGACCGCTGGCGAGGCCTTTGGCCGCGGCCAAGTCCTGGCGCGGCTGGTGCCGTTCTAGCCTTCCAAACCGCGTGCTGGCCGTGCCAACCCTTCAACCCGCGCCCGTGGACCGGGCGTGGGGATCGCAGAGCGCGCGTTCAGGGTTCATGCCCTGGTAGGTAAATGGCGCGCGGAAACTCCCCGCTTTGCCCCGCGTGGCCGTTGGTCATGGTGCGCACATTCTCACGCGCCAGACCGCTGCGCAACGCCCCGGTGAGTGCTTCGAACTCGCCCGCAATGGCCTCGAACAAGTCATCCGAGGAAACCAGTCCCACCAAGGACCCATCGGAGCGGACCACCAGCAAGCGTCTCACACCCGCGTTGCGCATGGCTTGTACCGCGTCGCTCACCGATGCGGTGGCGACGATACCTACCAACTCGGTGCTGCACAGGCTGCCAATGGTTTGGCCATCGACGGGCGCGCCGGGCGCGAGCAGGTTGATCACCAAGTCGCGGTCGGTGATCACGCCCATGGCGCGCCCTCCATCTTTCGGATCGGTCACGATCAGCGAGCCCACATGGTGGGTGCGCATGGCCAAAGCCGCTTCGCGTACCGTCGCGTTGGCGCCTACCGAGATGATCTCGCGTCGGCACAGGTTGGAAATATCCATAGCAAGACTCCAAAAACAGCCTGCGCACGGCGCGCGCGGCTGTGGCGGTCCACTCTAGCGAAGGGCCAGTTCTGAACTTTGACGCAGATCATTGCGGCTGATCAGCCGCTGGACTTGCTGGAAAAGCGCAGACCGGACGCAGACGGCTTGTGGGGCGCGCGGTTAGTTGCCTGAATCGTCGGCGGGCACCTCCGAGCCGCGGGTCTTGCCCAGCAAGGCGCCTGTGGACTGTTCCAGCCGCCCGCCCAAGGTCAGCACCAGCAAGATGGCCACCAGCGCCAACCCACCCACCATGTACTGTCCGCTGCCAAACGCGGCGCCCAGCAGGGCGCAGGCCCAGACACTGGCGGCGGTAGTCAGACCGTGGATTTTTTGGGAGCTGCTGTCGTGCAGGATGACGCCCGCACCCAGAAAGCCTATGCCGGCCACCAGACCTTGCAAGACCCGGCTGCGGGCTTGCAAGTCCTCCAACGCGTGGTCGCCCTCAAACAGCAACATCGCTACACACGAGCCAATCGCTACCAGCGAATGGGTGCGGATGCCCGCGGCCTTGTGGTGCAGCCAGCGGTTCAAACCCAAAATTGCACCCAATACGAGAGCCAGCGCCAAACGCAGTGCGATGGTTGAAAAATGACCCAGGCTGTCCATGCTTCACGTCCTTTTCCTGCCGGGCGTCAAGCCGCCTGGACTTTTAAAGCCTTGATTGAACGATGCAAGCCGCGGCCTGTGAAGCCTCGCCGTGCCGACACATTGACCCAGGTCACTGCATGAGCGAACCGTCCGGCCCGCCTTGGAATGCCCGTGCCATAGTGGGGCGCTTGGCAAAACCCTAGGCTTGTGCGCCGTTGTTTGCACGAGGGGCAGGCAAGGCCAGAATGTTGAGGTGCTGTGCATGACCACGAACACCGAGTTGGAAATTAAATTCATTTTTGACGCAGCTGTGGCGCAGAGCCTGGCCCGTGAGGGCTACAGCCCATTGTTGGAAAAAAACAGCCAGGTGCTGCGCGCCACCTATTTCGACACTCCGCAAGGTGATTTGGCGCAGGCCCACGTGGCGCTGCGGGTGCGGCATGCGGACCAGGGCTATGTACAAACCGTCAAGGCCCAGGGTGGGGCAGCCTTGGAGCGCTGGCAGCACGAGCAGGGGGTGGCGGGCCCATTGCCCGAGCGCCGGGCACTTCCGCCTGCCAGCACGGCGCTCGGTGACTTGCTCCATGGGCAGTTTGATGCCTTAGAAGCCCAGTTTTCCGTGCGCTTTCGGCGCAGCGTCTGGCGCATTCAGGCGGCGCCATTGCTGGTGCTGGAAATCAGTGTGGACCAGGGGGAGCTGCGTGCCAAGCCCGGCACGCGGAAGGCGCCGATTGCCGAGCTGGAAATTGAATGCATCCGTGGTACGCGTCTGGCCTTCTTGCGCTGGGCCACGCAGTTTGCCGTGCGCCACCAGCTGCGCTTGCTGCAAGACTCTAAACAGGAACAGGGCCTGCGCCTGCTGGGGCGCTTGCCCGCCGTGCCCCCGCCCGCCTTGCGTGCACGCTCGGCACTGCGGGACAGCTTCAGCGCGGGCCAAGCCTGTGCTGTGGCGCTCCAAGCCGACGTGATGCATCTGCTGGCCAACGCTGCAGCACTGCGCTCGGGCCAGGAGCCGGAGGCGGTGCACCAATTGCATATTGCGATGCAACGCCTGCGCGCCACAGTGCGGGCGTTTGGGCTGTCCAGCCATGGCCGCAGCTGGCGCGCATTGCTCGCCCAAGCCCATGCGCTAGCACGCACCGCCGGTCAGGCCCGCGACGCCGACGTATTTGCCACCCAGTCATTGCCTGCAGTGCGCGAATCTTTCGGTGCCGAACCTGCGCTGCAGGCATTTGCCGACCTCGTGGCTACGCAGCGTGCGCTGTGCACCCAGCGGTGCCAGCAGGCATTTGGTGGACCTGCGGTCACGGCTTTTGCGCTGACCTTGCTGTGCCAAAGCGAGCGCGTGGCGCAGCGATCAGCCAAAGGGCCGTGCGCCAAGGCCAAGGCCAATACTGGCCTCACGCTGCGCATGCCGGTGCGCCCCTTCTTGCAGATTCAGCTGCGCCACCTTGCGCGGCGCATGCGCCGGCGTATACGCCAGGCCCATAGCCCCAAGGGTTGGCACCGCGCGCGCCTTGCGGTCAAGCGCTTGCGCTACACGTTGGAACTGGCATGGCCGACCTTGGGCGCAGCCAAGCGGCATGCGCGAATACTGCAACTGCTGACCAAGCTGCAGCAAGACCTGGGCGAGATGAATGACCAGACCATGGCCTGCCGCACCGCGCGGCGCATTGTGGCCCTGGCGGATACCGCGCAACGGCAGGCGGCAGACTGCGTGCGCGCCATCGCCTTGGTCGACGCCTGGAGCGCCCAAAACGCCACACCTGTCACGCTGGCTTTGGTGTCTGTGCAAAAGACGTGCAGACGCTTAGAGCGCTGGTGGCGCAAGCGCCAGCCTTGACGGGTCAAGATCAATAAAGGCAGAGCGCGACGGCATTTCTGGCCGCTTGCTGATATACGTCACACCGGGGTCCATGCGCTTGGGCGAGGATGGAAGCAATCCAAAGGCCCGCCCATGCCCCACCACCTTTTGCGCACCATTCGTGACGAGCACCATTCATTGACAGTGATGATTCACGCGCTGCAAATGGTGATTCATCGAGGCCCTGGCCAGGCGCCTGGACGTTATTTCGAGATAGTGCGGTCCATGCTGGTGTATGTCAAAGAATTTTCTGAACACGTGCACCACCCCAAAGAAGCCCAACTGGTGTTTCCCAGGGTAATGCAGGTGGCGCAGGACACGGTACACGCCGTTGCCGGCATCGAACAGGCGTACCGGCTGAACGTGGCCGAGCTTGATGCGCTGCAAATCCTTTTGGCGGCGTGGCAGATCGGTCACACGCAACAGCGTCATGCCTTTGAGCGCGAGGCCTTGCGGTTTTGCGACGACTATCTGGCGCAAATTCGGCTGGAAGAGGTTTCAATCATCCCCGTTGCAGACCAGTTGGTCACTGAAGCACAGTGGGACCGCCTGGCCAAGCGCTACCACCGTCCCGCGGCGCCCGAGGCAGGCCTCGTGCCTGCCGATTCGGGCTACGAGCTCATGTACAACCGCATTGCGCTTTGGCTCACTCGCTTTCTAACGCCTTCGGTGCCGCTTCACCGATAGCACTTGGGCCGGATCACCCGCAATCGGTCGCTGTACCAAGCGCTGGCATAGGGTCGCTTGTACTCTGCCCATGCCGCGCCGTGCGCCCCGCGCCTCGCCCTTTGTTCCAAGGCTCCCGCGCACTCCCCCACTCGCCCGCGCATCCTCGCAAGTGATGCCGTCGCCCAGCGCGGCACAGCGGCGCTTGGGGTGGCCCGCGACGCTGCCGATCTTGCAGGCCTTGCGCACCCTGTGCACCTTTCCCAGACTTGCAGTAGCAGCGCCCTCACAATCTGGCCATGCTGGATCGACTTGCACTGCTTTTCACCCGTCCCGCCGTAACGGCCTTGGCGCGTCCGCTGGCGCGCGCGGGCGTGCGTGCCAATGCGCTCACCTGGATGGGTTTTGCCATCGGCGTGTTGGCTGCAGCGCTGATCAGCCAAGGTGCGTTTGGCGGCGGTTTGCTGGCCATCGCAGCGTCGCGTCTGTGTGATGCGCTGGACGGCGCCGTCGCGCGCCAGACCCAGGCCAGCGACCTGGGTGGGTTTTTGGATATCACCCTGGATTTTGTGTTTTACGCCGGCATTCCCTTGGCCTTTGCCGTGGCCAACCCGGCCCGCAACGCGCTGGCCGCTGCGGTGTTGCTGGCCAGTTTTTTGGGCACGGCCAGCAGTTTTCTGGCCTTTGCCGTCATCGCGGCCAAACGCGGCCTGCACAACCTGGCGGTGCCCGACAAGTCGTTTTATTTTTTGGGCGGCTTGACAGAGGGCACCGAAACGCTGGCTTTTTTTGCCATTTGCTGCCTGTGGCCGCACTACTTTACGCCGCTGGCTTATTGCTTCGCAGCGCTGTGCTGCCTGACCCTGGCCGCCAGAGTGCTCTGGGGTATGCGCGCTTTTGCCGACAAAGTGCCAAACCAAACCTCCGGCCCACGCTGAACACCCACGATGGCGGATGCTCCCCAACATCCGGGCAGTCCGGCCAAGGCCGCTCGGCGCTGGCGACCTGGCTGGCGCCTGGGCGCTCTGCTGGCGCTGGCCTTGGCGCTGGCACTGTGGTGGAGGCTGGCACCCAGCGAGACGCTGACCCTGGCCGCCTTGCAAGCCCGCCACACCGAGCTGGTGGCCTGGTACGAGCTTGCGCCCTGGCGGGTGCGCAGCGCTTTTTTTGCCTTGTACCTGCTGGCGGCCACACTGTCCTTGCCCGGAGTGGCCGTGCTGACGCTGGCTGCCGGTGCGGTCTTTGGTCTGGCATGGGGACTGCTACTGGTGTCCTTCGCGTCCAGCCTGGGTGCCACGATATCGTTTTGGCTGGCGCGCTACCTGCTTGGTGACCTGGTGCGCGCGCGCATGGGCCCCCGCTTGCTGGCGGTGCGCAGCCGCCTGGAGCGCGAGGGTGCGCTGTACTTGCTCAGTCTGCGTCTGATACCGTTGGTGCCCTTTGGCGCGGTCAACCTGCTGATGGGCCTGACCGACATGCGCAGCCGCACTTTTTATGCTGTCAGCCAGTTGGGAATGTTGGCCAGTACCGTGGTGTTTGTGGCGGCGGGCCAGCAACTCGCGAGCATCTCAAGCGCCAGCGACGTACTTAGCCCGGCCCTGTTGGGCATGCTGGTGGGCTTGGGCGCTTTGGTGGCGCTGCTGCCTAGCCTGTCCAGAGGGATGCTTGAACGCCTGCGCAAACTGCGCGCTCCCTGGCGTAGCTAGAGGCCGCTGAGGCCAAGGCCACGCTGCTGCAAGCACGTGCCCAGGGCCTGGCCTATGCAGTCACCCCGCTCCAGGCCTTGCCGGCGCGTGCGGGCCTTTTAGGCGGCCCACACCCTTGCCACGTATGGCACCCCCAGCCCGCGCATGCGTTTGTCCATGCACAGCACGGCCAGGTCCTTGCTCAGCAGCGCCGCTCCATGCGCAACTGCCAGGTCAATGAACTGTTGGTCGTCCGGGTCCTTGCAAGTCACAGGCGCTTTGGGCGCAAGGCCCACAGGGTGGGACAAGCGGTCAAAAAGCGCCAGCACTTCGGCCGCGCTGCGTTGGTAAAAATCCATCCGGCGCAGCACCTGCGGGTAGTCCAGCACCCGCGCCAGCTCTTCGCGCATGGCGGCCGTGGCCAGCCAGCGCGGCTGGCCCAGAGCGAGTGCGCTGGTCAATGCCTGGTTCAGAGCCAGCGTGGCGGGGTCTTGGAAGACGAACAGGTCGAGCACGATATTGGTGTCTATCACCACGCAGGCGCCCGGCGCGGGCGTTGAGGTCGAAGGCACGGGCTAAGCGCTGCGCTTATTCGGCAGCGGGGGCGGAGCCGGCCGCTTTGGCTGCCGCCGCGTCCTTGGCCATGCGCCCGGCCACCATGTCGAACTTGAACAGGCGGCATTCAATCGGGCCGTTCCACATGGGCACGCGGCGCGACTCTTTCAGGCGCATCTTGCCGGGCAGCTTCAGGTCGGGCGTGAGCACCCAGGCGCTCCAGCCGCTGAAGTTTTTCTTCCAGTGGCTGGCCAGCTGGCTAAAGAATTCGCCACCGTCCTCCGTGTGCGCCAGTTCGCGCGCGCCAAAGCGGGCTTGTTGCGCATCGTCATCGCGCCGGTCACGCGAAGCTGCGTCCTGGCGCCGTCCGGCACCGGCCACGCCGCCCACTTCAATACGCTCGCCGTAGGGTGGGTTCAGAATCATCACGCCGCCGCCGGTGGTCGCGGCGTCAATCGGTGGCATGCGCTGCAAGGCGTCGCCACCCCGGAAGTCGATCACGCCGGCCACCCCGGCGCGTTCGGCATTGCGCTGCGCAAAATCGACCATGCGAAAGGACACATCGCTGGCGTAAATCAGCGCGGGCTGCCCGGGCTCGGGCTTGACCACGCCCGCAGCGGCCTCGGCCTTCATGGCCGCCCATTCCTGGGCGCGAAAGGGCACAAACTTCTCAAAAGCGAAACGGCGCAAGGAGCCGGCAGCGATGTTGCAGGCGATCTGCGCCGCCTCAATCACCACGGTGCCACTGCCGCAGCAGGGGTCGTACAGCGGCAACAAATCGTCGTCGCCCGAGGCCCAGCCGCTGGCGGCAATCATGGCCGCCGCCAGGGTTTCCTTCAGGGGCGCGTCGCCCTTGTCCTCGCGCCAGCCGCGCTTGAACAGCGGCTCGCCCGAGGTGTCGATGTACAGCGAGCAGGCGTCGGTGGTCAGATGGGCGTAAATGCGCACGTCGGGCCACTGGGTGTTTACGTCTGGCCGCACGCCGCCCGAGGTTTCGCGAAAGCGGTCGCACACCGCGTCTTTGACCTTGAGCGCGGCAAAGTTCAGGCTGGTCAGCGGACTGTGCTGCGCGGTGACTTCGATCTTGATGCTCTGGCGCGGCGTAAACCAACGCTCCCACTCCACCGCCATGGCCGCGCGGTACAGGTCGGATTCCGCGCGGTATTCGGTGTAGGACACCAGCACCAGCACGCGCTGGGCCAGACGGCAGTACAGGTTCAGACGCATCGCGTCGGAAAGCGAGGTGCGCACCGCCACGCCGCCGCGCTGCTTGGTGATGCAGCCCGGTGGCAGGCCAGTGATCTGCAGTATCTCGGGGGCCAGGTAGTCTTCCACCCCGGCGGCGCAGGGGAGAAAGAGTTGGAGTTGGTTCAAAGGAAGTCTTTCAAAGCGCTTTGCGCAAACTCGCCGGGGCAATTTTCAGCCCCTCGCGGTACTTGGCCACGGTGCGCCGGGCGCATTCGATGCCTTGTTCTTTCAGCATTTCGGACAGCTGGTTGTCGCTCAAGGGCTTTTTCGGGCTCTCAGCGGCAATGAACTGCTTGATGATGGCGCGCACCGCCGTGCTGGATGCGCTGCCGCCGGACTCGGTGTCCAGGCCCGAGCCAAAAAAGTACTTCAGCTCAAAGGTGCCAAAGGGCGTGGCCATGTATTTGGCGGTGGTTACGCGGCTGATGGTGGACTCGTGCAGGCCGAGCTCTTCGGCAATCTCGCGCAGCACCAGTGGGCGCATGGCCAGCTCGCCGTGGGTGAAAAAGCTTTTTTGCCGCTCCACCACGGCCGTGCTGACGCGCAAGATGGTGTCAAAGCGCTGCTGGATGTTCTTGATAAACCAGCGTGCTTCTTGCAGGCGCTGCTGCAAGCCGGCGTGGCTGGAGCTGGCCTTGTGGTTGCGCAGCACATTGGCATAAATGTCGTGCACCCGCAGGCGCGGCATCACGTCGGGGTTGAGCTGCACCCGAAACTTCGGTGTGGCGCCGACCTTGTGCAGGGCGCTGACCAGCACGTCGGGCACCACGATGTTGCGCTCCACGTCCACAAAGCGCCGTCCGGGCTTGGGCTCCAGGCGCGCAATCAGCGCAATCGCTTCGCGCACCAGCGCATCGCTGCCCACGCCCAGCAACACCAGGCGTTTGATGTCGCGCCGCGCCAGCAGGTCCATGGGTTGCTGGCAAATGCGCAGCGCCACTTCCAGCACTTCTTGGTCGAAATCGGTCTCGGGCGCGTCTGTATTCAAGTCAGCCAGCAGCGCGCGCACTTGCAGGCGCAGGCATTCGCCCAGGTCGCGGGCGCCCACGCCCACTGGTTCTAGGCTGTGCAGCAGCCCCAGCGCCACAGTGAAGTGGTGCACCAGGTCTTCGATGTGTTCCAGGTCCTCACTGGCCAGGCTTTGCGCCAGGGACTCCAGCGGGTCTTCCAGGTAGCCGTCGTCGTTGAGCGACTCAATCAAAAAGCGCAGCGCTGCGCTGTCGGTATCGCTCAGGCGCAGGCGCAGTGCCTGGCGCAGCAAATGCGCTTGCAGCGACTCCTGCACGCGCGCCAGCTCGGTGGCGTCCTTGTCTTCGTCGTCGCCCAGGTTGTTGGTGCGCGCCTTGGCGTCGCCGCCCCATTCGCCATCGTCGGGCGTGGTCTCGGTGGTGCCGTCGCCCTCCCAGCTCACACCGTCTTCGCCGGGCTCGGCGCTCAGCGGCGTGGCGTCTTGGTCTTTGCCGGTGTCGGTGGCGCTGCTGGTGAAGTCGCTGGGGGCGCTGGGCGCGTATTCGCTGATGCGGTCGCCGTCGCTGACCGGCATGTCCGCCTGCGCCAGCCCAAACTGCTCGCGCTCGGCCGCCTCATGGTCCATTTCCAAAAATGGATTGGCCTCCAACATCTGCTCAATCTCTTGGCTCAACTCCAGCGTGGAGAGTTGCAACAGCCGGATCGACTGTTGCAACTGCGGCGTCAGCGCCAGATGCTGCGAGACGCGAAGGGAAAGACCTTGCCGCATAACGGTCTACATTTTGAAGTTCTCGCCCAAGTAGACCCTACGCACTTCGGCGTTGTGGACTATCTCGGACGGGGTGCCCTGCGCCAGCACCTGGCCGTCGCTGATGATGTAGGCGTGGTCACAAATGCCCAAGGTTTCGCGCACGTTGTGGTCGGTGATCAGCACGCCGATATTGCGGCTTTTTAGGAAAGTGATGATGCGTTGGATCTCGATCACCGCGATCGGGTCGATGCCTGCGAAGGGCTCGTCGAGCAAGATAAAGCGCGGTTGTGTGGCCAAAGCGCGGGCAATTTCCACCCTGCGGCGCTCTCCACCCGAGAGCGCCAGTGCGCTCGACAGGCGCAAATGCTCCACCCTCAGGTCCTGCAGCAAGGCCGTCAGGCGCATTTCGATCTCGGCGCTTGACAGCGGCTGGCCGTCGGGTCCGACTTGCAGCTCCAGCACGGCGCGCACATTTTCTTCGACGTTAAGTTTGCGAAAAATTGACGCTTCCTGCGGCAAGTAGCCCAGCCCCAAGCGCGCGCGGCGGTGGATGGGCATGTGTTCGATGCGTTGGCCGTCAATGGTGATCTCGCCGGCGCTGGTGCGCAACAAACCCACAAGCATGTAAAACGACGTGGTTTTGCCTGCGCCGTTGGGTCCGAGCAGGCCTACTACCTCGCCGGTGCGCACCGCCAGCGAAACGTCTCGCACCACCTGGCGCTTGCCGTAGGCGCGCTGCAAATGCTGGGCTTGCAGCAGACCGACCGGCGGCAAGTCCGCGGGATGCGGCGTGGCTGAGACCCCGTTCATTGGGGCTTGCTTTCCGGCTTGGGTGTGAGCATCGCGCGTACCCGACCCTTGGCGGCGCCTGCGGCACCAGGGGTGCTGCCGTCGACGCTGAATTTGTCGGTCAGGTTTTCGTAGAGGATCACTGCGCCGCTGACTTCGTCGGCCAGCGCCGCGCCCCGGTAGCGGCGCAGAAGCGCGTTTTTCTCAAAGCGCACGGTATCGGCCTTGCCGTTGTAAACCAAGGTGTCTCCCTGGCCTTCAATGAACTCGTCCAGTCCATCACGCTTTTGGCGAAAAAAGGCGGGCTCGGCGGCGGATCCGGTCACCGTGCCGTATTGGTAACCCTCGGGATCCTGGCGCACCTCGAGTTTGGCGCCGCGGATGGTGATGCTGCCTTTGGTCAGCACGATGCGCCCTGTAAATACAGTGGTTTGTTGTACGTCGTCGTAGCGCAGCTGATCGGCTTCGATATTCATGGGCTTGCTGCGGTCGGCTTTTTCGGCCCAGACCGGCATGGCCAAAACACAGCAGGCCTGTAGCACTGCGGCGGCGACGATTTTCATAAAGGCACGAAACTTGCTGATGTGCATATGCGGCGCATTGTAGCCACCCCAATCAAGGGCCACCCGGAGGCACAAAACCAAGCCTTAAGCGACAAGCGTGCCACTGCGCGCGGGGTACGGCTTGGCCGCTTAAGGCTTTTTGGCAGCCTTGGCGGGCGCCGGTTTGGCTGCCGGTGGGCGCAGGCCAGCAACCAAGGCGTCGACGACTTCCAGCGCGCGCTCCATACTTTTGGCATGGGTCCCGTCAGTGTAGAAGCGCCCCGCCACGCCCAGTGCAGGTACGCCTTCTACTTTGTAAGCGTTTTGCAGCTGGGAGGCCCGCTGCGTTTTGGTGACTACGCCAAAGGAGTTGTACTCGGCCAAGAACTTGGCCGTGTCCACGCCGTTCTTGCCCACCCATTCAACAATCGCTTCGCCGGTGGCGAGTTTGAGCTTGTCGACGTGGATGGCGGCGAACACCTTGGCGTGAAGTTTCTCCACCAGTCCCATGGATTCGAGCGCATAGTACAGGCGCTGCTGGGGCGCAAAGGTGGCATTGAAGGCAATCGGCACGCGCCGAAAGGCCACATCTTTGGGCAGCTTTTTGACCCAGTCGCTCAAAGTCGGCTCGAACGCGTTGCAGTGCGGGCAGCTGTACCAAAAGAACTCGACCACTTCTACTTTGCCAACCGGGGCGTCCACGGTCGCAGGCGAATCCAGCACCACGTAATCGGTGCCCGCCACGGGTGTTTGCGCTGGGGCCTGGGCTTGGGCCAGGCTGCCAAAGCCGGCGACCAGGGCCAGTGCGGCTTGGGAAAATTCACGGCGGTGCAAGCTCATACCAACTCCAAAAAAGTTAACCACAAAAAGGCGCAATTCAGCGCTGTACTTTGACCAAGGCGGTTTCATTACCCGCCTTGTCTAGCTTGTCTTTGGCGCGTTCGGCGTCTTCTACCTTCTCAAACGGACCGACACGTACCCTGAACAAAGGGCGTCCAGCCTGTTCCCGTTCGGTGACTTTTGCATCGACGCCCACCAGGGCGAGCTTGGCGCGCTGGGCCTGCGCATCCTCGGGGGTCCGAAACGCACCAACTTGCACAAAGTAGGAGATTTGGGGCGAATCGGCCGTGGCACCTTTTGCTTTGGCCAGTGCACCCAGCGGGTCGGCGCTGGAGGCAGCTTTGTCTTCAGCCTTGGTGTCGGCTTTGGCATCGGGACGGGGCTCAGTCGCTGCTGGCGGCACACTGCCCGACGTCGGCGCGCTTGCGGCAGCTTCTGGCGCCGCTGACGCTTTGGCGGCCGGTTTACCGCTTAAGAGGGCGTTAGGGTCCCAGTCCTTGTTTTTCTTACTTTCTGCCTCGCTTTGGTCCGCGCCGCGGGTCAGGCCTTTGTTCATAAAGGGCAATGGCACTTTGGTGACGTAGACGGCCACCCCCAGCGCAATGCCCAAGCCGACGACCAAGCCCAAAACAAAGCCTAAAACCGTACCGCCGCGCTGTTTTTTCATTGTGTTCCCCTGTGCATTACATCTTCTGCGGTGCGCTCACGCCCAGCACCGCCAAGCCATTGTGCAATACCTGCGCCGTGGCAGCCACCAGTGCCAGCCGTGCCAGCTTGACCGCCTCCTCGTCCACCAGAATGCGTTCGGCATCGTAGTAGCTGTGGTAGCAGGCGGCAAGTTCGCGCAGGTAAAAGGTCACATCGTGCGGTGCAAAGTCCTGGGCGGCTGCCGTCAGCATCTCCGGGTACTTGGCCAGCAGCAGCATCAGCGCCTGCGCTTGCGGGCTGGTCAGGGCCGACAGGTCCACGCCGCTCAGCGTATTCCGTTCACCACCCCAGGCGGCGAGCACCGAGCAAATGCGCGCATGGGCATATTGCACGTAATACACCGGGTTGTCGTTGTTTTTGGCCACGGCCAGGTCGACGTCGAAGGTGTATTCGGTGTCGGGCTTGCGCGAGAGCAAGAAAAACCGCACTGCGTCCTTGCTGGTCCACTCCACCAGATCGCGCAGGGTGACGTAGCTGCCCGCGCGCTTGGAGATCTTGACCTCGGCGCCGCCGCGCATTACCCGCACCATGGTGTGCAACACATAGTCGGGGTAGCCCACCGGAATGTCCAGGTGGAGAAACGCGGAGGCCGCTTGCAAGCCAGCGCGCACCCGGGCGATGGTGCCGTGGTGGTCGGTGCCCTGGATGTTGACCACCTTGGTAAAGCCGCGCTCCCACTTGGCCAGGTGGTAGGCCACGTCGGGCACAAAGTAGGTGTAGCTGCCGTCGCCCTTTTTCATGACGCGGTCTTTGTCGTCGCCATAGTCGGTGGAGCGCAGCCACAGGGCGCCGTCTTTCTCAAAAGTTTTGCCCGCCGCCACCAAGGCGCCTACGGCGGCGTCGACGCGCCCGCTGGTGTACAGGCTGCTTTCCAGGTAGTAATTGTCAAATTTGAGGGCAAAGGCCTGCAAGTCCAAGTCTTGCTCGCGGCGCAGATAGGCCACCGCAAATTCGCGCATGCCGTCGAGGTCATGCACGTCGCCGCTGGCAGTAAAACTGCGGTCGTCAGCCGCCACGGTTTTGCCCGCCATAAAGTCGGCGGCAATGTCGGCAATGTAGTCGCCCGCGTACGAGGACTCGGGCCACAGCGGGTCGCCGGGCTGCACGCCCTGGGCGCGCAACTGCGTGCTGGTGGCCAGGGTGTTGATTTGCACCCCGGCATCGTTGTAATAAAACTCGCGGTAAACCTGCCAGCCTTGGGTGGCGTAGAGGTTGCAAATGGCGTCGCCCAGTGCCGCCTGGCGGGCGTGGCCCACGTGCAGCGGGCCGGTGGGGTTGGCCGAGACAAATTCCACCAGCAGTTGCTCGCCCCTGGACGGCTGCTGGCCAAACGCGGCGCCTGCGGTCAGCACCTCGCGCACAACCTCCTGTTTGGCGGCGGGTTTGAGACGGATGTTGATAAAGCCTGGTCCGGCAATTTCCAGCGCGTCCACCCATTGCGTGACGGCGCTTTGCGCCTGCAGGGCCTGAACCAACTGCTCGGCCACTTGGCGCGGGTTGCGCTGCAGGGGCTTGGCCAGTTGCATGGCGGCCGTGGTGGCAAAGTCGCCGTGGGCGGCGACCTTGGGCGACTCCAGGGCCGCTTTGGCGCCCGCGCCGGGCATCAGGGTTTCGAGCGCGGTGGCCAGCGCATGGAGGAGTTCGGTTTTGACAGAAAGCATAGCCATCGATTTTACGGTGGCCCCCTAAAGCAAGCCGGGTCGGGTCGGCGCTACGCTGTATGCTGGCGCCCGCTGCACGGAATTGTCTGTGCGCGGGCCGGCCCAGGGGGGCAGGGTTCATTTTTTTACCATGGGGGATATATGAAGCGAGTATTTGTATTGATAGCTTTGGGACTGGGCTTTGCGTTGGCCGTGGGCGGTGCCCAAGCCGCTACCGACCAGCAAAACAAAATGACGACCTGCAACGCCGATGCCAAAACCAAAGAACTCAAAGGCGATGAGCGCAAAAAGTTCATGAGCGAGTGCCTGAGCGCCAAGCCCGCTGCTGCGGCCTCGGCCCCCGAGACTGGTACCGCCCAGCAAAACAAAATGAAAACCTGCAACGCCGACGCCAAGACCAAAGAACTCAAGGGTGACGAGCGCAAGAAGTTCATGAGCGAGTGCCTCAAAGCCAAGTAAGCCGCGCACTTTGCCCCCGCATATGGGGCACGGTGACAGGCCCGCGCAGCTAGCCATGGGGCGTGCTCCGCGGGTTTTTCTTTTTGGGTGGCGGCGCGGCAGCCTGCCTGCCCATCGCATACCGAGGACGCCATGAAAAAAACCATTCTCATCACCGGCGCGGGCACCGGCATTGGCCGCGACGCCGCCTTCGCCCTGGCCGCACGCGGCCACCGCGTGCTGGCCGCCACCTTCAGCCTGGCGCAAGCCGACGAACTGCGCGCTGAAGCGGCCCGGCGCAGCGTGGCGCTAGAAGTGCACAAGCTCGACATCACCGACGCATCGGATCGCGCGCAGGTGCTGGACTGGCCGGTGGACGTGCTGATTAACAACGCGGGCATGGGCGAATCGGGCTCGCTGGCCGAGGTGGACATGGAGCGCATTCGCCGGGTGTTTGAGGTCAATGTGTTTGGCACCCTGGCGCTCACGCAAGTGGCGCTGCGCGGCATGATTGCGCGCCAGCGCGGCACGGTGCTCTTTGTCAGCTCGATTGCCGGGCGCCTGCCCATGCCGTTTTTAATGCCGTATTCCATGACCAAGTTCGCCCTGTCCGCCGCTGCTGCGGGTCTGCGCGAAGAGATGGACCAGTTGGGCAAAGGCGTGCAGGTGGCGGTGATTGAGCCCGGCGCCATCCACACCGGCTTTAACCAGCAAATGAGCGACAGCAAATACGCGTGGATGGATGAAACGTCTTACTTCTACGGCCAGGCCGAGGCCATGAAGGCCAAGGAAAAGCGCACCTTTGCCTTTGTGGAAGCGCGCAGCACCGACTCCATCGTCGCCAAAATGGTGGAGGCCAGCGAAGCGGCGCGGCCCCGGCTGCGCTATGTGGCGCCCTGGATTCAGGGCGTGATGGTGCGGCTGGCGCGGATTTTTGGCGTCTGAATCCGCTTGGGCCTGTACGGGTCTAGACGCTCAGCGCAATCCCGGCAAACACCGCAAACCCGACCCAGTGGTTCAGCCGAAAGGCCTTAAAGCAACCCTCGCGGCTGCGGCTGCGAATCAGGCCAAAGTGCCACAGCGCTTGCGCCCCAGCGGCTGCCAGCCCGAGCATCCAAAAACGACCCAGATTGGAGGCTGACAGCACCGCGCCCCAGACCGCCAGGTAGGCGGCGTAAAAGGCCATGATGGCAGCTACGTCCCAACGCCCCAGGGTGATGGCCGAGGTTTTGATGCCAATGCGCAAGTCGTCCTCGCGGTCCACCATGGCGTATTCGGTGTCATAGGCCAGCACCCAAAACAGATTGCCCAGCAGCAGCAGCCAGGCCACCGGCGGCACCGCGCCCGTGACCGCCGCAAACGCCATCGGAATGCCAAAGCTAAACGCCACGCCCAGCACCGCCTGCGGCATGGCTACCACGCGCTTGGCATACGGGTACAGCACCGCCACCGCCAGCGCGGCAAACGACCAGGCGATGGTGGCGGCATTGGTGGTGAGCACCAACCCAAACGCCAGCAGTGCCAACACCGCGCCTAAAGCCAAGGCGTCCCGCGCCGACACCCGCCCGCTGGTCACTGGCCGCTGGGCGGTGCGTTGCACATGCCGGTCAAAGTCGCGGTCTGCCACGTCGTTGATGCAGCAGCCTGCGCTGCGCATCAGCACCGTGCCCAGCGTAAACACCAGCAGCAAATGCCAGCCCGGAAAGCCACCTGCGGCCAGCCACAGGGCGCTGAGCGTGGGCCACAGCAGCAGCAGCCAGCCAGCGGGGCGGCTCCAGCGGATGAGGTCGAGGTAGATGGCTAGTCGGCTTGCCATGGCGCGTACTTTCAGGCTCAGGAAAGCCGCGTCACACCCGGCAGCGCGCAGGCATAGACGGCGTTGCGCAACGCGGCAATCGCTTCGTAGCGGGTAAAGCTGCGCCGCCAGGCCAGCACCACGCGCCGGGTGGGTGGGGGTGCGCCTTTGTCGTCTTGCACTGGCAGGTATTTGACAAAAGCTTCCTCTTTGCCCCGCTTCTTGGGCAGCAGCGCGCCTTCGGGCACGCTCAGGCGCGGCACCAGGGTAATGCCCATGCCGGCGGCCACCATGTGTTTGATGGTTTCTAGTGACGATCCCTCAAAGCTCTTGCGTATGCCCTCGGCGTTGCTCGAAAACCGCGCGAACTCGGGGCAGACTTCCAGCACGTGGTCGCGGAAACAGTGGCCGTTGCCCAGTAGCAGCATGGTTTCGTTCTTGAGTGCGTCGGCGCTCACGCTGCTGTGTTGGGCCAGCGGGTGGTCGCGGGGCACGGCGGCGAAAAACGGCTCGTCGTACAAGGGCGCAATCGCCAGCCCGGCGTCGGGGAAGGGCTCGGCCAGGATGGCGCAGTCGATCTCGCCGGTGCGCAGCATTTCCAGCAGTTTGACGGTGAAGTTTTCTTGCAGCATGAGCGGCATTTGCGGCGTGCGGGTGATCACTTGGCGCACCAGGTCGGGCAGCAGGTAGGGCGCAATCGTATAAATCACCCCCAGCTTCAGGGCGCCGGCCAGCGGGTCTTTGCCGCGCTTGGCGATGTCTTTGATATTGGCGGCCTGCTCCAGCACGCTTTGCGCCTGGCGCACGATTTCTTCGCCCAGCGGCGTAACCGTCACCTCGTTGGCGCTGCGCTCGAACAGTTTGACATCCAACTCTTCTTCGAGCTTTTTTACCGCCACCGACAGCGTGGGCTGCGATACAAAACAGGCGTCCGCTGCCTTGCCAAAATGCCGCTCGCGAGCCACCGCGACGATGTATTTCAGTTCGGTCAGGGTCATGGGGCTGCTTCTTTCACCAGTTTCATCAGTTTGACGGGGGGCTTCCAGGCTTTCGCCGTGGCGCGCTGGGCAAATTTTTTGTCGTCAAAAGTCGCCACGCTGGCGCACTGGCGGTATGACGCGTGGTGCAGCGCGTCGGCAAAGTCAAAGCCCTCGCGCAGCGCCGTGGTGGCCCATAGGCAGGCTTGGCGGTCTTCTAGCTCCACATTGGGCAGGGCAATCAAATGTTCCAGCACCGCCACGACGTCAGCCACCGGGCTTTTGTAGTAGCCGCGCAGCACCCATTCCAGCTCCAGCAGCACGGTTTTGGCCACAAACAGGCGCTGGCCGCTGTCGATCAGGGCCTTGGCCGCCAGGCTTTGCTGCTGCGTGGGCGCGTCCTCGCTGGCTACGTAATAGCGCGCCAGCACATTGGTGTCCAGGCCAATCATGGTTCTTGTGCGAGGCTCGCGGCATCAAAGTCGGCCGGCACCGCCGGGCGGTGGCTGCGAATCAGGCCAAAGCCCGAGGCGGCCAGGTCGCGCGCGGCGGGCGCCGGGCGCAGCGCGATGTGGTCACCCTCAATCTCAAAGCGCACCGCCGTGCCGGTATGCAAGCCAAAGTGGCGCCGCAAATCGCGCGGAATGGTGATCTGGCCCTTGCTGGTGATGGTGGGTTGCATGGCGGCGGGTGTCCTGATAAGCGGTTTGGGGCCCTTGAAAGCAAAAGTAAGAGCAGGTAATACTATCACGACCGTACCGCTGCGGGCGGGTCGGCGGGGTGGTGTATTTGCCTGGGCCAAGCGCTACGTCAGGCCTTCAAAAACTCCGCCTTGGTGCCCAGCCAGCGTTGCACGTGCTTGTGCGCCAGCGCCGGGTGGCGGTCCAGCAGCAGGGGGGCTTCGCGGCGCGCCCAGTCCAAGATGGCGTCGTCGGTGGCCAGGTCAGCAAAGCGCAGCATGGCGTCGCCCGACTGGCGGGCGCCCAAAAACTCGCCAGGGCCGCGAATCTCCAGGTCGCGCCGGGCGATCTCAAAGCCGTCGTTGGTCTCGGCCATGGCTTTGAGGCGCTCGCGCGCAGTCTCGCCCAGACGTGGCGCGTCGCCGGTCGAATACAGCAGCACACAGGCCGACGCCGCCGCGCCGCGCCCTACGCGCCCGCGCAGCTGGTGCAACTGGCTCAGGCCAAAGCGCTCGGCGTGGTCAATCACCATGAGCGAGGCGTTGGGCACGTCCACGCCCACTTCAATCACCGTGGTGCTCACCAGCACGGCGGTGCGGCCCTGCACAAACTCGGCCATCACCGCCTTCTTTTCGTCGGGTGCCAGGCGCGAATGCAGCAGGCCCACGGCAAATGTTGCGTCGGGCGATTGCAGCGCGGCGCTGATTTCGGCGTGGGTCTCGGTGGCGTTGCTCAGGTCCAGCGCCTCGCTTTCCTCAATCAAGGGGCAGACCCAATACACCTGGCGGCCTTGCGCCACCTGGGCGCGGATGCGCTCTATCACCTCGTGGCGGCGCGCCTCGTGCACCACCTTGGTGACGATGGGCGTGCGCCCGGGCGGCAGCTCGTCCAGGGTGGACACGTCCAGATCGGCGTAGTAGCTCATGGCCAGGGTGCGCGGTATGGGCGTGGCCGTCATCATCAGCAAATGCGGCTCCATGCTCTCGTGCTGCAGCTTGCTGCGCAGCGCCAGGCGCTGGGCCACGCCAAAGCGGTGCTGCTCGTCAATCACCGCCAGCGCCAGGCTTTTGAACTGCACTTTGGTCTGAATGATCGCGTGGGTGCCCACCACCAGCTTGGCCTCGCCGCTCTCAATCAGCGCCAGCATCGCACGCCGATCTTTGGCCTTTTGCGTGCCGGTCAGCCAGGCGGTGGTAATGCCAAGTGGCTCCAGCCAGCCCAGCAGCTTGCGGAAATGCTGCTCGGCCAAAATTTCGGTGGGCGCCATCAGCGCGCATTGCCAGCCGGCGTCCATGCAGATGGCCGCGGCCAGCGCGGCCACCACGGTTTTGCCCGCGCCCACGTCGCCTTGCAACAAGCGGTGCATGGGCACCGGGCGCGCCATATCAACGGCAATCTCGGCGCTCACCCGCGCTTGGGCGCCGGTCAGCGCAAAGGGCAGCGTGGCCAGCAGGCGCTGGTGCAGCGCGTCCGCACAGGGCGCCAGCGCCAGCACCGGCGCGCGCAAGGCGGCGCGTTCGCGGCGCGACTGCAGTTGCGACAGTTGTTGCGCTAGCAGCTCTTCGGCCTTCAGGCGCTGCCAGGCCGGGTGGCTGTGGTCCATCAGTGCGTCCACCGACACGTCGGGGCGCGGATGATGCAAAAACGCCAGGGCTTCGTGCAACGTCCACAGTCCTTGGCGGCTGTCGTGCTGCAAGGGGCTCAGGTCGCCAGGGGCAAAGGTGTCGGACAAATCGGCACGCGCCAGGCCGCTGAGCACCGCCTTGCGGATATAGCTTTGCGGCAGGCCGGCCACCGTGGGGTAAACGGGAGTGAGGGTGTTGGGCAAATCGCCCCCGGCTGGGCGAAAACTCGGGTGCAGCATGGTCCAGCCCATAAAGCCGCCCTTGACCTCGCCGCGCACCCGAATATGCTGACCCACGGCCAACGCCTTTTGCTGCGCCGGGTAGAAGTTGAAAAAGCGCAGGGTGCACACGTCCGAGCCGTCGTCCACCCGCACGATGAGCTGTTTGCGTGGGCGGAAGCTGATCTCGCTGTCCACCACGCGGGCCTCAATTTGCAGCACATCGCCCTCACGGGCGTCGCGCAGCTTGACGATGCGGGTCTCGTCCTCGTAGCGCAGCGGAAGGTGCAGCGCCAGATCAATGTCGCGGTACAGGCCGAGTTTGTGCAGCGCTTTTTGGGGCGCGGACAAGGGCGCGGACAGGGCTGGGGCGGCGGGTTTCGTGGTATCGCTCAAGCGGTGGGCCTGGTTCTGCGCCGGGCCAACGGCGCGGACTCAGGCGCGCGGCGGGCGTGGGGCAGTGTGTTCATGCGCGTAGTGGGTGGGCGCAATACTAGTCCATTGGGTTTGCCCCAGTCAAAGCAAACCGAGGTGCTTGTCAGTAGCGCCCCAAGCTGGTGCGTCTGCGCCGCATCGGCAGTTAAACTTCCAGCTGACTTCAATTTGTCATGCGAATGACATCAAACCCAGGACTTCCACCATGTTTTTTGGCAAGCTGCTGCCGCGCGAAGGCAATTTTTTTGAGCTGTTCAACCAGCACGCAACGCGCATCGTCGAGGCGGCGCACGCGTTCTCTGGCTTGGTGGCCAATTACAGCGACTTGGAAAAGCGCGAGGCCTACAACCGCGAAGTGGACAACGCCGAGCGCGCAGCCGACCGCATCACGCACGAGGTCAACCGCATGTTGCACAAGACCTTCATCACGCCGATCGACCGCGAGCAAATCCATTCGCTGATCAACACCATGGACGATGTGGCCGACCTGATTCAGGATTCGGCGGAGACCATGGCGCTGTACGACGTGCGCCACATGACCGAGGAGATCGTGCGCCTGACCGACGTGAGCGTGCGCTGCTGCGAGCGCCTCAAGCACGCCGTTACCCTGATCGACAAGCTGCACGACGCGGCCACGGCCGAGGCGGCGCTCAAGACCTGCGAAGAAATTGACCGCCTGGAGTCTGACGCCGATCGCATCATGCGTTCGGCCATGAGCAAGCTGTTTCGCGAAGAGCCCGATGTGCGCGAGCTCATCAAACTCAAGGCGATTTACGAGCTGCTGGAAACCATCACCGACAAGTGCGAGGACGTGGCCAATCTGATTGAGGGCATCGTCCTCGAGAATTCCTGATCCGCCGGGGCCTGCATGCAAACTGTACAAACTGCCCTGTGGGTCGTGGTGCTGCTGGTGGTCTTGGCCATCGCGTTTGACTTCATGAATGGTTTTCATGACGCCGCCAATTCGATTGCCACCGTCGTCTCCACCGGTGTGCTTAGGCCCGCGCAGGCGGTGCTGTTCGCCGCTTTTTTCAACCTGGTGGCGATTTTCATCTTTCACTTGAGCGTCGCCGCCACCGTGGGCAAGGGCATTGTGCAACCGGGCATCGTGGACACGCACGTGGTGTTTGGCGCGCTTTTGGGCGCCATTGCCTGGAACCTGGTGACCTGGTACTACGGCATTCCCAGCAGCTCTTCGCACGCTTTGATTGGCGGCATCGTGGGCGCGGTGATGGCCAAGTCGGGCGCGGGGGCGCTGGTCTCGGGTGGCGTGCTCAAGACGGTGACTTTCATCTTTGTGTCGCCCACTTTGGGCTTCTTGCTGGGGTCCTTGATGATGTTTCTGGTGGCCTGGATTTGCCGACGCGCCACGCCATCCAAGGTGGACCGCTGGTTTCGGCGCCTGCAACTGGTGTCGGCCGGCGCCTACAGCCTGGGCCACGGTGGTAATGATGCGCAAAAAACCATAGGCATCATCTGGATGCTCTTGATTGCCACCGGCTACGCCCAAGCGGGCGACGCCGCGCCACCCACCTGGGTCATCGTCAACTGCTACACCGCCATTGCCTGCGGCACCATGTTTGGCGGCTGGCGCATCGTCAAAACCATGGGCCAAAAGATCACCAAGCTGCGCCCTGTCGGCGGCTTTTGCGCCGAGACCGGTGGTGCGCTGACCTTGTTTTTGGCCACCGCGCTGGGCATCCCGGTGTCCACCACGCACACGATTACCGGCGCCATCGTCGGTGTGGGGTCCACCCAGCGCGCCAGCGCGGTGCGCTGGGGCGTGGCGGGCAACATCATCTGGGCCTGGATCTTCACTATCCCGGCCAGCGCCTTTGTCGCGGCAGTGGCGTACTGGATCAGCATGCAGCTGTTCTGAGCGGGCTTGCGGCCGCTGGCCGCCTCGCCTCAAGCTGCCTTGGCCGGGGCGTCCTGCCGCCGTGCGCGGTGGGAGAATCTCCTCCTTAATTTCGATTTCTTCTTTCCTTGGAACGGGCCCGTCCGGCCCTCAAGCACCATGAACTCCACGTACACCCTCAGCGACTTTGATTTTGCTCTGCCCGAACACCTGATCGCCCAACAGCCCGCGCCCCAGCGCAGCGGCGCGCGTTTCTTGGACGCCAGTGCCGCCGTCGCGGTGGACCGCATCTTTCATGAATTGCCCGGCTTGCTGCGCGCGGGCGACCTGCTGGTTTTCAACGACACCAAGGTACTCAACGCCCGCCTGTTTGGCGAAAAGGCCACCGGGGGCAAGCTAGAGTTGCTGGTCGAGCGGGTATTGGGCGGCAACCAGGTGGCGGCGCATTTGCGCGTGAGCAAAAAGCCCGCCGTGGGTGACACCGTGGCGCTGCACTGCGCACCCGGCCAGGCCGACGGCCTGCGCGCCACGCTGCTGGGCCGCTGGCCCGACGCGCAGGGGCCGCTGTTTCGCTTTGTGTTGTCCAACGACGCGGGCGACGACCCGTACACCTTGATGGAGCGCCACGGCCATATTCCGCTGCCGCCCTACATTGCGCGCCAGCAAGACGGCGTGGACCCCGACGCGGCGCAAGACGCGCAGCGTTACCAAACCGTGTTCGCCAAGCACCCCGGCGCCGTGGCCGCGCCCACCGCCGCGCTGCACTTTGACGCGGCCTTGCTGGCGCAGCTTGCCGCTTTGGGCGTGCAGCAAGCGCATGTGACGCTGCACGTGGGCGCGGGCACGTTTCAGCCGGTGAAAACGGAAAACCTGGCCGAACACCGCATGCACAGCGAGTGGTACGACGTGCCCCCAGCCACCCAAGACGCAATTGCCGCCTGCAAAGCGCGCGGCGGCCGCGTGGTGGCCGTGGGCACCACGACAGTGCGCACGCTGGAAAGCTGGGCCGCCAGCGGTGCGGCCCGTGGCGACACCACGATCTTCATCACACCGGGCTTTCAGTTTCAGCTGATCGACCTGCTGGTGACCAACTTTCATTTGCCCAAGTCCAGCCTGATGATGCTGGTCAGCGCCTTTGCCGGATACGCGCGTATCCGCGCGCTCTACCAGCATGCCATTGCCAGCGAATACCGTTTTTTCAGCTATGGAGACGCGATGCTGCTGGCGCGAGCTCCTGCGCCGTAGAAAAGTTCAAGCTGAGCGAATCTGCGCTTGGGTGTATGCGCTAGCCCGCGTCTAGGGGCTGGCTTTGGGCCCACTGAAGCAGGGCTTGCAAACACTCCTTGGCCGCAGGCTGTGCCGCTCCTGTGCGGCTCAAAGCGTAGACGTCGCCGTTGAGGGTGCTGTCCGTCAAGGGCCGTAGGAGCACCTCGTGGCTGTGAATGTTTGCCAAAGAGGCGGGCACCAGCGCCAGGCCCAAGCCGGCGGCCACCAGAGTCACCATGGCGGGGGCCTCAATGACTTGCTGCACCACACGGGGCACAAAGCCCGCCGCCACACAGGCGTCAAACACCTTTTGCGCGTAAACCGACGAGGCCGGGCGCAACATCACCAAAGCCTCGGCTTGCAATTCTTGCAGCGCAATACGCGTGCGCCCGGCCAGTGGATGCCCCAGCGGCAGCACCACGACCACCGGGTCACGCCAGAGCAGCTGCGCCTGCAAGCCGGGGTGTTCGGACGGATTGCGCATGAGGCTGATGTCCACCGCGCCATCGTGCAGCGCTTGCAGGTGGTCGGCGGGCATCATTTCGTGCAAAACCACGTCCACCTTGGGTCGGCTTTGGCGAAACGCGGTAATAAAGCGCGGCAACGGCCCCCAAAAGTGCGAGCCCGCCAGGCCCATGTGCACGCTGCCTTCAAAGCCTTGCGCCACCTGCCGCACCTGGGTGCGCGCCTGCTCGAGCCGCTCCAGAACCGCCCGCGCGTGGGGCAAAAACGCGGCGCCTGCGGCGCTCAATTGCACGCTGCGGCTGGTGCGCTCAAACAGCCGGGCGCCCAATTCTTCTTCCAAGCTGGCGATCTGAAAGCTCAGCGGCGGCTGCGACACATGCAGCTTGTGCGCCGCCCGGGTAAAGCTCAATTCCTCGGCCAGGACGGTGAAATAGCGCAATTGCCGCATTTCCATGATCAATACCTAAACGCTATGAATGAATATGAATTATGTATTGGACGGTATGAATAAAGAAAACCAAAATTCAATCCATCCCCACTACGGCAGTCACCAACCCACCATGAAAACAGCCTACCGCATCGGCCTGATCGTCCCGAGTTCCAACACCACCATGGAAACCGAAATACCCGCCATGTTGCGTGCCCGCGAGGGCGTGCTGCCCGAGCGCTTCACCTTCCATTCCAGCCGCATGCGGATGATGGAAGTGACCCAGGAACAATTGGCCGCCATGGACCGCGACTCCGACCGCTGCGCGTTGGAGCTGTCGGATGCGCGCATGGACGTGATGGCCTACGCCTGCCTGGTGGCCATCATGAGCATGGGCCTGGGTTACCACCGCGTGTCGCAGCAGCGCTTGCACGGGGTAACGGTGGCCAATGGCGGGGCCGCTCCGGTCACCAGCAGCGCGGGCGCCTTGGTTGAAGGTCTGAAGGCGTTGGGGGCCAAGCGCGTCGCCATCATCGCGCCCTATATGAATCCACTGACCCAGTTGGTGATCAACTACCTGGAGAACGAAGGCATTGAGGTGATCGACAGCCTGTCGCTGGAAATCCCCGACAACTTGCTGGTAGGCGCCCGTGATCCATCAGCACCGGCAGAGCTTTGGAAGCGGCTCAATGTGCAAGGCGCCGATGCCATAGTGGCGTCGGCCTGCGTGCAAATGCCATCGCTCGCTGCCGTTCCGCTGATCGAGGCGGCCAGCGGCCTGCCCGTGGTCTCTAGTGCGGTGTGCACCACCTGGTCGCTGCTCAAACAACTGGGTTTGGAGGCGCGGGCTCCGGGCTTTGGGGCGCTGCTGTCCGGGCGGTTTTGAGCTTTGGCCGCTGCGCTGGGTTTAAATGGCTTTTTTCAGATTTTTTAACGCTACTTTCAAGGAGTTTGGTATGGGTTCCATGGTCACTTACACACGCCCCGACGGGCAAAGCGCCACCGGCTATCTGGTGCAACCCGCTGCGGGCAGCGCGGCGCCGGCCATCGTGGTCATCCAGGAATGGTGGGGGCTGAACGCGCAGATCAAGCAGGTGGCCGAGCGCCTGGCGCAGCAGGGTTACCAGGCTTTGGTGCCTGACTTGTACAAGGGCCAGCTAGCGCTCAAAGAAAACGAGGCCAAGCACCTGATGGACGGCCTGAACTTTGGCGACGCGGCCAGCCAGGACGTTCGTGGCGCGGTGCAGTTCCTCAAGGCCGCAGGCGCGCCCAAAGTCGGCGTCACCGGCTATTGCATGGGCGGTGCTTTGACGCTCTTGTCCAGCGTCTTTGTGCCCGAGGTGGACGCGGCAGCCGTGTGGTACGGCTACCCGCCCCTGGAATATGTGGACGCCAGCAAGATCAAGGTGCCGCTCATGGGCAGCTGGGCCATCCACGACGATGTATTTCCGATTGCCGGAGTGGACGCTTTGGAACAAAAGCTCACCGAGGCGGGCGTGGCCTACGCCTTTGACCGCTACGAGGCCAAGCACGCGTTTGCCAACGAGGAGGCCGATAGCAACAACCTGGCCTATCTGAAGTACGACGCCCATGCAGCTGCCAAAGCCTGGGACAAGACGCTGGCGTTTTTCCGCAAAAACTTGGCTTGAATGGGCGCGCTTTCCGGCGTCTGGGTCAAGCGCCGGGTTTGGGCTGGTAGCGCACGCCGTCCAGCCCTTGGTAGTCCACGTCTTGCGTCCAGAACGTGGCGCCAAATTCGCGCGCCATGGCGTACATTGCCGCGTCGGCCATGGCCAGTTTGTGGCGCGTGGCGATGTGGGCGGCCGCTACGGCGCGCGCGTCGGTCAGGTCCAGCACGCGACCCAGGCGCATCACGTCCAGGCAGCGGGTCACCAGGTCGGCATTCAGGCTGCGGCTGAGTACCCGGTGCACTTCAAACAGTGAAATGGTGGGCACCAGCAGCTGGTTGCGGCTTTCGATGACGGGTTTGAACACGGGGCCGTTGGCACCGGCCCGAAAAAACTCGATCCAGCCGGAAGAATCAACGACGTTCATTCAAAACTCCCGGTCCGGCTCTTTCTCGGGCTCAATGTCGCCCAAGTCATAGCCTTTGAGCATGCCGTAGTAGGCGCTCATGGGCAGCTCTGGCTTGATCACCAGCTCGTTGCCGCGCAGCTCAAAATGGATGTGCGAGCCCGCCGTGATGCCCAGTTTGGCGCGCATGGCCGCTGGCAGGGTGACTTGGCCCTTGCTGGAGACGATGGCTTCCACTTCTGCAATGTCTGACATACAAATCCTCCGAAATTTCAAGAAGTAAAGAAAAGTATAAAGTAAAGCGCCTAAGAATGTAAATTTCTTCCAAAAAGTAAAATCTAGCCATGCTGAAATTTGACCTGCTCCAATCCGACCCTGCTTCTGCCGACGGCAGCTACTTGGGCAGCCACGCCCGCCGGGGCCGCCTCACCCTCAACCATGGGGTGGTGGAGACGCCGATTTTTATGCCCGTGGGCACCTACGGCACGGTCAAAGGCGTGATGCCGCGCAGCCTGCACGAGATGGGCGCGCAAATCATTTTGGGCAACACCTTTCACCTGTGGATGCGTCCGGGCCTGGATGTGATTGAAAAGTTTGGCGGCCTGCATGCGTTCGAGAAATGGGACAAGCCCATCCTGACTGACTCGGGCGGCTTTCAGGTTTGGAGCCTGGGCGCCATGCGCAAGATCAGCGAGGAGGGCGTGCGATTTTCGTCCCCGGTCAATGGCGACAAGCTGTTTTTGACGCCCGAGGTCAGCATGCAAATCCAGACCACGCTGAACTCCGACATCGTCATGCAGTTTGACGAATGCACGCCGTATTTGTCGGTCGAGCCCAAAACCAAGGGCCAGATCACCACCGAGCACGAGGCGCGCGCCTCCATGGAGCTGAGCCTGCGCTGGGCCGAGCGCTGCAAAACCGAGTTCGCCCGGCTGCACAACCCCAACGCGCTGTTTGGCATCGTGCAAGGCGGCATGTTTGAGCACCTGCGCGACGAGTCGCTGGCCGCTTTGGAGGCGCTGGATTTCCCGGGTATTGCCGTGGGTGGCTTGTCGGTGGGTGAGCCCAAAGCGGACATGCTGCGCCTGCTGCACCACGTCGGCCCCAAGCTGCCCCAGCACAAGCCGCACTACCTGATGGGCGTGGGCACGCCCGAAGACCTGGTGGCCGGGGTGCAAAACGGCATCGACATGTTTGACTGCGTCATGCCCACGCGCAACGCGCGCAACGGCACGCTGTTTAGCCGCTTTGGCGACCTGAAAATCCGCAATGCCCGCCACAAAAGTGACCCCCAGCCGCTGGACACCACTTGCACCTGCTATGCCTGCGCGGGCACCACTGGCGTGTCGTGGGACGGCGGCGGGCGCGAAGGCTTTAGCCGCGCCTATTTGCACCACCTGGACCGCTGCGGCGAAATGCTGGGCCCCATGCTGGCCAGCATCCACAACCTGCACTACTACCTGAACCTGATGCAAGAGGTGCGCAACGCGCTGGACGCCGGGCGCTTTGGCGCCTTTGTGGCGCAGTTCCACGCCGACCGCGCCCGGGGTGTCTGAGCGAGCGAGCGCCAGACGCTTTGCTACACTGAACGCCATGTTTATCCACCGCATCAGCATTACAGGTTGCAGCGACCGGGGAGCCTGGCCCTGGCGGACCTGGCACGCTTTGCCAGCGTCTGGCGCGGTGCGGGTGGCCTGAAGACTGCGGTCTTTTGCCTCGCCCCAGCGGCCCAGGCGCACCGCGCGCCGGACCGGCACGGGATGCCCCACCAGGCCCTGAAGTCCGCGTGAATTGAATTTTTTCAACACAGCGATGTTGCGCACCGCAAAGGCACGTGCAGCGCCCGCCCCGAACTTCAAAAAGGCATAGAACCCTTGTGACCCCCCAAACTTCCGAGACCGAATTTGCCGCCCTGGCCGCCCAGGGCTTTAACCGCATCCCCCTGACCGCCCAGGCTTTTGCCGACCTGGAAACGCCGCTCTCGCTCTACCTCAAACTCACGGCCAACGCGCCCTACACGTTTTTGCTGGAATCGGTAGTGGGCGGCGAGCGCTTTGGGCGCTACAGCTTTATCGGCCTGCCTGCGCGCACGCTATTGCGCAGCAGCGGCTTTGGCGCCCAGGCGCGCACCGAGGTGGTGACTGACGGCGTGGTGGTCGAGACCTCATCTGCCAACCCGCTGGACTTTATTGCCAGCTACCAGAAGCGCTTCAAGGTGGCGCTGCGCCCGGGCATGCCGCGCTTTTGCGGCGGTCTGGCGGGTTATTTTGGCTACGACGCGGTGCGCCACATCGAGAAAAAGCTGGAGGCCAGTTGCCCGCCCGACGCGCTGCATTGCCCCGACATCTTGCTCTTGCAATGCGAAGAGCTGGCGGTGATTGACAACCTGTCGGGCAAGCTGCATTTGATGGTCTATGTGGACCCGTCCACGCCCGACGCCTATGCGCGGGGCACGGCGCGTTTGCTGGCGCTCAAAAACCAGCTAGCGCAGGCGGTGCAAATTCCGGCCGTGGTGCCCAGCGCAGGCCACCCGGCGCAGCGCGACTTCGCCAAGGCCGACTACATCGCCGCCGTGCTGCGCGCCAAGGAGCTGATTGCCGGAGGCGACTTCATGCAGGTGCAGGTGGGCCAGCGCATCAAAAAGCGCTATACCGCCTCACCCTTGAGCCTGTACCGCGCGCTGCGCTCGCTCAACCCGAGCCCCTACATGTATTACTACAACTTCAGCGGCGCGGCCCTTGGCGGCGCAGACTTCCACGTGGTGGGCGCTAGTCCCGAAATTTTGGTACGCCAGGAAACCCTGACCAACGGGGACACCAAGGTCACCATCCGCCCGCTGGCTGGCACCCGACCGCGCGGCGCCACGCCCGAGCTGGACAAGGCCGCCGAACATGAGTTGGTGAACGACCCCAAAGAGCGCGCCGAGCACGTGATGCTGATTGACCTGGCGCGCAACGACATCGGCCGCATCGCGCAGATTGGCACCGTCAAAGTCACCGACGCGTTTTGCATCGAACGCTACAGCCACGTGATGCACATCGTCAGCAACGTGGAAGGCACGCTCAACCCCGGCATGACCAGCATGGACGTGCTCAAAGCCACTTTTCCGGCCGGCACCCTGACCGGCGCGCCCAAGGTGCACGCCATGGAAGTGATCGATCAGCTCGAGCCCACCAAGCGCGGCATCTACGGCGGCGCCTGCGGCTACCTGAGCTATGCCGGGGACATGGACGTGGCCATTGCAATACGCACCGGCATCATCAAAGACCAGATGCTTTACGTGCAAGCCGCCGCTGGGGTGGTGGCTGACAGCGTGCCCGAGCTGGAATGGGCCGAGACCGAGCACAAAGCCCGTGCGCTGCTGCGCGCGGCCGAATTGGTGGAAGAGGGACTGGAGTGACCATGAAACTGCTGATGATCGACAACTACGACAGCTTTACCTACAACATCGTCCAGTACTTTGGCGAGCTCGGTGCCGAGGTGGAGGTGTTTCGCAACGACGAAATTACCCTAGAGGGCATCGCCGCGCGCGCGCCCGACCGGCTAGTGATCTCGCCCGGCCCCTGCTCGCCCAAAGAGGCCGGCATTTCGGTGGCCGCCATCCAGCACTTCATGGGCAAGCTGCCCATCTTGGGCGTCTGCCTGGGCCACCAAGCCATTGGCGCGGCGCTTGGCGGCACCATCATCCGCGCCCAGGCGCTGATGCACGGCAAAACCAGCGTCATCACTACCACCCAAGAGGGCGTGTTTGCCGGCCTGCCCGCGCAGTTCACGGTGAACCGCTACCACTCGCTGGCCATTGAACGCGCCACTTGTCCCGCGGACCTGGCAGTCACCGCCTGGACGGACGACGGCGAAATCATGGGCGTGCGCCACACGGGTCTGCCGTTTGCGCAGCGCATGGAAGGCGTGCAGTTCCACCCCGAGAGCATCCTGACCGAACACGGCCACGCGATGCTGAAAAACTTTTTGCAATAAAGGCCACCCATGAACAGAGTAGTTGACCTGCGCAGCGACACCGTCACCCAACCCACCGCCGCCATGCGCGCGGCCATGTTTGCCGCGCCCCTGGGCGACGACGTGTTTGGCGACGACCCAAGCATCAATGCGCTGCAAGAGCGCGTGGCCGACATGCTGGGTTTCGAGGCGGCGCTGTTCATGCCCACCGGCACGCAAAGCAATTTGTGTGGCCTGATGGCGCATTGCCAGCGCGGCGATGAATACATCGTGGGCCAATCCGCGCACACCTACCGCTACGAGGGCGGTGGCGCGGCAGTCTTGGGCAGCATCCAGCCGCAACCCTTGGCGCAAAACGCGTCCGGCCAGATGGCGCTGGCCGACATTGCCAGCGCCATCAAACCCGACGACTGCCACTTTGCCCGTACCAAGTTGTTGTGCCTGGAAAACACCTGGAACGGCCACCCCATGCCCATGGACTATCTGGCGCAGGCGACCACGCTAGCGCGCCAGCACGGGCTGGCGGCGCACCTGGACGGCGCGCGCCTGTTCAACGCTGCAGCCGCTAGCGCCGCACCCGGCGAGACCGTGGCGGCTGCGGCGCGGCGCATCACCAGCTACTTTGACAGCGTGTCGGTGTGTTTCAGCAAGGGCCTGGGCGCGCCAATTGGCTCGGCGCTGTGCGGCAGCAAAGCACTGATTGCCCGCGCCCACCGCGTGCGCAAAATGGCCGGGGGCGGCATGCGCCAGTCGGGCCTGCTGGCGGCAGCCGCCACACATGCTTTGGAGCACCACCTGGAGCGCCTGGCCGATGACCACGCGCTGGCGCAGCGTCTGGCGCAGGGCTTGCAAGGTATTGACGGCTTGCAAGTGCGTTCCGCCCAAACCAATATCGTATTTGTCGATGTGGCCGATGGCCGGGGGCCGGATTTGCTGGCCTTCCTGAAAGCGCGTGGCGTGCTGGCCACCGGCTTGATCGGCCTGCGCTTTGTCACCCACCTGGATGTGGATGCGGCGGGCATTGACCGTGCAATTGATGCCACGCGCGCGTTTTTTAGCCAAGGCGCGGCGCCCGCTAGCGCCCTCGCTGCTGGCCGCGCTGCGGTGTACTGAGCCAGCGCCTGATGCCCTTCGACCAACTCCTGCTGTTCATTGCCGCAGGCCTGCTGCTCAACCTGACGCCTGGCCCCGATGTGCTTTACATCGTCAGCCACGCGCTGCGCAGCGGCGCGCGCGCGGGCATGGTGGCGGCGCTGGGTATTACGGCGGGTTGCTTTGTGCATATCTTTGCCGCCGCCGTGGGGGTGAGCGCGCTGATGGCGGCCTCGGCCACCGCGTTTACGCTGCTCAAATGGGCGGGTGCGGCTTATCTGGTTTACGTGGGCTTGCGGTTGTTGCTGCCCGGGCCGGTCGCAGTGGTGGACCTGGGCGTGGCGCCTGCCCATGCTGCGCCGCTCCAAGACCCCAAGGCCTACCGAAACATCTTTCTTCGCGGGTTTTGGACCAATGCGCTCAACCCTAAAGTAGCCTTGTTTTTTCTGGCCTTCGTGCCCCAGTTCATCACGCCGCAGATGGACAACAAGCCCCTCGCATTCTTATTGCTGGGCTTGCTGTTCAATTTCAACGGGCTGTGGGTGAATTTCGGCTGGGCCGCAGCCGCCGCTTTTCTGGCGCGCCGCAGTGGCCTGGTGCAGCGCAGCCTGCGCTGGCTGGACCGCGCAGCCGGTGCCTTGTTTGTAGGATTCGGAATCAAACTGGCGCTCACCACAGCGCCCCAGCCGTAAGGAGACCAACGTGACCCATGCCGTCAAAATCACCCCACAAGAAGCGCTGCAGCGCACCATCGAGCACCGCGAAATTTTCCACGACGAGATGCTGCACCTGATGCGCCAAATCATGTCCGGCGAGATGTCGCCGGTGATGATGGCCGCGCTGATCACCGGCCTGCGCGTCAAGAAGGAAACCATTGGCGAGATCACCGCCGCTGCCCAAGTGATGCGCGAATATTCCACCAAGGTAGAAGTGGCCGACAAAACCCATCTGGTGGATATCGTGGGCACCGGCGGCGACGGCGCGCATACCTTCAATATCTCCACCTGCGCCATGTTTGTGGCCGCAGCGGCGGGCGCCAAGGTCAGCAAGCACGGCGGGCGCAGCGTCAGCAGCAAGAGTGGCAGCGCCGATGTGCTCGAAGCCCTGGGCCTGAACATCAACCTCTCTCCCGCGCACATCGCCCAATGCATCGCCGAGCAAGGCGTGGGCTTTATGTACGCGCCCAACCACCATCCGGCCATGAAAAACGTCGGGCCGGTGCGCCGCGAACTGGGCATTAAAACCATTTTCAACATCCTGGGTCCGCTGACTAACCCTGCTGGAGCTCCGAACATCTTGATGGGCGTCTTTCACGCCGATCTGGTGGGCATCCAGGTGCGCGCATTGCAGCGCCTGGGCGCCGAACACGCCGTAGTGGTCTACGGGCGCGACGGGCTGGACGAAGTGAGCCTGGGCGCGGCCACCCTGGTGGGCGAGCTCAAAAACGGCGAGATCACCGAATACGAAATCCACCCCGAAGACTTTGGCCTGGTCATGGCCAGCAACCGCGCCCTGAAGGTGGAGACCGCCGACCAGTCCATGGCCATGCTGCGCGGCGTGCTGGACAACCAGAGCGGCCCGGCCAAAGACATCGTGGCGCTTAACGCCGGCGTGGCCTTGTACGCCGCCAACGTAGCGCCGACCATGATGGACGGCGTGGCGCTTGCCCGAGGCGCCATCGAATCAGGCGCCGCCAAG
>CANFWT010000016.1 GCA_947450895.1 Comamonadaceae bacterium | reverse complement strand
GACGAAGGTCTGCGCATTGCACGCCAGTTGCTGATCGACATCAACCGCCTGGGCCTGCCCGCGGGCAGCGAGTTCTTGGATGTGATTTCGCCCCAGTACCTGGGCGACCTGATCGCCTGGGGCGCGATTGGTGCGCGCACCACCGAGAGCCAGGTGCACCGCGAACTGGCCTCGGGCATTTCGGCGCCCATTGGCTTTAAGAACGGCACTGACGGCAACATCAAAATCGCCACCGACGCCATCCAGGCCGCCGCCGGGGGCCACCACTTTTTGTCGGTACACAAAAACGGCCAGGTTGCCATTGTGCAAACCCAGGGCAACCCGGACTGCCACGTGATTTTGCGCGGCGGCAAAGCGCCCAACTACGACGCCACCAGCGTGGACGCCGCGTGCCAGGACCTGGTCAAGGCCAAATTGCCGCCCACCCTGATGGTGGACTGCAGCCACGCCAACAGCAGCAAGCAGCATGAAAAGCAGCTCGAAGTGGCGCGCGACATCGCCGCCCAGGTCTCCGGCGGCTCCACCCGCGTGTTTGGCGTGATGGTGGAAAGCCACCTGAACGCGGGCGCGCAAAAGTTCACCCCGGGCAAAGACAATCCCGCAGCCTTGTCCTACGGCCAAAGCATTACCGACGCCTGCCTGGGCTGGGACGATTCACTTGAAAGCCTGGAAGTGCTGTCGCAGGCAGTGAAGGCGCGCCGCGTGCGGCGCAACGCGGCGACCTGAGCGGCGCCGAATCGCCCTCGGTTTGACGCCAGGGCGATGGCTTGGCCCCACGGTTGATGTCGGCGCCCTGTCCGGCGCTCCGGACCGCCCCGCGCCAACGGGGCCGCTGCTTACCTGGCCCGCAAGAGCGCAGCGATTTTGTCGTGCACCCCGCCAAAGCCGCCGTTGCTCATGCACAGGATGTGGTCGCCCGGGCGCGCCTGGGCGGCTACCAGCGCTGCCAAGGCATCAATGGTGGACCCCACCTGGGCGCGTTCGCCCATGGGCGCCAGCGCTTCGGACGCGTCCCAGCCCAAACCGCCTCCGTGGCAAAAGGCCAGCTCCACCTCTTCTAGACTCCAGGGCAGCTGCGCCTTCATGGTGCCTAGCTTCATGGTGTTGGAGCGCGGCTCGAATACCGCCAAAATGCGCGCCGCCCCCACGCTGCGGCGCAAGCCATTGACCGTGGTGCGGATGGCGGTGGGGTGGTGGGCAAAGTCGTCGTAAATCGTCACGGGTGCAGTCTCTGACGCGCCGGGCAGCACGATGCGCGCCCGCACTTCCATGCGGCGTTTGACGTTCTCAAAGCTAGCAAGCGCCAGGGCCGCGTCTGCCGGCGCCACACCCACATGCTCGGCGGCAGCGATAGCGGCCAGCGCATTAAGTTGGTTGTGCACCCCGCCCAAGGCCCATTGCACGCGGGCAACCGGCTGACCGCCCTGCAGCACCGCAAAATCATCTGGCTCGCCCAGCGCGCTGAAGTCGCTCACCGGCGTGCCAAAACTGCGCACCGTGCTCCAGCAGCCCATGTGCAGCACCCGCGCCAGGCTTTCTTCCAATCCATTGACCACGATGCGGCCGCTGCCCGGCACCGTTCGCACCAGGTGGTGAAACTGGCGCTCAATGTCCGCCAAACTGTCAAAAATATCGGCGTGGTCGAACTCTAGGTTGTTGAGCACGGCCGTACGGGGCCGGTAGTGGACGAACTTGCTGCGCTTGTCAAAAAACGCCGTGTCGTACTCGTCGGCCTCGATCACGAATACCGGAGCTTGCAAAGGGGAATCAGCCCCCTCGGGGGGCAGCGAACCACGCGCAGCGGGGAGCGTGGGGGCCAGATTCCCCGCCGGGCCGCCCCAAGGAGAATCAGCCCCCTCGGGGGGCAGCGAACCACGCGCAGCGGGGAGCGTGGGGGCTCCTAACCTCGCTGAGACGCCAAAGTTCAAGGGCACACCGCCCACCAAAAAGCCAGGCTGCAAACCAGCGCACTCCAATATCCAAGTCAGCATGGCCGTGGTGGTCGTTTTGCCGTGGGTACCCGCCACGGCCAGCACGTGGCGCCCTTGCAGCACGTGTTCAGACAGCCATTGTGGGCCGCTGGTGTAGGGCGCGCCGGCATCCAAAATTGCCTCGATCAGCGGGAACTTGGCAAGCCCAGCTTCGGTGCGACTGCGGCTCACGGTGTTACCGATGACGAACACATCGGGCTTGAGCACCAGCTGGTCGGCGCCATAGCCCTCGATCAGCTCAATGCCTAAGGCGCGCAGTTGGTCGCTCATGGGCGGGTAGACCCCGGCGTCGCAGCCGGTAACCCGGTGGCCGGCCTCACGTGCCAGGGCTGCCAAGCCGCCCATAAAAGTGCCGCAGATGCCCAGGATATGAATATGCATCGGGCGAGTTTAGCGACCCGCCTTGGCCCGCCCGCCGCCCCAGGCGGGCACAATGCGCGCATGGAAAGTTACCAAGCTGAGATTGCCGCTGTCGCCGCCCGGCTGATTGTGGAGGAAGGGCTGGACTATGGGGCCGCCAAGCGCCGAGCCGTGAAGCAGATAGGTGCAGGCTCGCGCACCGCACTGCCCGACAACCAGGCAGTGGAAGCGGCGGTCGGGGAATACATTGCCCTGTTCTGCGCTGACACCCAACCGCAAGAACTGCGGTCGCTGCGCGAACTGGCCTTGCAATGGATGCATCGCTTGGCGCGCTTCCAGCCGCACTTGGGCGGCGCGGTCTGGCGCGGTACCGCCACCCGGCGTTCGGACATTTACCTGCAGCTGTTTTGCGAGGACTCGAAGGCGGCCGAAATCGCGCTGATCGACATGGGCGTACGTTTTGAGGCGCGCTCGGTGCCCGGCTTTCACGGGGAGTTGGTGGATGCGCTGAGCGTGCACGAGCGCTGCGTGCAGTTGCAAGAAAACATTGGCGTTCACCTGCTGGTTTACGACCTGGACGATATACGCGGCGCCCTTGTGCCCGACGAACAGGGCCGTCGTCCCCGTGGCGACGCCGCCGCCTTGCGTCGCCTGATGGAAAATGCGCCCCCATGAATCAGCACCACGACCGCACCGAATCTGCGCCCGAGCATCCACCCGAAGTGACGACTGCGCACGCCAGCGAAGTACAGGCAGCCTTGACACACCTACCGCGCCGAGCCATCGTCGGAGCCGCCGCCCTGGCCGCCGCGGGTGCCGGCGTTTTCACCGCCTGGATGCGCAACAGGCAGCCCGAGGCGCCTGCAGTGACAGATGCGATTCCCAACTTTTGGGATTTGGCATGGAAAACACCTGCCGGTACTGAACTGGCGATGCGATCGTTCAAGGAAAAGCCCTTGTTGCTCAATTTTTGGGCAACTTGGTGCCCGCCTTGTGTGGAAGAGTTGCCGCTAATTAACGCCTTCTCCCAAAAAAATAAGGTTAACGGCTGGCAAGTCTTGGGTTTAGCAGTTGACAAGCCTTTGCTGGTACAGGCCTTCCTGAGCAAAATGCCATTGGATTTTGCAGTAGCCATGGCGGGTTTTGACGGCACTGAACTCAGTCGCAAGCTGGGTAATCTGACCGGCGGTCTGCCGTTTTCGGTAGCGCTAGACGGCGCGGGGCGGGTCATTCAACGCAAGATGGGCCGCCTTGATGCCAACGACCTGACCTTGCTGGGTGGTCTAAAATAAGCCACAAGCGCCGCAGAACTGCTTTTTTAGCTCCATGCGAACACGGTAAGATTAACGATCTTTGCGCAATTTGACGGTACTTGTCGGTAGTTGAAAGCAAACTGTCAAATTCTCCATTGTTTTTACGACAGGTTCGCCGCAATGCGAGCCAGCACTTAGGGAGCCCCCATGGACTTACGCAAACTCAAAACCCTGATTGACCTCGTTTCGGAATCGAACGTCTCTGAACTCGAAATCACAGAGGCCGAAGGGAAGGTTCGCATCGTCAAGGGCTCCAATGTCATGGCGCCGGGCTATGCTGCCCCGGCCCCCATTTATGCAGCGCCGGCTGCAGCGCCCATGGCCGCCGCAGCAGCCCCGGCCGAACTTGCCGATGCTCCGGCAGTGCATGCGGTTAAATCACCTATGGTGGGTACTTTTTACCGCTCGTCGTCGCCAGGCGCCAAATCTTTTGTCGAAGTGGGAGATACGGTCAAGGAAGGTGACACGATTTGCATCATTGAGGCCATGAAAATCCTCAACGAAATCGAGGCTGACAAGGCTGGCAAGGTCACGCAAATTCTGTGTGAAAACGGCCAGGCAGTGGAATACGGGCAATCTCTGCTGACCATCGAATAGGCCACAGACCGCCATGTTCAAAAAAATCCTGATTGCCAACCGTGGCGAGATCGCCCTGCGTATCCAGCGCGCGTGCCGTGAGTTGGGCGTCAAGGCGGTGATGGTGTACTCGGAGGCCGACCGGGATGCGAAGTACGTGCGGCTGGCGGAAGAAGCGGTCTGCATTGGGCCCGCGGCCTCGAACCTCAGCTACCTCAACATGCCCGCCATTATTTCTGCGGCGGAGGTCACCGACGCTGAGGCGATTCACCCTGGATATGGCTTTTTGAGCGAAAACGCCGATTTCGCCGAGCGGGTTGAGAAAAGTGGCTTCCAGTTCATCGGCCCTACGCCCGAGTCGATCCGGCTCATGGGGGACAAAGTTTCGGCCAAACAAGCCATGATCCGCGCGGGTGTCCCCTGCGTGCCGGGGTCAGAAGGTGAGTTGCCTGACGATGCAGTGCAAATTCGGCGCATCGCCAAAACAGTGGGTTATCCAGTCATCATCAAGGCCGCTGGTGGAGGCGGTGGGCGTGGCATGCGGGTGGTACACACCGAGGCTGCGCTGGTCAATGCGGTGGCTATGACCAAGGCCGAGGCGGGTGCCGCCTTTGGCAATCCAGCGGTTTACATGGAAAAGTTCCTTCAAAACCCGCGCCACATCGAAATTCAGGTACTGGCGGACACCTTCAAAAATGCGGTGTACCTGGGGGAACGCGATTGCTCCATGCAACGTCGCCACCAAAAAATTCTGGAAGAAGCACCTGCGCCAGGCATCAACCGCAAACTCATTGAACGCATCGGCGAACGCTGCGTCACGGCATGCAAAAAAATGGGCTACCGGGGAGCGGGTACGTTTGAGTTTTTGTACGAGGCGGGCGAGTTTTATTTCATCGAGATGAATACACGGGTGCAAGTGGAGCACCCAGTGACTGAAATGGTCACGGGTATCGACATTGTCAAAACCCAGATCATGGTCGCTGCGGGAGAAAAACTGCCTTTCACCCAGCGGCAAATCACGATCAAAGGTCACGCCATTGAATGCCGTATCAACGCGGAAGACCCTTACAAGTTCACACCCTCACCCGGCCGAATCACGACATGGCACGCGCCTGGCGGTCCTGGCGTTCGGGTGGACTCTCATGTCTACACGAATTACTTTGTGCCACCGAATTACGACTCGATGATCGGCAAACTCATTGTGCATGGCGACACGCGCGAGCAGGCCCTGGCACGCATGCGTACGGCCTTGCTGGAAACGGCTGTCGAAGGCATCAACACGAATATTCCGCTGCACCGCGAGTTGATGGTGGACGCCAAGTTCATGGCTGGCGGCACGAACATTCACTACTTGGAACATTGGCTGGAGCAGCATAAACGCTGAAATACACCATGTTTGAACTGCGCCTGATGTGCCCGGAACAGCGGGTCGAAGCCGTGAGTGAGGCGCTTGACGCTTTGGACGCGCTCAGCGTCAGCGTGGAGGATGCCGATGCGCAAACCGACGCCGAGGTAGCGCTTTTTGGCGAACCTGGTATGCCCGCGCCCAAAGAAGGCTGGCAACGCTCTCGCCTGACGGCCTTGTTCGCCGATGAAGTTACCGCGGCGCAAGCGGGGCAGCTCCTGCAAGCCCAAGACTTTTTTGAAGGCTGCACGGTTCTGGGCACCACGGCGGTGCCCGACCAAGACTGGGTGCGCTTAACCCAATCGCAATTTGCGCCAGTGGAGATCACGCCCACATTTTGGATTGTTCCCACGTGGCACGCCCGTCCCGAAGCAGCGCAAAGGGTGATCCGCTTGGACCCGGGCTTGGCCTTTGGCACAGGCACACACCCCACCACACGGATGTGCTTGCGTTGGATAGCCAACCATCCCATGCCGGAGCGGGTGCTGGACTATGGCTGTGGCTCTGGAATCTTGGCCATCGCGGCAGCGAAATTCGGTGCCAAACAGGTTCTGGCTGTGGACATCGACGCTGCGGCCGTCGAATCAACAGAACGCAATGCTACGGCCAATGCGGCGCTCTTGACGGCGGGTCTGCCCGAGCGCGCGCAGGGCCAATACCAACTGGTCTTGGCCAACATATTGGCATCGCCACTCAAAGTTCTGGCACCACTTTTGTCCGCGCACGTGGGGGTCGGAGGCCACTTGGTACTTGCAGGCATCCTGGAGCGCCAGGTGGATGAGTTGGTGCAAGCTTATGCGCCCTACTGCAGGCTTGGCGTCTCGGACAGCCAAGAAGGCTGGGTGCTGATGACCGCGACTTGGTAAACCCTTTCCACCCGGCCCTCGAACCATCGCTGCGCTACAGAGTTCACCATGCGCCTGACTACCGAGTGCCCACGGTGCGCTACGTCGTTTCACGTCACGCCTGCGCAATTGGATGAAGGACGTGGCTGGGTACGCTGCGGCAACTGCCAGGAGGTGTTCAGCGCGCAGGCCCCATCCGAACCGGGCAAGGACTCCATCGGTACGCACCTGCCGCTTGCGCTGCGCCAGGAAGGCCTTGCGCACGAGGAGAATGAGTCATCGCCGCGCGATGCGCCTTTGCCCAACACAGAGGCAGCGAAAGAGCGACCGGCCCCCAAACGGGGTAGGGCCGATGGCTATTGGCTGGTGGTAGCGGTGCTGTTTATTGTGTTGGTAATACAGGTCACACTGAATCAGCGCCAGCGCTTGGCATCCCATTTTCCAAGGGCAGCAGCCATGGCGCAGTCGGCATGCGCGGGTTCACCAATCTGCAATTGGCGCAATCTTGAAGATGTGCTCGTCAAAGACACCCGCTTTGACGCCTTGGACACCCGCCACTTCAAACTCAGCGCAACCATCACCAACCGCTCGGACCTGAATCTGGAGGCGCCGTCGCTTGTGATCGCCCTGACCGACTCTTCAGACCGTGTTGTCATGCAACAGGCGTTCGCAGCAGCGCAATGGAGCGCTGAGTCCCTTACCTTGGCTCGCCAGTCGTCTTTGCCGCTTGCGCTCTGGATCGCGTTTGAACTACCCCCAGGATCTCCACCTGTCGTGGGATACCGCGTTCAGCCGTTTTACCCCTGAGCTCGCATCGGAGCTGCAAAAAAAAGCCCGGCACCTTCAGAAGATACCGGGCTTTTGGGCCTAGCGTGCAAGTGCTTAGGGCTTGGTGGCGCTTGGAAAAGGCCATGCAGCCTTCGGGTTGAGCGTGGTCTGCGCGGTAGCTGGGGCCGCTTTCTTGGCGGCGGCTTTTTTCGCTGGCGCTGCAACCTTGGCTGATGCAGTTTTTGCGGGTGCCGCTTTCTTCGCAGCCGCTTTTTTTGCCGGTACTGCTTTTGCTGCTACTTGTTTTGCGGGCGCAGCCTTTGCAGGTGCAGCCTGTTTCACAGCGGCCTTTTTGGCGGGCACCGACTTCTTCGCTGGTGCTGCGGCCTTTACGGGGGCTTTTTTGGCAGGTGCCGCTTTTGGTGCAGCGGCCTTTTTGGCTGGAGCCTTCACGGCGGCCTTGACAGGCGCGGTTTTCGCAGGTGCGGCTTTTTTAGCTGCGACTTTCTTGGCCGGTGCTGCGACGGCCTTATTGGCTACCGCTTTCTTGGCCGCAGCCTTCTTCACAGGTGCTGCAGCCGGTGCGGCTGCTTTTGCTGCCACTTTGGTTGCGGGAGCGGCCTTTTTTGCGGCCGGTTTTTTTGCAGTTGCCATAATTTTCTCCTTGATCAGTTTGCAAAGAGCACTTCTTGCCGGATTGATGGCAAAAAGAGATTCATGTGGTTGGGCAGGTTCCCAGCGACATGAACGCGGGACCGCGGCGTTGGCGCGCCCTGCGCCAATACCGCAGAATATTCGATACTCTGGCTCAAGACCTTAATCCCAAGACAAGGCTCCACCAGACTGGTATTCGATGACACGAGTTTCGAAGAAATTGCGCTCTTTCTTCAAGTCAATCATTTCGCTCATCCATGGGAAAGGATTTTCCTCGTGGGGAAACAAAGGTTCCAATCCGATTTGGGTCGCACGGCGGTTGGCGATGTAGCGCAAGTAGCCCTTGAACATAGATGCATTCATGCCCAGCACACCACGCGGCATGGTGTCTTCGGCATAACGGTATTCAAGTTCGACGGCTTTCTCAAACAAAGCCTTGATTTCCACCTTGAACTCAGCAGTCCAAAGATGGGGGTTTTCCGCCTTGAGCTGGTTGATCAGGTCAATGCCGAAGTTGCAATGCATGGACTCATCGCGCAAGATGTACTGGTACTGCTCTGCTGCGCCTGTCATCTTGTTTTGGCGGCCCAAGGCCAAAATTTGGGTAAAGCCGACGTAGAAGAACAAGCCTTCCATCAGGCAGGCAAACACAATCAGTGATTTCAGCAGGGTCTGATCGGTTTCGGGTGTGCCGGTGTGAAAGTGAGGGTCCATGATCGCTTCGATGAAAGGGATCAGAAACTCATCTTTGTCGCGGATCGATTTGACTTCGTTGTAGGCGCTGAAAATCTCGCCTTCGTCCAGTCCCAGCGATTCCACAATGTACTGGTAGGCGTGGGTATGAATCGCTTCTTCAAAGGCCTGGCGCAGCAAGAACTGACGGCATTCCGGCGCAGTGATGTGGCGGTAGGTGCCTAACACGATGTTGTTGGCCGCCAGCGAATCGGCAGTGACGAAAAAGCCCAGGTTGCGCTTGATGATGCGCCGCTCATCGTCGGTCAGGCCGTTGGGGTCCTTCCACAAAGCGATATCGCGCGTCATGTTCACCTCTTGCGGCATCCAATGGTTGGCGCAGGTGGCAAGGTATTTTTCCCACGCCCATTTGTACTTGAATGGCACCAACTGGTTGACGTCCGTTTGGCCATTGATGATGCGTTTGTCAGAGGCCTTGACACGTCGCGCAACGACAGCCGGTCCGGTCGTTTCCTGCGGCGCATGCGGCACCGGCAATGGACCGCCAAACATCGGCGACGGCATCGCCGAAATCGGCGACTGTGAAGGCAAAGCAAAATTGTTTTGCGATGCAGGTTTGATGTCTTCTTCCCAGGTCAGCATAGAGGTTTCCAATGATTGGATTATGCGAGCAGCAACGCCAATTGCATAGCGTTAGCGCACAGTTCGGTTGATTTAAATCGTGCAGCATTCGTCACCGAATGCCGCACTGGCAAGCTTATTGGCAGGACTCGCACGTGGGGTCGTCTACCCCGCAGAACTTGATGTCCGTCGCAGCGCTCGCACTCAGGGTCATTTGTTCTTGGGCCGCAGCGGCCGCAGCTTCCAACAAGGACACTGGGCGTGCGCTAGATACCAATGCGCTGGCAGCGCCAGACTCAGAGGACACCGAATTCATACGCCCGGAGCTGACGGTAGATTTTTCAGCATGGGTAGCTGACATCGTACGCAGGTAGTAGGTGGTTTTCAGACCGCGCACCCATGCGAGCTTGTAGGTGTCATCTAGCTTTTTGCCGGAAGCGCCGGCCATATAGATGTTGAGCGACTGCGCCTGGTCAATCCACTTTTGGCGACGCGCTGCGGCCTCGACCAGCCAGCGGGTTTCGACTTCAAAGGCGGTGGCATAGAGCTGCTTGATGTCGCTGGGCACGCGGTCCATGGGGCTGAGCGAGCCATCGAAGTGTTTCAGGTCCATCACCATCACATCGTCCCACAGGCCCACGCGCTTGAGGTCGCGCACCAGGTAGCTGTTGATGACGGTGAACTCGCCGGACAAGTTGGACTTGACCGACAGGTTGCCAAAGCAAGGTTCGATCGAGGCGTCCACACCAATGATGTTGGAGATGGTGGCCGTGGGCGCAATGGCCACGCAGTTGGAATTGCGCATGCCGTCCTTGGCAATCTTGCGGCGCAGCGCATCCCAGTCCATGGTGCTGGAGCGGTCCACCTCCACGTAGCCGCCACGGGCTTGAGACAGCAGGTCCAGCGTGTCAAAGGGCAAGATGCCTTGGTCCCAGAGCGAGCCTTTGAAGCTCGAATAGCAGCCCCGCTCGCGCGCCAGATCGGTGGACGCCCAGTAGGCGTAGTAGCTCACGGCTTCCATGGACGTGTCGGCAAACGCGACGGCGGCTTCGCTGGCGTAGGGAATGCGCAGCTCGTACAAGCTGTCTTGGAAGGCCATGATGCCCAGGCCCACCGGCCGGTGGCGCATGTTCGAATCGCGCGCTTTCTTGACAGCGTAGTAGTTGATGTCGATAACGTTGTCGAGCATGCGCATGGCCGTGGTGATGGTGCGCTTGAGCTTGTCGTGGTCCAGGACCTTGCCGTGTTCGCTGTCCTTCAAATGCTGTAGCAGGTTGACCGAACCCAGGTTGCACACTGCGGTCTCGGTGTCCGAGGTGTTGAGTGTGATTTCGGTGCACAGGTTGCTCGAATGGACCACGCCGGTGTGCTGCTGCGGCGAGCGCACATTGCAGGCGTCCTTGAAAGTGATCCAGGGGTGGCCGGTTTCAAACAGCATGGTGAGCATCTTGCGCCACAGATCGGCCGCCTGCACCACGCGCGAGGGCTTGATCAGTCCCTGCGCCGCTTGCTGCTCATAAGCGACATAGGCCTTCTCAAAGTCGGCACCGAACTTGTCGTGCAGATCCGGCACATTGGAGGGCGAGAACAGCGTCCACTGGCCTTTTTCCATCACCCGGCGCATGAACAAATCCGGCACCCAGTTGGCGGTGTTCATGTCATGGGTGCGGCGGCGGTCGTCGCCCGTGTTTTTGCGCAACTCCAGGAATTCTTCAATATCCAAGTGCCAGGTTTCCAGGTAGGTGCACACCGCGCCCTTGCGCTTGCCGCCCTGGTTGACTGCCACGGCGGTGTCGTTGACCACTTTGAGAAAGGGCACAACGCCTTGGGACTCGCCATTGGTGCCTTTGATGCGCGAGCCCAGAGCACGCACGCGCGTCCAGTCGTTGCCCAGGCCGCCGGCAAACTTGGAGAGCAAAGCGTTTTCTTTGATGGACTCGTAAATGCCGTCCAAATCGTCGGGCACCGTGGTCAGGTAGCAAGACGAAAGCTGCGAGCGCAGGCTGCCGCTGTTGAAGAGCGTGGGTGTGCTCGACATGAAATCAAACGAGGACAGCACTTCGTAGAACTCAATGGCACGGGCCTCACGGTCGGTCTCGTTGAGCGACAGGCCCATGGCCACGCGCATGAAAAAGGCCTGGGGCAATTCAATGCGGGTTTTTTGGTGGTGCAGAAAGTAGCGGTCGTACAGGGTTTGCAAGCCCAGGTAGTCAAACTGCAAGTCGCGCTCGGCCTTGAGGGCGGCGCCCAGGCGCACCAGGTCGAACTGCGTCATTTTTTCGTCCAGCAGCTCGTAGCCCACGGCCTTCTTGATGTAGTCAGGAAAGTACTCGGCATAAGCCGCTTGCATGTCCGCAGTGGCCACATCGCGGCCCAGCACTTCGCGCGAAATGGTGTGAAACAGCAAACGCGCCGTGGCGTAGGTGTAATCGGGGTCCTTTTCGATGAGCGTGCGGGCGGCCAAGATGGAGGCCTTGAACACCTCGTCCATGGGCACGCCGTCGTACAGGTTGCGCATGGTCTCGGCGATGATGGGCTCGGCCTTGACGTCCGCGCCCAAGCCCAGGCAAGCGGTTTCGATACGCTGCGTCATGGCGCGCACGTCCAGCGCCACGCGCTGACCCCTGTCAATCACATGCAGGGTGGGTACGGCGGGCGCGGCATCGGCGGCTTGTTTGGCCCGTTCCTGGGTGCGCCGCTCGCGGTACAGCACATAAGCGCGTGCGACTTCGTGGTTTCCAGCACGCATCAGACCCAACTCCACCTGGTCTTGCACATCCTCGATGTGAAACGTGCCGCCGCCCGGGCGCGAGCGCATCAGGGCGCGCATCACTTGCTGAGTCAACGCGTCAACGTTTTCTCGCACGCTAGCGGAAGCCGCACCCTGGGTGCCATGGACCGCAAGCGAAGCCTTCATGATGGCCACGGCGATCTTGTTGGGCTCAAACGGTACAACCGCGCCATTGCGACGAATGATCTGGTAGCTGGCCAAAGAACTGGCGCCACTGTGCGCTGGCTGTGGGTCCCCAAAAGGCATGGCCATGGCACCGCTAGGAGATAGGGATGTGAGGGTTTGCATTGTTTCCTTTGACTATCGGTATTTTTATGAAAATTGGGAGACTTTGTGCGGCTACGGAGCCAGATTTCAAATCCGGGGAAACCTTGGAAACCACTATATCTGGTGTTCGGACAGTGCACAAGCCACTACCGGTAGTGTAGCGGCACTTGATTTCATCCACTGACATGCCATGTCACGCGATGGCGCGAGAGGGCACCCTAGACTGCATTAATTTAAATTGATTGAAGACATGAAAATTGTGATTTTCACGACTTTTTAGCCGTTCACACCGACGGCAACTGAAGCCCCAAGGAAGTAGCCAATGCCTGCAAGTTGCTCCAGCAAAATCCGGCGCCAGGGTCATTTTTGCGCCCCGGCGCAATGTGCTCGTGTCCAGCCAGATAGCGCAGCGGGTACTGGCGCGCCACTGCCGCGACCAATGCAGCCAGGGTTTGGTACTGCTGCAGCTCGAACACAGCCCCTTCAAGCCCCTCCATTTCCACGCCAATGGAGTCATCGTTGCAGTTATCACGACCCCGGTAATGCGAGGAACCGGCATGCCAGGCGCGGTCGTCGCAGCTGACAAACTGCCACAGACTGCCGTCGCGGCGGATGAAGAAATGGGCCGAGACCTGCAAACCGCGGATCGTCTGAAAATACGGATGGGCGTCCCAGTCCAGCTGGTTGCAAAACAGTTGCGCGACTTCGGGACCGCCGTACATGCCTGGCGGCAGACTGATGGAATGCAGCACCAGCAAATCGATGCAGGCCTGCTCCGGGCGGGGACCGAAATTGGGTGAAGCTTGGTGGTGCGCCGGTTGGTACCAACCGCTGCGCCACAGCGCCTCAGGAAAATCAGCGCCCATCACACCGTCCTTGCGCCTGCCCGCCCTAAGCCTCTTGGCGCTGGCGATGGGCGGCACTGCAGTAGCTGCCCAGGCGTCCCGCAACAGCGTCTGAGGCGGCGATGTGCATGCCGCACTGGGCGCATGACACCATCTCAATGGGTTGCTGCGCGCTGCCACGCGGCGGGGGTTGCTGGCGGGCTTGCTTGTCCCGATGGGTGCGCCACTGCCAGACGATGAGCAATGCCACCAGAAGCAGTAGCAGGTATTTCAAGCCACGCGCCCCAGCACCACTTCCAGCACAAAACGCGAGCCCACGTAGGCCAAGAACAGAAATGCCGATCCGGTGTACAGCACCGCCACGGCCCGCTTGCCACGCCAGCCAAAATACGAGCGCCCTACCAGCAATACCGCAAAGGTGAGCCAGGACAGGACAGAAAAAACCGTTTTATGGTCCCAGCGCCAGGCTTTTTCGTGCCCGTAGACCACGTCGCCAAAGCCGTAGCCCACCAGCAGGGTGGCGGTAAGCAGCACAAAGCCCGCAGCAACAAAGCGGTAGGTCAATCGCTCCAGGGTGAGAAGCGGAAGGCCACTTTGGGTGTCTACCCCTTGGCGCATGCGGGCTTCGGCCCGCGTCATGAACCATGCGTGCACGACCGCCACGCCAAACAGTCCGTAGCAAGAAACACCCATGGCTAGGTGCACGGGCAGCCACACAGAGGCCGTGCTGGGCAACACGGTGCCCGGAAACACCAGGGCTACCATCACGGACAGCGCGCCCACCGCGCTGAGCGCCCAGCGCGCCGGAAGTTGAGGGTACACCTGCCGTTCCACCGCGTAACTGGTGGCGATCAACCAAGCGGTGACCGAGAGCGCGGGCGCGAAACCGAAGCGTGCCGGGACCTCTAAAAAGCTCAAACCCAACAGGCAGCCATGTGCTAGCCACGCCAAAGTGACCCAAAAGCGGGCCACCCATGCACCCTGACTTGCGACCCGAATAGCCGGCCAAACATAGGCAAACGCGGCCACGGCAGCCAAGCCCATGCTTAAAGGAGTCGCGCTGACTAAAATCATGGCAACAGTTTAGCCTTTTGTCCGCAGCAGTTGTGCCAGGCAAACGCCTGCTGGGTTCGCGCAACACCCTTCTTATTTCTCCCGCACTGGATTCCTATGGCCTCCGCCCTGACCGACAAACTCTCCCGACTGGTGAAAAACCTGCGTGGCCAATCGCGCATTACCGAGGACAACGTGGCCGAAATGCTGCGCGAGGTACGCATGGCACTGCTGGAGGCCGATGTGGCGCTGCCCGTGGTGCGCGACTTTATTGCCCGGGTCAAGGAAAAGGCGCTGGGCCAGGAGGTACTGGGCTCGCTGCAACCCGGCCAGGTGCTGGTGTCCATCGTCAACCAGGAGCTCGCCGCGACCATGGGCGAGGGTGTGGCCGACATCAATCTTGCCGTTCAGCCCCCGGCGGTGATTTTGATGGCCGGCTTGCAGGGTGCCGGCAAAACCACCACCACCGCCAAGCTGGCCAAGCACCTGATTGAGAAGCGCAAAAAGAAAGTGCTCACCGTCTCCGGCGACGTCTACCGCCCGGCGGCCATTGAGCAGCTTAAAACCGTGACGGCGCAGGCCGGGGCCGAATGGTTCCCGAGTTCACCGGACCAAAAGCCGGTCGACATTGGTCTGGCAGCCCTGGACTACGCCAAAAAGCATTTCTTTGACGTGCTGCTGGTCGACACGGCCGGCCGCCTGGCGATTGACGAGGCGTTGATGGCCGAGATCAAAGCGCTGCACGCAGCGCTCAAACCGGTGGAAACACTGTTTGTGGTGGACGCGATGCAAGGCCAGGACGCGATCAACACGGCGCGCGCGTTCAAGGAGGCGCTGCCGCTGACCGGCATCATCCTGACCAAGACCGACGGTGACTCGCGCGGCGGCGCAGCGCTGTCGGTACGCCAGGTGACTGGTGCGCCCATCAAGTTTGCGGGCACCAGCGAAAAGCTTGACGGCTTGGAAGTGTTCGACGCCCAGCGCCACGCCGGGCGCATTTTGGGCATGGGCGACATCGTGGCGCTGGTCGAGCAGGTCACGGCGGGGGTGAACGTGGAGGCGGCGCAAAAACTCGCCGCCAAGGTCAAAAGCGGCGCAGCCTTTGATTTGAACGATTTTTTAAGCCAAATCCAGCAAATGAAGCAAATGGGCGGTTTGTCCAGCCTGATGGACAAGCTGCCCGCCGCGATGGCGGCCAAGGCCGGTCAGGTGGACCTGGACAAGGCGGAAAAAGACATCAAACGCAAGGAAGGCATCATCCACAGCATGACGCCGCTGGAGCGGCGCAAGCCCGAGCTGATCAAAGCCACTCGCAAGCGCCGCATTGCCGCAGGCGCGGGCGTGCACGTGCAGGAAGTCAACCGCATGCTCAAAGAATTTGAGCAAATGCAAGACATGATGAAAAAAATGAGCGGCGGCGGGATGATGAAAATGATGAAACGCATGGCCGGCATGAAAGGCATGCCGAAGATGCCGTTTTAAACCCGCCGAGACACCTCTGTGCGCGGCGCCGCAGCGCAGCGTCCTAGCAAGCCAGCGCAGCGGCCCTCAGGCAGCCGGGCTGCGGTAGAAAACTTCGACCCGGCCCTTGATTTTGATCAGCAGGGGGCGGCCATGGCGGTCTTTGGTCTTGCCGGCCGGCACTTTGACCCAGCCTTCGCTGATGCAGTATTCCTCCACGTCAAAGCGCTCCTTGTCGTTGAGGCGAATGCCGATGTCGTGCTCGAACACGGCGGCCACGTGGTGCGGGCTGCGCGGGTCCACGCTCAGGTGGTCTGGTAAGGCGGGAGGGGCTGAAGTAACTTCGGTCATGGTGTGGCGCGTGGTTTCGGTAGGCCGGGATTGTGACCCAAGTGACACGGTGCGCTGCGGCCCCCCACTGCATTACTTCCAGCGTGAAACCAGCCAGGCACTCAAGCCGGCACCCACCAGCCACAGCAGCACCGTGTTTTCAACCGCGTAGGGGTAGACCATGAGCGCCACCCCGCCCCAGGTCAAGGATGGTCGAACCAACTTACGTCCGCGTTTCCAAGCGGCGAAGCCAAGCAGGCCAAACAGTAGCGAGCCAATCAAATAAGCCGGACTGGGCAGCGTGATGCCCATCGCCTGCAATTGCGCCAGTGTGTCCATGGCGGCTAGTCGTCTTGGCGGGTGGGTTCGAGCTTTTGTACCTCCAGCCCTTTGCGGACGAGGCGCGCCAACAGCTCGGTGTAGATGGCCGGTTCCATGCGCGGCGTGCGCGACAAAATCCAGAGGTACTGGCGACCGGGTTCGCTCACCGCCACCCACTGGTAGTGGTCGTCCAGCTCCACCACCCAGTAATCGCCCCACACCGCCGGCAGCAGCGACAACCACGCCGGTGCGAAGCGCACTTGCAGCTTGGGCGAGTTGGCGGGGCCGATCTGGCGCGCTGCGCCAATCGCCTCATCCATCTCGCCTGATTCGCGTTTGCAGCGATTGGTAACTTGCACCTTGCCGTCCGCCTGCAACGCGTAGTTGGCCCGCGTGTTGCCCACGCATTTGCGCTGAAACCAGTTGGGGAATTTGGCAATCTCGTACCAGGTGCCCATGTAGCGCGGCACGTCGAGTACGGGCACGGTGGTCAGCGGCTCGCCAGCCTGGGCTGCGCCACAGGTCCAAGCCAGTGCCAGGGCGAAAAAGAGGCGTTGGATGTGCATGGTCTGCGCCTCAGGCTTCGGAAGTGAGCACTTCGCCGCGCAGCGAGTAGGTGCGGGTTTCGGTGATTTTCACGTCCACCAGTTGGCCGACCAGGCGGGGCTGGCCGGCAAAGTTGACCACCCGGTTGCACTCGGTGCGGCCCATCAACTCGTTGGCGTCGCGCTTGGACGCGCCTTCGACCAAGATGCGCTGCACCGTGCCCAAGCGGCTGTCGCTGATGCGGCTGATGTTGGCGTTGATCACGCCTTGCAGGTGCTGCAAGCGGCGCAGTTTGACCTCGTGCGGCGTGTCGTCCTGCAAATTGGCGGCGGGCGTGCCCGGGCGCGGGCTGAAGATGAAGCTAAAGCTGTTGTCAAAGCCAATGTCGTCGATCAGCTTCATCATCTTGCCAAAGTCGTCTTCGGTCTCGCCGGGAAAGCCGACGATGAAGTCGCTGCTCATGGCCATGTCCGGGCGAATGGCGCGCAGCTTGCGCACCGTGCTCTTGTATTCCATGGCGGTGTAGCCGCGCTTCATGGCCATCAAAATGCGGTCGCTTCCGTGCTGCACCGGCAGGTGCAGGTGGCTGACCAGCTTGGGCAGCTTGTCGTAGGCCGCAATCAGGCTGGGGGTGAACTCGTTGGGGTGGCTGGTGGTGTAGCGCAGGCGCTCAATGCCCGGAATGTCGCTCACGTATTCGAGCAGCGTGGCAAAGTCCGCCACCTCGCCGCCCGCCCCGGCACCCACCATGGGCGCGCGGTAGGCGTTGACGTTTTGGCCCAAGAGCGTGATTTCTTTGACGCCCTGGTCGGCCAGACCGGCCACCTCGACCAGCACGTCTTCAAACGGGCGGCTCACTTCCTCGCCACGGGTGTAGGGCACGACGCAGTAGCTGCAGTATTTGGAGCAGCCTTCCATGATGCTGACAAAGGCCGAGGCGCCTTCCACCTTGGCCGGGGGCAGGTGGTCAAACTTTTCGATCTCGGGAAAGCTGATGTCCACCTGCGCGCGCCCTTGCAAGCGGCGCTGGTTGAGCATCTCGGGCAGGCGGTGCAGCGTTTGGGGGCCGAACACGACGTCCACATAGGGCGCGCGCGCGATGATGGCCGCGCCTTCCTGGCTGGCAACGCAGCCGCCCACGCCGATTTGCACGCCTTGTTTGGCCAGGTGCTTGACGCGCCCCAGGTCGGAAAACACCTTCTCTTGCGCCTTTTCGCGCACCGAGCAGGTGTTGAACAAAATCAGGTCCGCCTCTTCGACGACATCGGTTTTCTCATAGCCCTGGGCGGCGTGCAAAACGTCGGCCATCTTGTCCGAGTCGTACTCGTTCATCTGGCAGCCAAAGGTTTTGATAAAGACTTTTTTGGACATGGTGTTCAAGGTAAGGGATTGGCGGCCTCAGCCGGGGTCAGGATCCAGACCTCGTGGACCAGCCCGTGGGGCTCGCGAACAAAATTCACCAACAGACTTTGCCCCACCAGAGCGGCTGAAAGCATGACCAAATTGTCGGCGCCGTGGATGCGCGCCCCAGGGGACAGTCGCTCGGGCTTGTCGTTGACGGTGATATCGGGTGGCTCCACCACCACCAAGGCGCCGCGCTGGGCGCCAGGCGGAAAGGGGCGCAGATTTTGCGCCGCCGCAGGCACCATGGCGGCGGCAAGCGATAACACCAATGCGCAAGGAAAAAAACGGAGATGTGCTATCGGGTTCCAGCGGTTCATGGTGTTGTCCAGAGGCTGAGGGCATGAAAAAAGGGCACTGCATCGGCAGCGCCCTTTTCGGCTTGTTTGGTGGTGATAGGTGGATTTGAACCACCGACATCAGCATTATGAATGCTGCGCTCTAACCAACTGAGCTATATCACCGAAAGGCGCAGATTATAGCCAGAAATAGCCGCTGCTCTGGCATAGGGCCCCTGACGCTATTGGTGGGTGAACACCGCAGGGCGCTTGGCCATGAAAGCATCCATGCCTTCTTTTTGGTCGGCGGTGGCAAACAGAGCGTGGAACAGGCGGCGCTCGAACATCACGCCATCGGACAGACCGCTCTCAAACGCGCGGTTGACGCTCTCTTTGGCGGCCCGGGTGGCGATTTGCGAGAAGCCGGCAACCATCAGCGCTGCGGCCAGCACCTCGTCCATCAGGGTGGCCAATGGCACGACACGGCTGACCAAGCCGGCGCGTTCGGCTTCTGCTGCGTCCATCATGCGCCCGGTCAGCGCCATGTCCATCGCCTTGGCTTTGCCCACGGCACGCGGCAGGCGCTGGGTGCCACCGGCGCCGGGGATGACGCCGAGCTTGATCTCGGGCTGGCCGAAGCGCGCGTTGTCGGCGGCGATGATGAAGTCGCACATCATGGCCAGTTCGCAGCCGCCGCCCAGGGCAAAGCCGCTGACGGCGGCAATCACCGGCTTGCGGATGGTGCGGATGGTTTCCCAGTTGCGCGAGATGTAGTCCGAGCCATACACGTCGGCAAAGCTGTACTTGGCCATGGCGGCGATGTCGGCACCGGCGGCAAAGGATTTTTCACTTCCGGTAATCACCGCGCAACCCAGGGCGGGGTCGGCGTCAAAGGCTTTGAGAGCGTGGCCGAGTTCGTCCATCAGCTGGTCATTCAGGGCGTTGAGCTGCTTGGGGCGGCTGAGCGTGATGACGACGACTTTGTCGCCTTCGGTACGGGTGGTGATGCATTCGTAAGTCATGATGAGGGGCGCTTAGTGGTCAAAACCCCACTATAACCAGCGCTCCCCACCCCTTGTTTACCGGCACAGTCGCCCCGCAGGAGCCCCCAATGACCGACAGCACCGTTTTATTTGAAGCGCGCGCCAACGTGGCGCTGATCACGCTGAACCGCCCCGCCTCGCTCAACGCGTTTACCCGCACCATGCACCACGACCTGTGGGCCGCGCTGGACCTGGCCGAGGCCGACCCGGCGATTCGCGCCTGCGTCATCACCGGCGCGGGCCGGGGCTTTTGCGCCGGGGCCGATCTGGCGGACTTTGACTTCACGCCCGGCCCGGACATGGTGCAGCGCGCCGACCCCGGCCCGGTGATCGACCAGGCCTTTAACCCCACCACCCGGCGCCTACAAACCCTGCGCATGCCTTGCATTGCCGCGGTCAACGGCGTGGCCGCCGGTGCGGGTGCCAGCCTGGCCATGGCCTGCGACATTGCCATTGCCGCGCCCACGGCCAGCTTTATCCAGGCGTTTAGCAAGATCGGCCTGGTGCCCGACGCGGGCGGCAGCTGGCTGCTGGTGGAGCGCCTGGGCCTGGCGCGCGCCCTGGCCCTGGCCATGACCGGCGATAAACTGCCCGCGCCGCACGCCAAAGAGTGGGGCATGATTTGGGACGTGGCCGAAGACCCCCTGGCCGCCGCCCTGGCCCTGGCCGAACGCCTGGCCACCATGCCCACCACCGCGCTGGTGGCCACCCGCGCCCTGCTGCAAAGCGCTGGCACCCGCTCCTTGAGCGCGCACCTGGACGTGGAACGCGACACCCAGTCCGCCATGGGCGCCACGCACGACTACATCGAGGGCGTGAAGGCGTTTTTAGAAAAGCGGGCGGCGCGATTTACGGGGAAGTAGGCGGGAGGTACAGGCCCACGTCATCACTGCGGAAAACGGTTGCCTGCGGCGAGTGACCGATGACCCCAGTGCGGAAAACGGCTTCGCAAAGCCTTTACGTATGGTGTTGCACAAAGCAGTAACCGTCAGGCGCGGCAAATTGGGATGGTCCATAGGACGCACTGATGCAGTGCGCTCATTGGAAGTGGAGTGTTGCTTGGCGGCGTTTCTAGGAATTGCCAATTGGTGAGTCGCCCGCCAGTGACCAAGGTATCGATGTGAAATGCCCATTGGAACCCCGCAAACAACCGCGACACTTTCGCTTGCCGGATACAGAGTTAAAACTACCAATCCAGCGTTTGCAGAAATAATAAAAGCCCTGAAGCCAACCCAATGCGCCTACACCGCCGCTTTCAAACACCATGCTATCTAAAGAACAAGCTGCCGCCGCAGCCGATGCCTTGATCGCTTCAGCAAACAAAAATCGCGTGTGGCGCACACCTCACGTCTCGCTCCTGTTGCGCTCCCGCGCCCTTGACGCCGTCGAACCGGCGCGGCGCTTGGCGCTTATCCAACAGGCGCAAGTGAATGTCAGAAAAAGCGTCGCGTACCGAGTTCGTTTGGGCTTGGGGATCGTATTTGTTCTGGCCGTGCTGCTTTGGCTGACGCTACCAGACTTGCGTCAGGCCTTACCTGGGTTTTCGTCGGTTGCAGCGCGCTTGGCCCTACCGGTCTCGCTGGTCATGTCTGTGGGCACTTTGGTATCGATTCGGCGGGAAATCGCACGCCTTTCAAAAGCGCACCGCAGTGTGAATTAGTGCCCCTCCTCAACCCCCCGGCCACGCCCCCGCCACCCACCCCGAATTCCCAATCCGCCAAGTCGTCACCTTCTGCGGCAGCAGCAAGGGCAGGCGCAGCAGGCGTTTGTCGCGCGACACCAGGGCGCTGAAGCGGCGCTCGGGGCCCAAGAGCAGCGCCAGGTCGTCCAGCTTGTTGAGCCGCCACGATCCGCCCTGCCCGCGCGCGCCTACGTCCACGCCCAGCCATTCGTCACCAGCGGCAAAGCCTGCGGCCTCTGCCGCGCCGCCGCGCAGTACGGCTTTGACGATGACCGTGCCATTGGCGTCTGCAACGCGCAAGCCAAGGCTTTGGGCCATCTGGGCGGGGTCTTCATGTACCTGCAAGCCTTGCCCCTGCAGCAGAGTTTTGAGCGGCAGTTCGCGGGTGCTGTGCACCCAGGCTTTGATTTCTTTGGCCCAGCTGCGCCCGGTTTGCTCGTGCAAGACGGCCAGCAGATCGGCCTCGGCCATGGGGCCACCGGCGCAGCGCTGCCACAGTCCGCGCATGATGGTGTCTAGCGTGACGGTGGCAGGTGCGGCGGCGTCGGGGGCGAAAGCCTGCAGGGTCGTGGTGCCATGGGCGCGCAGGCTCAGGTCCAGGCACAGGGCGACCAGCGCGCCTTTGGTGTAGTAGCTCACCGTGGCGTTGGGGGTGTTTTCGTCTTGGCGGTAGTACTTCACCCAGGCGTCAAAGCTGGCCTGCGCTACGGTTTGCACCGCGCGCCCGGGGGTTTGCAGCACTTGGTTGGCGGTCTTGGTGAGCAGTTTGAAGTAGGCCGCGTCATCAATCAGCCCCGCGCGGCGTAGCAGCAGGTCGTCGTAGTAGCTGGTGAAGCCCTCGAAGAACCACAGCAGCTCGGTGTAGTTTTCTTGGGCGTAGTCGTAGCGGGCAAATTCGGCCGGGCGCAGGCGCTTGACGTTCCAGGTGTGGAAGTATTCGTGGCTGATCAGGCCCAAAAGCGTGGTGTAGCCCTCGCTGGTTTTGGCGTCATGCAGGCGCGGCAAGTCGCGCCGGGCGGCTATCAGCGCGGTGGAGTTGCGGTGCTCCAGCCCACCATAACTGTCGTCCACGGCGTTGAGCAAAAAGACGTAGTGCGCAAACGGCGCTTTGCCTGCCAAGTGCGTGGCGCTGGCCGATCCTTCAGCGTGCCAAAAGCGCAGCTGGGTTTCGCATAGGGTTTGCGTGTCGCGCAACAAGCGTGCGCCGTCAAACGAGGGCAAGGCGCCGGCCACCACCAAGCGGTGCGGCACACCGCAGGCGGTAAACGTGCCGCTCCAGAAGGCGCCTATTTCAAACGGGCAGTCGGCCAGTTCGTCGTAGTGGGCGGCTTGGTAGCGGCCAAAACCTTGTTTATCCACTTCCACGGCGGTCAGGCCGGTGGCCACGCTCCAGCCGCTCATGCCGGGGTGGCGCACCAAGTCCAGCGCGTGGGGCTGGTTGGTCGCGCCCTCGGCCATCAGGCACAGGCTGGTCGCGTTAAAAAAGCCGCGCGCCGTGTCCAACCAGGCGGTGCGCACCGAGTTGTCCAGGGCGTAGACCTCGTACTGCACTTGCAGCGGCTGGGCGCTGTCGCAGTGCACCTGCCAGGTGGCTTTGTCGGTTTGGGTGGCGACCAGTTCATTGTCCGCTTGGCGGCATTGGAGCTGCTGCAGGTGTTTAGAAAATTCGCGCACCATGTAGCTGCCCGGAATCCACACTGGCAAACACAGGGTTTGCAGGGGCGCGGGCTGGGCGATGGTCATGGTCACGCGCCACAGGTGGGCGTGCAGACTGGCCGCCTCGACGTGGAAATGCACCGCCCATGACGCGGCGTGAGGCGCGCGCATCAGCCTTTGGCGGCTTCAGCCAGCATTTGCTCCACCTTTTTGTTGTCCACCGCGCCCGGCACACGGGCACCGTTGGTGAAAAGCAGGGTGGGGGTGCCAGTGATCTTGTGCTTGCGGCCGAGCTCGACGTTGCGCGTCAGGGCGCTGGTGTCGCACATGGCGGCAGCGGCCGCAACGGGCTGGTCACGCAGCATCCAGTCTTGCCAGGCCACACCGCGGTCTTTGGCGCACCAGACAGCCTTGGATTTCTCTGCGGAGTCCGCACCCAGCACCGGGTACAAGAAGAGGTAAATGGTGACGTTGTCCACCTTTTGCAGGTCGCGCTCAAAGCGCTTGCAGTAGCCGCAGTTGGGGTCTTCAAACACCGCCATCTTGCGCTCGCCGCTGCCCCGCACGATAGTGAAAGCGTCTTTGAGGGGCAGGCTGTCAAACTGAATGGCGGTGAGTTTTTCCACCCGCTCTTCGGTCAGGTTGCGCCGGTTGCGGGTGTCAATCAGGTTGCCCTCAATCAGGTAGTTGCCTTGCGCGTCGGTGTAGTAGATCTCGGTGCCGTTGACGCGCAGCTCAAAGATGCCGGGCAGGTCGGTCTTGCGCACCTCGTCAATCGCCTTGAGCTGGGGCAGACGCGTAGCGATGTTTTTGCGGATGGCGGCTTCTTGCGCCCAAGCGCCCAGGCTTAGCGTGGCGAGCAAGGCAATGAGCAGTTTTTGGATGGTGCGTGGCATGGCGTGTTTGAAAGTGATGGTTTGGGTCAGTGCGCGGATGCGCTTTAAGGGCGGCGCATGCCCATGGCGCGCTGGGCGATCCAGGCTTTAAGCGGGCCGCTGCGCTCGAACGCCCGCATGCCGGTGTTGCGCAGGCTGCGCACCCAGGCGCTGTCGCGGGAAAAAAGCTGTTGCAGCGCGTCGCCCGCGCCGCCGATCAGCGCCAGCTCGGTCTTGCGTGCACGCTCATACGCGCGCAGCAGGCGCATGTCGCCCACACTGCGCCAGTAAGGCCGCGCCTCCAGCACGGCGGCGAGTTCGGCCACGTCACCCAGGCCCAGGTTGAGGCCTTGGCCCGCCAGCGGGTGCACCGTGTGCGCAGCGTCACCCGCCAGCACCCAGGCGCCGTGCGCACTCTGGCCGCACCAATGCACAGCCTGGGCCTGTTGCAAGGGCCATATTTGGCGCTCGCTGGCCAGTTGCAGCGCGCCCAAGGTTTGGCCGGTGGCGGCTTGCAGCGTTGTGCAAAACTCTTCAGGCGCGGCGGCTTGCAAGGCTTGGGCGCGCTCCGGCGGCAGGGACCAGACCAGGGCGCAGCGCCGACCGTGGGGGCCGTCCACGGGCAGCATCGCCAGGATGTCGCCCTGGGCGTCCGCCTGTGCAAACCATTGGCGTGCCACCTGCGCGTGCGCAACCGCGCAGTCCACGCGCGCGGCCAATGCCCATTGCGCATAGGGTTTGACGACAAATTCCACGCCAAACTCTTCGCGCGTGCGGCTGGCCTTGCCTTCGCACACCACCGTCAGCGGCGCTTCTCTGGGGCTGTTGACCACCTCGATCTGGCTCTGAAAGCCCACGGCTGCAGCCAAAAGGCGCTCCAGCTCGGGCACGTCCACCATCCAGTTCAGCGCCTGGGCTGGGGTGTCTGATGCATCAAAGTGGGTGGCGCCACCTGCGTCGCCAAACACCTGCATGGCCAGCACCGGGGTGGCATGCGCCGCGTCGGGCCAGCAGCGCAGGCCCTGCAGGAGCGCACGCGAGGCAGCATTGAGCGCATAGGCGCGCACGTCAGAGTGGCCTTCGGTGGGGCACGCTGCGTCACCCATGCGGTGATCGACCAAGGCCACGCGCAGGCGTTTGGCGGCCAGTTGCAGCGCCAGGGCGCGGCCCACAATGCCTGCGCCACGGATACAGATGTCAAAAGGTCGTGCCATGCGAAGGATTGTAGGAGGCGCGGTATAAACCTTCTGATTCGCATCGCCACCCCAAGGAGAAGTCTGGATGAAATCCCGTTTATGCGTCCTCGTCGCAGCCGCCCTGCTGCTCTCCGGCACCCAGGCCATGACGCTGCGCGAGCTCCGAACCCTGGAGGCCACGCAGGACGGAGGTGACCTTTATGTGCGCTATTACTTGGTGGGCAGCGTGGAGGCCTTGCTCGAATCCGAGGCCGTTGCGGTGCGCGCCGGCGCTGCCCCACGCATTTGCGTCAACGGCCGTCGGCTCGAGCCCCACATGGCCAAAGACCTGCTGGACACGGAACTGCGCCGCCATGCCGATGTGTACGAGGCGGACATGCCAGCCACCCTGGTGGTTTTCAACGCACTCAAGACCGTCTATCCCTGCGACTAGGCGCTGGGCAGCGGTTTGCCCAGCAGACCGGGCGCGAGAGCCGTACCCATGGCCGTTTTGAGCTGTTGCACTTGTTCCCAGGCGAGCAGGCCACCCAAAATATTGCTTTTGACCAGCTCGAGTTGTTGCCACTTTTGCGCGGGCTCTAAGTTTTTGTATGCGCCTGACACCGTCAGGCAAGTCAGGCCATGGATGGCCGAAAAAGCACTCACTTCGGCGTTGGCGCGGGCTTGCGGCGTGATGACTTTGGCGTCACACAATCCGTCAAGCGCCTTCCCGAGCATGAAGTAGGGGTTAGAGGGCGTGTCTGTGGCCTGCATCGCCCAAGTGGCCGAGCCAGTGCCGAAGGGGCCAAACATCAGCTGAAACAGCTCCGGGTGGTCGAGGCCGAACTGGAAATAGGCGTCCGCTCCAGCGCCGAAACCGGCCACGCTGCGCAATGCGGGACTGCCGCCTAAATGCGGCTCCAAGCGGGCCAGGCGCTGCAACCACTGCGCGCCCATGGCATCAAAACCGTCGCGCGCCAGGGCGTTGAGCAACTCCGACTTGTCAGAAAAGTGCCGGTACACGGCGCTGGGCGCAACCCCCAGAGCCGTGGCCGCCTGGCGAAGGGAAAAGCCCTCCACCCCATGGTCGGCGATCAGTTCTAAAGCAAGGTTTTTCAGCGCCTGCGGCAAATCACCGTGGTGGTATTGCTTACGGGGAGATGGCGAGGGAGCAGCGTTGTCCATGCCATATGGTACGCCCGAGGTGGCGACGGCCGCTGCAATGTGGACCGCAAAACGCGGTGCGATCGGAATAGGTTTGGCCATGCTTTTGATAACAAAAATGTAAGAGTTTAATGTTGACAGTGTTCATATTCTAATTTAAAGTTAACGTCATTCACATATCGTGGATGCCATCAAAAAAGGTTGATTCAAATGAAACGTTCTGTTTATTTCCAATTCGTCGCAGGCGCCGCGGCCATGTGTGCGCTGGTCGGGTCCGCCCTGGCAGAGGCCGGCCCGGTGGGCCTGTGGCGCACGATTGACGACAACACCGGCAAGCCGCGCGGTGAGGTTCGGATTGTCGAAACCGCCAAGGGCCTGAGCGGGCGCCTGGTGCGCAGCTTGGCAGCGGATCCGTCCAAAGAGCCGACCACCTGCAAAGCCTGCACCGATGACCGCAAAGACCAACCCATGATCGGGCTGGAAATGGTACGCGGCGGCAAGTTGGCCGCTGACGGCCAGTGGTACGAGGGCGGCGAGATTTTGGACCCGGACAATGGCAAAACCTATACGCTGAAGATGCGGGTGGCCGAGGGCGGAGCCAAGCTGACGATCCGCGGCTATATCGGACCCTTTTACCGCACCCAAACCTGGGAGCGTGCGGAATGAGCGGCCCCACCAAACCCCGCGGTTTTGCGCTGATCACCGGCGCGAGCAACGGCATCGGCCTGGAGCTGGCGCACCTCATGGCCCAGCGCGGCCACGACCTTCTGCTGGTAGCGCGTAGCGCAGACCGCCTGGCCACCTTGGCGAGCGGTTTGCAGCTAGAGCACGGTGTCACCGTGCGCCACCTGGCGCTGGACCTGGCCGCGCCGGGAGCCGCCAAAACGCTGCACAGCTACTGCCAGAGCGAAAACCTGCCGGTCAGCATCTTGGTCAACAACGCCGGTTACGGCGACTACAAGCCGGTGGCTGAGGCCGACGCGGGAGTACTGGGCGACATGCTGCAGCTCAACGTGGTGACACTGACCGAGCTGAGCTGCCTTTTTGCGTCGGACTTCAAGCGCCAGGGTTTTGGCCGGATAGGAAACATTGGCTCCATCTCCGCGTTTCAACCCTGCCCCGGCATGGCCAGCTATGGCGCGAGCAAGGGTTACGTGATGCAGTTCACCGAAGCATTGCACGCCGAGCTGCGTGGCAGCGGAGTCACTGCCACGGTCATTAACCCCGGGTTTACGGACACCGGCTTCAATGCGCGGGCAGAGATGGTCGGTCATTCAATCACCAAGGGCGCTGCCCAAGCGAAAGACGTGGCCCAGGTTGCATACGAGGCAATGATGGCCGGCCAAATGAACCGGGTGGTGGGCTTTGTGAACCGGCTATGGGCGCAATCGGCGCAATTTTCGCCGTCACGCCACATGTTGTTGTGGGTAGCGCAATGGCACTTGCGCGACCGCAGCAAATCCAAAGCCAATAGCGCGGGTTGGTAAAACTTGTCCGCTGACACCTGCCCTGTAAACCGTCACAGTAACCTACCAAGGCGCTCCCCATGATCCATCCCGAAAAAATGACCGCCACCATCGACGGTGACTTTGTGCTGTTCCTGATCGGCATGCGCTTCAACCAGCCCTGGAAAGTGCACCACTGGCTGCCGGTGGTGACAGCCATGGGCCGCATGCTGCGCGAGCTGGAAGCCCAGCCCGATCTGGGCTTGCTGCACCAAGACGTATGGTTCTCGCGCACCATCATGCAGGTGCAGTACTGGCGGTCTATGGACCATCTGCTGGCCTATTCCAAGAACCGAGACGCCGTGCACCTGCCCGCTTGGCAGGCCTACCACCAAAAGCTCAAGGCCTGCGGCTCGGTGGGCATCTGGCACGAAACCTACGCCATTGGCCCGGGCACCTACGAAAACGTCTATGTCAACATGCCCGCGTTTGGCATGGGCCAGGCCGGCACGCTGGAGCAAGCCAAGGGCCGACACGCTACCGCTGCAGGGCGGCTGGGGCGCTAAGGTGTCGCAACGCGCATCACCGCATTTCTCAACCACAAACGCAAACGCGCTATGAACATACTCACGCACATCAGCCGCCTCGGCACTGCGCTAGCCGCCAGCTCGCTCGGCCTGACAGCCGTCGCAAATCCTTACTTCGACGCCACCCTGCCGCACCACACGGAAGTCGGCTTTCGCAACCCCGTGCTGGAATCTGCGCCCCGGTCGCTGGGCGAACTCATCCGTTGGCGCTGGGGCGCCATAGTGGGCGACCTGCCGCCTGCGGCCCAAACCCCGACGCCCACCACTGCCCCAGACTTGCAGCGCATCCGCGCCTACCAGCGCAGCGCGCCCGGCAGCGGCGAGGCGCGGTCCGCCTCGCCCCCGGCGGTGACCTGGATAGGCCATGCCAGCACGCTGGTGCAGGCCGGCGGCCTGAACGTGCTGACCGACCCCATCTTCAGCGAGCGCGCCTTCCCGGTGCAAATTGCCGGCCCCAAGCGGGCGCAGCCGCCCGGCGTGGCGCTGGACGACCTGCCGCCGATTGACGTGGTCATCATCTCCCACAACCACTACGACCACCTGGACCGCGCCAGCGTGGTCGCCCTGAACGCCCGCGCCCAGATGGATGGCAGCAACACGCTGTTTCTGGTGCCGCTGGGCCAAAAGCCGTGGTTCGCCGACCTGGGCATCACCCATGTAGTGGAGCTGGACTGGTGGCAACACCATACGGTGCGTGGGGTGGAGTTTTTCCTGACCCCGGTGCAACACTGGTCAGCGCGCGGTGTGTTTGACCAAAATCACACGCTGTGGGGCGGTTGGTCGGTGTTTGCGGCGGATTTGCACTGGTATTTTGGCGGCGACGCGGGCTACAGCACAGACTTTGCACAGACGCGGCGCCGTTTTGCCGATCGCCAAACGCCGCAGTTGGGTGGCGGGTTTGACTTGGCGCTCCTGCCGGTGGGTGCCTATGCACCACGCTGGTTTATGAGCGCGCACCACATGAACCCGGAGGAAGCGGTACAAGCCCACCAGGATTTGCAGGCCAAGCGCAGCGTGGCGGTGCACTGGGGAACTTTTGCCCTGACCGACGAGGCATTAGACCAGCCACCCAAAGACCTGCTACCTGCCCGCGCCGCCCAAAGGCTGGACGACACCGATTTCGCGCTGTTCAAGATCGGCGAGACGCGCAACGTGCCCGCCCGTAGCCCCCCCCTGATTGCCCTGTCGAAACCCGGCCAACTTGCCGCCAGCGCGACAAGTTCCACGCCATAAACCGCAACCACCACTTTGCAGCACCTGCTTGCGTCCCTTTTTTAACTTTTTGGAGTAAACCATGTTTGATTTTTCCTTGGCCGTCGTTCACCATCTGGCGGTATTTTCTTTGCTGGCCATCGTAGTGGCCGAACTCTCCATGGTGCGCCGTGGCATGGACGCGGCAACCGTGGCCACCGTGGCCCGCATTGACCTGGGTTATGGCGCGTTGGCAGCGATTGCCCTGGCAGTGGGCCTGGTACGCGCGGTGTACGCCGCCAAAGGCTGGTACTTTTATTCGCACAACGGCTTTTTTTGGACCAAGATCGCCGCGTTTGTGGTGATCGGCCTCTTGTCGGTGCCGCCCACGCTGAAGTTCATCCAATGGCGCAAGCTGCAGCACGTCCCGCAGGATGCGCAGGTGGATGCGGTGCGCAAGTACCTGTGGGCAGAACTGGTTTTGTTTGCGCTGCTGCCCCTGTGCGCCGCCGGTATGGCACGGGGGTATTGGCAGTTCCAATAACCGTGTCCGGGGGGACGGCAAGGCCTGGCTAATTACAATGGGCGGTTTGCCAGGCCCGCCTGGCGCGCGCATCGCCGCCAGCTTGGCCGCAGCGTGCCCCCCATCCAAAGGACATCCCCATGAAATGCGGCATCGTAGGCCTGCCCAACGTCGGCAAATCGACCCTGTTCAACGCGCTGACCAAAGCCGGCATTGCGGCAGAAAACTACCCCTTTTGCACCATCGAGCCCAATGTGGGCGTGGTGGAGGTGCCAGACCCGCGCCTGGATCAACTCTCCAGCATCGTGAAGCCCGAACGCGTGGTGCCCGCGATTGTGGAGTTTGTCGACATTGCTGGCCTGGTGGCAGGTGCGAGCACCGGCGAGGGCCTGGGCAACAAATTCCTGGCCCACATCCGCGAAACCGACGCCACCATCAACGTGGTGCGCTGCTTCGAGGACGACAACGTGATCCACGTGGCCGGGCGCGTAGACCCGATTGCCGACATTGAAGTGATCCAGACCGAGCTGTGTCTGGCCGACCTGAGCGCCGTGGAAAAAGCCCTGCACCGCGTCACCAAACTAGCACGTTCGGGCGACAAGGAGTCGATCAAGCTGGTCGCTATTTTGGAGAAATGCCAGGCTGCGCTCAATGAGGCCAAGCCAGTGCGCACCCTGGATTTCAGCAAGGAAGAGCTGCCCTTGCTCAAGCAGTTCTTTTTGATTACCGCCAAGCCGGCCATGTTTGTGGCCAACGTAGCCGAAGACGGGTTTGAAAACAACCCCATGCTCGACCGCCTCAAAGCCTTTGCCGCCGCGCAAAACGCGCCTGTGGTTTCTATCAGCGCCAAGATGGAAGCTGAGATGAGCGAAATGAGCGACGAGGACCGCCAGATGTTCTTGGAAGAACTCGGCCAAACCGAGCCGGGCCTGAACCGCCTGGTGCGCTCCGCCTACAGCCTATTGGGCCTGCAAACCTACTTCACGGCAGGTGTGAAAGAAGTGCGCGCCTGGACCATCCACGTGGGCGACACCGGGCCGCAGGCGGCTGGCGTTATCCACACTGATTTCGAAAAAGGCTACATTCGCGCCCAGACCATTGCGTTTGACGACTTTATCGCCTTCAAGGGCGAGCAAGGCGCCAAGGATGCGGGCAAGATGCGCGCAGAGGGCAAGGACTATGTCGTCAAAGACGGCGACGTGATGAATTTTTTGTTTAGCTCTTAAAAACAAGCACCCCACTTTCACGTTAACAACTACACGAGGAGACTGCCATGGCCGGACTGCTGAAAGAAATAGACCCTGACGGATTGCTGGAGTTTTCGGTGGTCTACACCGACCGCGCGCTCAACCACATGTCGCAACGCTTTCAAGGCGTGATGCGCGACATCTCGGGCATCCTCAAGTCGGTGTACCACGCGCCCTCGAGCGTGCTGGTGCCCGGCAGCGGCACCTTTGGCATGGAATCGGTGGCGCGCCAGTTTGCCACTGGCAAAAAAGCGCTGGTGCTGCGCAACGGCTGGTTCAGCTACCGTTGGACGCAGATTTTTGACATGGGCCACATCCCCGCCCAGTCCATCGTGCTCAAGGCGCGCCGCACCTCCGACGCATCGCAGTCGCCATGGGTGCCCTGCCCGATTGACGAAGTAGTGGCCACCATCTTGGCGGAAAAACCCGATGTGGTTTTTGCGCCGCACGTGGAAACCTCGGCTGGCATGATCTTGCCCGATGACTACCTGCGCGCCGTGTCGGACGCGGTGCACCAGGTGGGCGGCCTGTTTGTGCTGGACTGCATTGCCTCGGGCACCATCTGGGTGGACATGGAAGCCACCGGGGTGGATGTGCTGATCACCGCGCCGCAAAAAGGCTGGAGCGGCTCGCCCTGCTGCGCCATGGTGATGCTCAGCGCGCGCGCCCGCACCGCCATCGACAGCACCACCAGCACCAGCTTCGCCTGCGATTTAAAGAAGTGGCTGCACGTAATGGAGGCCTACGAAAACGGCACCCACATGTACCACACCACCATGCCCACCGACGCGCTGACCCGCCTGCGCGAAGTGATGATGGAAACCCAGGCCTACGGCTTTGAGAAAGTACGCGCCGAGCAATGGGACCTGGGCCACCAAGCGCGCGCGCTGCTGGAGGGCCATGGTTTTGTCAGCGTGGCGGCCAAAGGCTTCCAGGCCCCAGGCGTGGTGGTGAGCTACACCACCGACACGGGCATGCACAACAGCAAGAAGTTTTTGGCCCTGGGCCTGCAAACCGCAGCCGGCGTGCCGCTGCAGTGCGACGAACCGGCGGACTTCATGACCTTCCGCATCGGCCTGTTCGGGCTGGAAAAGCTGCACCACGTGGAACGCAGTGTGGGCCATCTGGCAGCCGCCTTAGCCCAGATGGAACCGGCCGCGCATTAGTGCACCAGCGGGGGCGGAGTGACCCTGGCGCGAGGGTCTACGTCAGCCCCGGCACATCGGCAAGCGCTAGTGCTCATGCACGTAGCTCCCCGGCGCAGCCCCCAGGTCGGGATAGGTCTTTGAACTTAGCTTGGGTGCATCGACCAAGGGGCCACACTGCGCTTCCAACCATGTCAGCCAATCGGGCCACCAGCTGCCCGTTTGCAGGGGCGCCTGCATCAGGCAATGGGCGCTGAGGTCGCTCGCCAAAGGCTCGCACACCCGAAAACTGCGCTTGGGGGGATCGCGCACCGGATTGACAATGCCGAAAATGTGGCCTGACGTCGACAACACACAGCGCACCGGTGTTTTAGCGCTGACATACTGGCGCACGCAATAGGCCTGGCGCCAGGGGACCACATGGTCGTCCTCGCAGCCCACGGCATACAAGGGCTGGGTCACGCGGGACAGGTCAATCGGTTCGCCTCCAATGGTCAGCACATCGGGCTTGACCAGGTTGTTGTGAAGGTACATCTGGCGCAGGTAGTACGAGTGCATGGCCGCCGGCAGGCGCGTAGTGTCCATGTTCCAGAACAGCACATCAATACTCGGAAGCTCCTCGCCCAGCAGGTAACTGTGCTCGAAGTAGCGCCAGACCAGGCCGTTGGAGCGCAGCAGGCGAAAGCTGGTGGCCATGTCGCTGCCTTCAAGAAAACCGGTCTGCGCCATTTTTTGCTCTAGCGCAACGATCGATCCCTCGTCGATAAACACGTCGATATCGCCCGGGTGGGAAAAATCTGTCAAGGTGGTCAGCAGGGTCCAATGTGCCACCGGATGGGCTTGGGCTGGATAGTGGCGTGTCGCCCAGGCCATGTAGGTGCTTGCCAGCGTACCCCCAATGCAATAGCCTGCCAAATGCAGCCGGGGCACTTTGCAGATTTTTCGCACCGCTTGAACCGCCTGGTCGACTCCTTCAATCAGGTAATCGTCAAATCTCAGGTCCGCCATCTCAGCACTCGGGTTTTTCCAGCTGATGATGAAGGTGCTGTAGCCCTGGTCGGTGAGGTGCTTGACCATGCTCTTGTCGGGCGTCAGGTCCAGCACGTAGTACTTGTTGATCCAGGGGGTGACGATCAGCACCGGGGTCTGGTGCACTTTCGCAGTGGTTGGGGTGTAGTAAATCAGTTCGATCAAGCGGTTGCGCAGCACGACACGCCCTGGCGTGGTCGCCAAATCGGTGCCAACTTGGAAGGCGGCAGCCTCCACCATGCGGATGTTTTCTTCCTTGGCGTCGCGTAAAAAATTGTCCAGCCCCTGGCGAAGACTGTTGCCGTGGGTTTCCAGGGCCCGGCGCATGGCCATCGGGTTGGTGAACAAAAAGTTCGTGGGCGCCAGTGCGTTGAGCCATTGGCGCGCCCAGAACGCTGCGCGCCGACGTTCCAGCTCGGAGAGCCCCGGGGTCTCAAAGAGCAGATCCTGTGTGCGGTGTGTGACGCCCAGGTAGAGCTCCTTAACCACGTCCCAAACCGGATTCTTTTCCCAATCGGGGTCGGCAAAGCGGACGTCGTCCACGTGCGGCTTGACCAGGGCGTCGCTGGGTAAGCCCATGGCCAAACGCAGCAAGTGGGCTTCAAAGCCCAGCGAGTCGGCAAACAGGGCCTGAACCGCTTGCGCCAGCTCCTGCGGATGGGCCAGCCATGCCGCCTGGGCATGAAGCACCGCAGTCACCACGCCGAAAGGGTCCGGCATTTGCGGCAGCCACCCTGCGGCGCCGGCTTCGCTACCCGCGACAACATCGTCGCCAGAATTGCCCTGTTTGTAAGCCCCGTTGCGCATGGTGAATCTCGGTTGGTAGACCTGCAATTGCCTCCCTTGCGGAAGACCTGCACCATTGGCACACACGCGCGCGCTTCGCGCATTGATGCAGCGCATGGAGCGCTCAGCCCGCCCAAAGGCGCGCCTTGAACGGGGAGGAACTGCGGTAGTTGCCGCAGTAGAAACATAAAAGCCCTGCTTTCGTGCGCTAACGCACGCGCCAGCTGCAGCGCATGCCTAGGATGGGTGTCATCCTTGCTTGGCGCGCTACTTTGCGCCGGGTGGGATGGCTTGTTGGGTTTCTGGACCGGGTGGCAAAGCGTCAAACCGGAGCCACCAGCAGGGTCTTTCCGAGCACGGGCACGGTGTTTTGACCTCGAATCCAAAGGATTGTTATGAAAACTACCCCGCTTTTTCAACTCCTACTGGCAGGCGCGGTATGCCTGGGCCAGACTGGCGTGTGGTCCCAGCCCGGTCGCGGCAATGACAAGGACTGCGGCAAAGGAAATTGTGACCACGCGCAGTTCAAAAAGCCTGGCCACCAGGACAATCGGCGCCAGGACAGGGACGAGCGCCGCCAAGATGATGCGCGTGGCGCCGGCCCCGACCACGCCTTTCACCGTGGCGAGCATATGCCTGCCGAATTTCGCAGGCGGGTGTATGTAGTGGACGATTGGCGGGGCCACGGCCTGCCCCCGCCGCCCCGCGGCCACCATTGGGTGCAAACCGGTGGAGACTATGTGTTGGTGGCCATCGGCAGTGGGCTCATCGTGGAGCTTTACCTTGGCCGCTAAGGCGGCAAAGCGATCCACGATACCCCGATCCAAGGGCCTACGGCCGACGCAGCCCCGGCCGCAATTGCCCAAATCACCGACGGGCATCCAGGGCCTGGACGAGATCACCGGCGGCGGCTTACCCAAAGGCCGCCCCACACTGATTTGCGGTGGTGCCGGTTGTGGCAAGACGGTGATGGCGATGGAGTTTTTGGTGCGCGGCGCCACCGAGTTCAACGAGCCGGGTGTGTTCATGGCGTTTGAAGAAACCGCCCAAGACCTGTCACAAAACGTCGCCTCCATGGGCTTTGACTTGAACGACCTGGTTAATCGTAAAAAGCTGCTGTTGGACTTTGTTTACCTGGAACGCAGCGACACCGTAGCCAGCGGCGGATACGATCTGGAAGGCTTGTTCATTCGCCTGGGCCTTGCCATTGACGCCATCGGGGCCAAACGCGTGGTACTCGACACCGTCGAGTCGCTGTTTGCGGGTTTGCCCAACCCCTTCATTTTGCGTGCCGAGCTGCGCCGCCTGTTTCACTGGCTCAAGGAGAAGGGCGTCACCGCCATCATTACTGGCGAAAGTGGCGAAAAAACGCTCACGCGCCAGGGCCTGGAAGAATATGTTTCAGACTGCGTCATTGTGCTTGACCACCGTGTGAGTGAGCAGACGTCATCGCGGCGTTTGCGCATCATCAAATACCGTGGCTCGGTCCACGGCACCAACGAGTACCCCTTCCTGATCGATGAAGACGGCATTTCCGTGCTGCCGATTACCTCGATCAGCCTGCTCCACGCAGTTTCCAGCGAACGGGTATCGACAGGCATCCAGCGCCTGGACGCGATGCTGGGCCACACCGCCGGTTTTTACCGGGGCAGCAGCGTCTTGGTTTCAGGCACGGCGGGTACCGGCAAAACCAGTCTGGCCGCCCATTTTTGCGATGCGGCGTGCCGCCGTGGCGAGCGTGCGCTGTACTTTTCTTTTGAAGAGTCGCCCTGCCAGATCATGCGCAATATGCGCTCGATCGGCATTGACCTGCAACCCTGGGTCAAAAAGGGCTTGCTCCAATTCCAGGCCAGTCGCCCCACCTTGGTGGGCCTGGAGATGCACCTGAACAAAATGCACAAAGCGGTCAACACCTTCAAGCCCCAGCTGGTGGTGGTGGACCCAATGAACAGCTTTATCAATGGCGTCAACGAAATCCAGGTCAAGGCCATGATGATGTTGCTGGTCGACTTTTTGAAGACGCAGCAAATCACCAGCATGTTCACCAGCCTGACCAAAGGTGGCACGCCGCTGGAACACAGCGAAGTGGGGATTTCCTCGCTGATTGACACTTGGCTGCTGCTGCGCGACTTTGAGTCGGGCGGCGAGCGCAACCGCGGCCTGCACATCCTGAAATCGCGCGGCATGGCGCACTCCAACCAGGTACGGGAGTTTTTACTGACCGACCACGGTGTAGAGCTGCGTGACGTGTATGTCGGTGCGGCGGGTGTGCTGACGGGCTCGGCGCGACTCACGCAGGAGGCGCAAGAAAAGGCAGCACAGGTCGTCCGGGCCCGCGAGATCGAACTGCGTCGTATTGAGCTGGAGCGCAAACGCACCACCCTCGAAGCGCAGATAGCCGTGTTGCGTGCCGAATTTGCTGTGCAGGACATTGCGTCCCAAAAAGTCATTGGAGCTGAAAAGGCGGAGGAGTTGCAATTGGTACAGGGGCGTATAGCCATGGGGCAAATCCGTCAAGCGGACCAAAAATCCCGCACAAGGCGACCCGCATGAAGGCCAGTTCCGGCAGGGCGGCTATGGCCAACGCGCTGCCCCAGCGCTACGTTCTGCGACTTTATGTAGCCGGTCAGACACCCAATTCACTGCGCGCCATCGCCAACATCAACCTGATCTGCGAAGAACACTTGAAGGGGCGTTATGCGCTGGAGGTCATTGACCTGTACCAGCAGCCCAAGCTGGCGCAGGGCGAGCAGATCATTGCGGTACCGACCTTGATCCGCAAATTGCCCGAGCCGCTGCGCCGCATCATTGGCGACCTCTCGGACACCGAGCGGGTGCTGGTGGGACTCGATATCCAAAGAACGCCGTGACGGCCAAGCTGCCCATTACCGAAATTAGCCTCCTCGCGCTCAATGCCCAGCTGCGCGAACGCCTGGACCAGGCCGAAGAAACGCTGCGCTCCATCGGGGCGGGCGAAGCGGACGCGCTGGTCGTGGCAGGCGCGCAAGGAGAGCGGCTTTTGACACTCCAAGGCTCCGATGTCTACCGCACGCTGATTGAGGAAATGAGCGAAGGTGCGCTGACGGTGACGGCCGCAGGCCTGATTTTGTACTCCAACCGGCACTTCGCAGCCATGCTCAAGTCGCCGCTGGAAAAGGTTATCGGCAGCAAAATCTGGGATTGGATTGCACCCGCCAGCCAAGCGGTGTGGCACACCCTGCTGAGCGCCAGCGCGGCCGGCAACCGCCGCCAGCAGCTCGCACTGCTGGCAAGCGATGGCAGTGCGGTGCCGGTGCACCTGTCGGTGACCACGCTCAAGCTGCCCCCGCTGCCCGACGCGTTCGGGCTGGTAGCCACCGACCTGACCGAGCAGCAACGCACGGACGCCCTGGCCGCCCAGCTCCGCCAAACCGAGATGCTGCGCCGCGGCCTGGAAGAGTGCATCAAAGCCATCGCCGATACGGTGGAAATGCGCGACCCCTACACCGCAGGCCACCAACGCCGCGTCGGGCAACTCGCCGTTGCCATCGCGCAGGCGATGCATCTGCCGCCCGACACGAGCCACGGCATAGAACTCGCCGCGGGCATTCATGATCTGGGGAAAATCAGCATCCCGGTGGACATTCTTGTTAAGCCCGGCAAGCTCTCGGAAATTGAAATCATGCTCATCCGGACCCATGCGCAGGCGGGTTTTGAGATTCTCAAAGACATCCAATTCCCCTGGCCGATTGCCAGCATGGTGCACCAGCACCATGAGCGGCTCGACGGCTCGGGCTACCCGCTAGGGCTCAAGAGTGATCAAATTTTGCTGGAGTCGCGCGTCTTGGCGGTGGCCGATACGGTCGAAGCAATTTCATCGCACCGGCCGTACCGGGCGGCCTTGGGGCTGGAGGTGGCGCTTGCCGAAATTGCGCGAGGCCGCGAAACGCTGTACGACGCAGCGGTGGTCGATGCCTGCCTGGGGCTGTTCGCCGAAAAGCGGTTTGCGTTTTCAGCCTGAGCCAAAGCATTGGCACAGGAAGCCACCTGTGCGCCATCGCCTCCCCGGTGGCCGACGGACCCAGCACCCACCCCTGGCAATGCGATGCGCGTAGCGGCGTAATATAGGCTTGGTTACATCACCCCAAGTACGAACGCACGCACTTTATGAAGGGAATGAATGCATGGCCTCACTTGTGATTCGTGGCGGCACCGTGGTCAATGCGGACCGCGCCTTTGTTGCCGATGTGCTAATGCACGATGGAAAAATCACCGCCGTAGGTGAAAACCTGGCGGCGCCCGCGGGCGCCACCGTGGTGGACGCACTGGGCCAGTACGTGATGCCCGGCGGCATTGATCCGCACACGCACATGCAACTGCCCTTCATGGGCACCACCACCATGGACGACTTTTATACCGGCACGGCGGCGGGCCTGGCCGGGGGCACCACCACCATCATCGACTTTGTGATTCCCAACCCCCAGCAAAGCCTGCTGGAGGCCTACCAAACCTGGCGCGGCTGGGCCGAAAAGTCCGCCAGCGACTACAGCTTTCATGTGGCCATTACCTGGTGGAGCGAGCAGGTGCGCCAGGAGATGGGCACGCTGGTGCAGCAAGAGGGCGTGAACAGCTTCAAGCACTTCATGGCCTACAAAAACGCCATCATGTGCGACGACGAGACGCTGGTGAACAGCTTCAAGCGCAGTCTTGAACTCGGCGCCATGCCCACGGTGCACGCGGAGAACGGCGAACTGGTCTACCTGCTGCAAAAACAGGTGGCCGACATGGGCATTACCGGCCCCGAGGGCCACCCGCTGTCGCGCCCGCCCATGGTCGAAGGCGAAGCCGCCAACCGCGCCATTGCCATTGCGGACGTGCTCAATGTGCCCATCTATGTGGTGCACGTGAGCTGCATTGAAGCGGCCGAGGCCATTGCCCGCGCCCGTGCGCGCGGCCAACGCGTCTACGGCGAAGTGCTGGCCGGGCACCTGGTGGTGGACGACAGCGTCTACCGCCACCCCGACTTCGCCACCGCCGCCGCCCATGTGATGAGCCCGCCCTTTCGCAGCAAAGAAAACCAAGAATTTTTGTGGCGCGGCTTGCAAAGCGGCAATTTGCACACCACGGCCACCGACCACTGCACCTTTTGCGCGGCGCAAAAGGCAGCGGGCAAAAACGATTTCGCCAAAATCCCCAACGGATGCGGCGGTGTGGAAGAACGCCTGGCGGTGATCTGGGACGCCGGCGTGAACACTGGGCGCCTGACACCCTCCGAGTTCGTGGCGATTACTTCTGCGAATACGGCCAAGCTGTTCAACATTTACCCGCAAAAGGGCAGCGTGTCGGTGGGCGCTGACGCAGACCTGGTGGTGTGGGACCCGGCGGGCACAAAAACCTTGTCGGCAGCGACCCAGCACAGCAAGGGGGATTTCAATATTTTTGAGGGGCGCACCGTTCGGGGGATTCCCAGTCACACCATCAGCCGCGGCGAATTGGTGTTTGTGCAGGGGGATTTGCGGGCAATGCGGGGGGCGGGGCGGTATGTCAAGCGGCCCGCGTTTGGTGCGAATTTTTCGGCATCGAAATTGCGTGCAGAAGTGTTGAAGCCTGCTGCTGTGGTTCGTTAATGTTTATTTTTTTCGAGATTCGTCGGTGGTTTGCCCCCATCCCCCAACCCCTTACCCCCGGCGGGGGTAAGGGGGGCTTTAACAGCCAATTTGGTGCTTTCGCCCCGGCTGGGCTTCTACGGCTCGGTGCTTGGTGTGGGTTTGCACAGACCGTTTCGGGCGGGGGCGCGCACCCGATGCGCGCCCTGTGCAGCGAGCGGGCTGCTGCATTTGGGGCCCTGTCTTTGTCGGCCCGATGCTTGCGCCAGCAAGCGAGCAATAGAGAGGGAGTTGGCTCCCCACGCCATTCAGGCCGTGCTGAGCAGCGCAGCGGGGGGCGGATCAGGGCGGGCGCATGTTTGAGCGCAGCGAGTTTGCGACCGACCCCGCCGCCCGCGAGCAGCGCAGGGAACCCCGCAGGGGCACGGCCTGTGGCTCGCCTTTTCTTTGGTTACTTTCTTTTGGCGAAGCAAAAGAAAGTAACTCGGCTGCCGGGCCGAGACCCGGCTTGCCACGTAATCCACCACCTTTGAGGAAACAAAAATGACCGCTACAACAGTAGACATCTCCCAAATCCGCGTCAACAGCGACCGCCTATGGGCCTCCCTCATGGAACTCGCCCAAATCGGTGCCACCCCCAAAGGCGGGGTCTGCCGCCTCACCTTGACCGACCTGGACAAACAAGGCCGCGACCTGGTCACCCGCTGGGCGCGCGAGGCCGGTATGACGGTGACCATCGACAAAATAGGCAACGGCTTCATGCGCCGCGCCGGGCGCAACAACAGCTTGCCGCCCATCATGACCGGCAGCCACATCGACACCCAGCCCACGGGTGGCAAGTTCGACGGCAATTACGGCGTGCTGGCGGGCATTGAAGTGGTGCGCACCCTGAACGACCTGGGGATTGAGACCGAGGCACCGATCGAAGTGGCCTTCTGGACCAACGAAGAAGGTTCGCGCTTCGTGCCGCTGATGATGGGCTCAGGCGTGTTCGCCAAGGCCTTCACGCTGGAGCACGCGTATGCGGCCACCGACACCACGGGCGTGTCGGTCAAGGAAGAACTCGCACGCATCGGCTACATCGGTGAGCAAGAGCCTGGGGACCACCCGATTGGCGCGTATTTTGAGACGCACATCGAACAGGGCCCGGTGTTGGAGGACAACGACATCACCATTGGCGTAGTGCAAGGCGTGCTGGGCATTCGCTGGTTTGACTGCACCGTGACCGGCATGGAAGCCCACGCCGGCCCCACGCCTATGGCGTTGCGCCGCGACGCCTTGCAGGTGGCCACGCACATCATGCAAGAGGTGGTGGCCGCCGCATTGCGCTGCGCGCCGCACGGCCGGGGAACGGTGGGCATGGTGCATGTGCACCCCAACAGCCGCAATGTGATTCCCGGGCGGGTGAAGTTCAGCATTGACCTGCGCAACGCCACCGACGCGCTGGTGGACCAAATGGCCGACGACATCAAGGCCTTTGCCGCACGCAAGGCCTTTGAGACCGGGCTGGACGTGAAGCTGGAGGTGGTCTCCAGCTACTCGGCGCTCGACTTTCACCCAGACTGCACCGCTGCCGTGGCGCGCGCGGCGGCCACGCTGGGCTACTCCAATATGCCGGTGGTCTCAGGCGCCGGACACGATGCGGTCTATATGTCCCGGTTAGCGCCCAGTGGCATGATCTTCATCCCCTGCAAAGACGGCATCAGCCACAACGAGATTGAAGACGCCAAGCCAGAACACATTGCCGCCGGCTGCAATGTGCTGCTGCACGCCATGCTGGAGCGTGCCGGCACCTGACGCCGCCGGGGTGGCGCTTGCGAGGCTGGGTACGCGGCGCGAGAGGCTGCCCCCGCTCAAGCCACAAACACCCGCGCCTTGCGTGGCGTAAGGACCAGGGTCTCGCCTTCTTTGAAGTCCATCTCGCGAAATTGCTGCGCGGAGATGTGGGCCTCCACAATGTCGGCGCTGCCACTGGCCGCGCCTTCGAGCGGCGCGAGTTCCAAGCGCGCGGTGGGCCCCACCACAATGGCGCGCAACAGCTTGGCGGCGATGCCGCTTTGGGCATGCGTGGCGTCGCCTGCCTGGTAGCGCCGCACCTCCAAATCATGCGGGCGCACGTAGGCAAAGGCCTTGGCGTCTTGCGCGGCGCTGTGCTCCGGGCTGGCCAGGCGCAGGCCGCCAGGGCCTTCCCCCAGCTGCATTTCGCCCTCATGCGCGCGGCCATGGAACAGGTTGACGTCGCCCAAAAAGCCGTAAACAAAGGGACTGGCCGGATGGTCCCACACGTCTTGCGGCGTGCCCACTTGCTCGACTTTGCCGCTGTTCATCAGCACCACGCGGTCGGCCACTTCCAGCGCTTCTTCTTGGTCGTGGGTGACGAAGATGCTGGTGACGTGCAAGTCGTCATGCAGGCGGCGCAGCCAGCGGCGCAGCTCTTTGCGCACCTTGGCGTCCAGCGCGCCAAAGGGCTCGTCGAGCAGCAGCACCTTGGGCTCCACCGCCAAGGCGCGGGCCAGGGCGATGCGCTGGCGCTGGCCACCCGAGAGCTGCGCCGGGTAACGGTCGGCAAGCCAATCGAGCTGCACCAAGTTCAAGAGTGCGTGCACTTTTTCTTTGATCACCGCCTCGGTAGGACGCGCGGCACGCGGCTTCATGCGCAGGCCAAAAGCCACGTTGTCAAACACCGTCATGTGGCGAAACAGCGCGTAGTGCTGGAACACAAAGCCCACGTTGCGCTCGCGCACGTTCACATCCGTGGTGTCTTCGCCGCTGAACAAAATATGGCCCCGGTCGGCCGTTTCCAGTCCGGCGATGATGCGCAGCAGCGTGGTTTTGCCGCAGCCCGAGGGGCCAAGCAGCGCGACCAATTCGCCCGAGGCGATGTCCAGGTTCACGTCGCGCAGGGCTTTGAAGGTGCCAAAGTCTTTGCTGACTTCGCGGATTGCAATGCTCATGGGAATTCTCGAAAAAATTAAGGTGTCGGGCGCTCGGGCGGGAGGTTTGCGGCGGCTTTTTCCAGGCGCTCAAACTGCCACTCGACAAACGACTTGATCGCCAGCGTGACCAGCGCCAGCAGCGCCAGCAGCGAGGCCACCGCAAAAGCGGCCACCGACTGGTATTCGTTGTACAAAATCTCCACGTGCAGCGGCATGGTGTTGGTCTGGCCGCGAATATGGCCCGAGACCACCGACACCGCACCAAACTCGCCCATGGCGCGGGCGTTGCACAAGATCACGCCGTAAATCAGGCCCCACTTGAT
>CANFWT010000015.1 GCA_947450895.1 Comamonadaceae bacterium | reverse complement strand
TTACTCCTTGTTCGTCGTTAATTAAATACCACGGCCGGGCAACATCTGTGCCATGTGACCCATATTGGTCTCATGAACTCCAGTGGAGCCGCGCAAGTGGCGTTTATTTTTGGTGGTCTTCTTGGTCAAAATATGACGCTTGAAGGCTTGGCCGCGTTTGACGGTGCCACCAGGACGAACGCGAAAGCGTTTTTTCGCCGCGCTCTTGGTCTTCATTTTGGGCATGTTGATGCTCCTTCTATCTTGTGCTCGTGAGGCGTCTGGAAAGAATTTCCAGCCTTGTTGGCCCCGAGCCACTTTTTGCACTACCTCGGCGTGCGGAACAGTTAACCGCAAACTCCGGTACGCATTGCGCGCAGTAAGATTGCTCTTGCCACACACCAAGGCCCAAGGGCCTTAGCTACCACGCCAGTGAAAAGACTGGCGCATATTAAGTTCTGTCAAACCACAGATCAGGCAGAAGCCTCTTGCGCTGGCTTGTTAGATCCACCGGGCTTCTTTTTACCCGGCGCAATCATCATGACCATCTGGCGACCTTCCAACTTTGGAAACTGCTCAACCACAATCAAGTCGGCCAACTCTTCGCGCATACGCTGAAGCAGCGCCAAACCAATTTCTTGGTGCGTGATCTCGCGGCCGCGAAAGCGCAGCGTGATCTTGCACTTGTCACCGTCTTCCAAAAAGCGCTTGATATTGCGCACTTTGATGTTGTAGTCCCCATCGTCGGTACCGGGCCGGAACTTAATTTCCTTGACCTCAATGACCTTCTGCTTGGACTTCGCTTCCGCAGCCTTCTTTTGCTCTTGGTACTTGAACTTTCCATAGTCCATCAAGCGGCATACGGGCGGGATGGCAGTGGCGGCTATCTCAACCAAATCCACGTCCAACTCACCGGCCATACGAAGGGCCTCCATGAGACTGACGACCCCTAAGGGCTCGTTGTCAACACCAGAAAGCCGGACTTCCGGCACCATGATCTCACGGTTGAGGCGGTGTTTGCGTTCTTCACGCTGACGGCGGTCACGAAATTCAGTAGCGATGGCTCAATCCTTCACAATATCTGCCCAACAGGGCTAAAACCGCGCAGCACGCAACGGATCGACTTCATCTTTGGAACCAACCTTAGACAAGGGATTTGTCAGCAATGTCGCTTTTGATGATTTGCACAAAGGCATCTAGCGGCATTGCACCGAGGTCTTTACCCCCTCGGGCGCGCACTGCGACGGAACCGGCTGCCATCTCTTTGTCGCCAACGACCAGCAGATAAGGCAGCTTCTGCATCGAATGCTCTCGTATTTTATACGTTATTTTTTCATTCTTCAGATCCAGATCAACCCTAAGCCCTTGATCTTGCAGAGTTTTTGCAACAGAACGGGCGTAATCGGCCTGGGCATCGGTGATATTGAGTACCGCAATTTGCACGGGCGCGAGCCAGGTCGGCAACGCTCCGGCGCTCTCCTCGATCAAAATCCCGATGAAACGCTCCAAACTGCCAACGATCGCGCGGTGCAACATGACCGGACGATGGCGCGCACCGTCTTCGCCCACGTATTCGGCGTCCAGACGCTCGGTCATGAAAAAGTCGACTTGCATGGTGCCGCATTGCCATTGGCGGCCGATCGCGTCCTTAAGGGTGTATTCGATCTTGGGGCCGTAGAAGGCACCATCGCCCACCGAAATTTCAAATTCACATCCGGAGGCGCGCAGACTCTCCATCAGCGCGTGCTCGGCCTTGTCCCAACTCTCGTCCGAGCCAATGCGCTTCTCGGGCCGGGTGGCCACCTTGTAAATGATGTTCTTGAAACCAAAATCCGTGTAGACCTTTTGCAGCAAGGCCGTGTAGCTCACGCATTCCTGCAGGATTTGATCTTCGGTGCAGAAAATGTGTCCGTCGTCCTGGGTAAAACCGCGCACGCGCATGATGCCGTGCAGGCCGCCCGAGGGCTCATTGCGGTGGCATTGGCCGAACTCGCCGTAGCGCAGTGGCAGGTCGCGGTAGCTTTTGATGCCCTGCTTGAAAATCAGGATATGGCCGGGGCAGTTCATCGGCTTCAGGGCGTATTCGCGCTTTTCCGACTCGGTGACGAACATGTTTTCGCGGTATTTGTCCCAGTGGCCGGTTTTCTCCCACAAGCCCTTGTCGATGATTTGCGGGCCTTTGACTTCCAGGTAGCCGTTGTCTTGGTAGACCTTGCGCATGTACTGCTCCACACCCTGCCACAAAGTCCAGCCCTTAGGGTGCCAAAACACCAAGCCCGGCGCATGGTCGTCAATGTGAAACAGGTCGAGTTCGCGCCCCAATTTGCGGTGGTCGCGTTTTTCAGCCTCTTCGAGCATGGTCAGGTGCTGCTGCAACTCGTCTTTGGTGGCCCAGGCGGTACCGTAGATGCGCTGCAGCATCTCGTTTTTGTGGTCACCACGCCAGTAAGCGCCCGCCAGCTTCATGAGCTTGAAGAATTTGAGTTTGCCGGTGCTGGGCACGTGAGGGCCGCGGCACAGGTCTTCAAAATCGCCTTCGCGGTACAAAGACACGTCTTGGTCCGCTGGAATGCTCTCAATGATTTCGGCCTTGTAATGCTCGCCCAAGCTTTTGAAATAGGCGACCGCCTCGTCGCGCGGCAAAACGCGCCGGGTGACCGGTTCGTCTTTGGCAGCAAGCTCGGTCATCTTTTTCTCGATCAGGGCCAGGTCGTCGGGCGTAAACGGGCGCTTGTAGGAGAAGTCGTAGAAGAAGCCGTGTTCAATGACCGGGCCGATAGTGACTTGGGCGTCGGGGAACAGGCTCTTGACCGCGTAGGCCAGCAAGTGCGCGGTGGAGTGGCGAATCACTTCCAAGCCGTCGGCGTCTTTGGCGGTGATGATGGACAAGGCGCTGTTGGCGCTGATGGTGTGGCTGGTGTCCACCACGACGCCGTTAATCTTGCCAGCCAGGGCCGCTTTGGCCAGGCCAGCGCCGATCGATGCGGCCACCTCGGCCACGGTGACAGGGCCGGGAAATTCGCGCAGAGAGCCGTCGGGAAGTGTGATCTGAACCATGGTCATAAAGCAAAAAAGCGCGGCAGGTGCCGCGCTTGAGGTGGGTTGAAACGCTAGGTTACGATTTTACGCTGGCCTAACGACGCCAATTTTCAGTGGAACTGCTCTTCTTCAGTCGAGCCGGTGAGCGCGGTCACGCTGGACTTGCCGCCTTGGATGACGGTGGTGACTTCGTCAAAGTAACCGGTGCCGACTTCTTGCTGGTGGCTCACGAAGGTGTAGCCACGGTCGCGGGCTGCGAACTCGGGCTCCTGCACTTTTTCCACATAAGCCGTCATGCCACGTGCCACGTAGTCTTGCGCCAAGTCAAACATGTTGTACCACATGGAATGGATGCCAGCCAGGGTGATGAACTGGTACTTGTAGCCCATGGCGCCGAGTTCACGCTGGAACTTGGCGATGGTGGCGTCGTCCAGATTTTTCTTCCAGTTGAAAGATGGCGAGCAGTTGTAGGCCAGCATTTTGCCGGGGTGTTTGGCGTGCACGGCATCGGCAAACTTCTTGGCGAATTCGAGGTCTGGTGTGCCGGTTTCGCACCACACCAGGTCGGCGTATTCGGCATACGCAATCGCGCGGGAGATCGCTTGGTCGATGCCTTTGTTGGTTTTGTAAAAGCCTTCAGCGGTGCGTTCACCGGTTAGGAAGGGCTTGTCGTTCTCGTCGTAGTCGCTGGTCAAGAGGTCTGCGGCTTCGGCGTCGGTGCGGGCGATCACCAGGGTGGGCACGCCGCAGACGTCGGCCGCCATGCGCGCAGCAATTAGCTTTTGGCAGGCTTCGGCGGTCGGCACCAGCACTTTGCCGCCCATGTGGCCACATTTCTTGACCGAAGCGAGTTGGTCTTCCCAATGCACGCCCGCAGCGCCGGCCTTGATCATGGCTTTCATCAGCTCAAAGGCGTTCAGCACGCCGCCGAAACCGGCTTCGGCGTCGGCCACGATGGGGGCGAAGTTGTCAACATAGCCCTTGTCGCCCGCATCAATGCCTTTGGAATGCTGGATTTCATCCGCGCGGCGGAAGGTGTTGTTGATGCGCTCCACGACGGTTGGCACCGAGTCCACGGGGTACAGCGACTGGTCGGGGTACATGGAGGCGTAGGAATTGTTGTCAGCGGCGACTTGCCAGCCCGACAGGTAAATGGCTTTCACGCCGGCCTTGACTTGTTGCATGGCTTGACCGCCAGTCAGCGCGCCCAGGCAGTTGACATAGGGTTCGGTATTAACCAGGTTCCAAAGCTTCTCGGCGCCGCGGCGGGCCAGCGTGTGCTCAATAGGAAAAGAACCGCGCAAACGCACCACGTCGGCGGCACTGTAGCCGCGGGTGATGCCCTTCCAGCGGGGGTTGGTAGCCCAGTCTTTTTCAAGGGCGGCAATTTGCTGTTCGCGGCTGAGTTGTTCGGTAAAAGATTGCGGCATATGAAGACTCCGGTGTTGGTAAAGGGATGGCACCGATTGGTTCGCGGTTACGGTGCATACGGGTCTATTCTAAGTCTTATATAAGACATATGTTAGATCTTATGTCTTATAGAAGAGTAATTTTTTCTTCAATGAAAACAATCACTTAGGTCGATCATGAAAAAATATTTTTCACGATGACGCGTACTTCGAGCTTTTTAGCAGGTGAAAGTCGACCACTGTATTTCATACTGCGAGAAGGTCTTGTGCATTCCAAAAAGACCATTTCAGACGCCCGAATGTGGTCCATTCGGTTTGAAGGTCCAAGCCCGGAACTAAAAGGCGCTTGCGTAGCGGGCCAACTCCCAAGGAGAAACCTGTTGCTGGTACGCGTCCCACTCTTGCGCCTTCAAAAGCGCAAATTGGGCACAAAAAGCTTCACCTAATTGCGCTCGCAAGCGGGTGTCCTGGTCCAGCGCAGCCAAGGCGGCATACAGGTCTCTGGGCAGGCGTTCAGGCATGGGCTGACCGCTGGCCATCCGCGCGTACAAATCTTCCTCGCAGTAATCGGGGGCTGCCATACCCTGGTCGATACCGTCCAATCCCGCCAAAAGCGTGGCGGCGAGCGCCGCATACACATTGCAGGAGGCGTCTGGTAATCGCCACTCGAGCCGACCCGCAACCGCACGCACAAGACATGTACGGTTGTTGTCACCGTAGGCCTTCCATACCGGCGACCAGGTGGTGCCGGAAGCGCTTTGGCTCACTGCGAGTCGCCTGTAGCTGTTGACGGTTGGCGCACACACGGCACTCAGCGCATCGGCGTGGGCCAACAGACCAGCGGCAAACTGGTGCCCCATGTCGCTAAGTCCCAGCGCGCCGGCATCCTCTGCAAACAGCGCCTTTCCTTGTGCATCCGTAATGCTCAAGTGGAAATGCAAACCGCTGCCAGGAGCATGGGCAAGTGGTTTGGCCATGGCACTGAAAACCATGCCGTGCCTCTGCGCCACGGCATGCGCGGTGAGCTTAAACAGCATGTAACGGTCCGCCGCAGCCAATGCGTCATCGAATTTGTAATTTATTTCATATTGACCACTGGCGTCCTCGTGGTCAATCTGCTGCAATTCAAAGCCAAGCGCGGTCAGCGTTGCACGCATTTCCTCCAGAAAAGACTGGTTGCGGTGGATGGCCTTGAGGTCGTAGGACGGTTTATCGAGCAGATCGGCAGCGTCTGCCACCTGCCATGCGCCATCCGTCGCCTGGCGTAACAGGAAAAATTCGGGTTCAATACCCACCCACAGCGTCCAGCCGCGCGCTTTGATGCGCGCAATTGCGGCCTGCAATACCTGACGGGAGCAGGTGTCGAGCGGCAAGCCTCCGGCAAATCCACTGGCCACTGCATGGGCCACACCCGGCATAAAGGGCAGCGGACGCAGACTGCTAAGGTCCAGACGGGCATAGTATTCGCTTCTGGCACCAAAACGTGGCAACCCGGTGCCCCATATGCTGGGCCCCGCAAAACCGGCGCCCTGCTCTACCCACTCTTGCAAGTTCACCAGGGGCACCAGTTTGCCTTTTGCCACTCCGTGAATATCGCAGAACTGCACCAGCACCGAGTGGACGCCCTGCGCTTGCAGGCGGGTAATGTTCTCTTGGTAGGGGCTCATTGACAAAGGCGCACTAGCGCAGGCTCAAAAGTAATAGGCCGCGCGCCACGCGCGGCGGGTAGTGCGCTCAGGCGAGCGCGCCATCCAAAATGGCCAAGGCTTCGTCAAATACCAGGTCCTCGATCGTGAGCGGGAACAAAAAACGCAGCACATTGCCATAAACACCGCAGGTCAGCAGCAGCAGTCCTTGTTTGAGGGCGGCTTGCTGCACTTTTTTGGCCATATCAGCATCCGCAGCGCCAGTATCGGGATTCACCAAGTCGCAAGCAACCATGGCGCCCAGGGCGCGTACGTCACCGATGCAAGGGTTTTTGGCTTTTGCCGCCAGCAAGCGGACGTGCAGGCGCTCGCCCAAAATGCGGGCGCGGTCGCATAAACCTTCTTCCGCCATGACATCGAGCACCGCATGGGCTGCCGCCACAGCCAGTGGGTTACCGGCGTAGGTGCCGCCCAGTCCACCCGGGTTAGGCGCGTCCATGATGGCAGTGCGGCCAGCTACGGCCGACAAGGTGGTGCCGCCGCCCATGCTTTTAGCCATGGTCATCAGATCTGGGGAGACCCCGAAATGCTCCATTGCAAACATCTTGCCGGTGCGGCCATATCCAGTCTGAACTTCATCGGCAATCAGCACAATGCCGTGTTGGTCGCACAGCGCGCGCAGCCAATGCACAGCCTCAGCCTGTATGGGATTGAAACCGCCTTCACCTTGCACGGGCTCAAAAATGATGGCTGCAACACGGCTGGGCTCAATGTCGCACTTGAACAACTGCTCCATAGCGCGCTTGGTTTCCCCGAGGTCCGCGCAGTGGCAAGGAAACGGCACGTGGTAAATCTCGGGCGCAAAGGGACCAAAACCGGCCTTGTAGGGCTGCACTTTGCCCGTGAGCGCCACCGCAAACAGGCTGCGCCCGTGAAACGCCCCGCCGAAGGCGATCACGCCGCTACGACCGGTGTAGGAGCGGGCGATCTTGATTGCGTTTTCGACGGCTTCCGCGCCAGTGGAAAACAGGGCCGTTTTGGTAGGGCCATCAATGGGAACGATCGCGTTGATTCGCTCGGCCAGCGACACGTACTGCGCATAAGGGACGACCTGGTAGCAACTATGGGTAAAGCGCTGCAATTGCTCAGCGATGGCGGCCTCGACTTTGGGGTGACGGTGGCCCGTATTGAGCACAGCGATACCGCCCACGAAGTCGATGAAACGGCGGCCCTCAATATCCCAGAACTCGGCATTTTTTGCGTGGTCGATGAAGAAATCACCCATCACCGCCACGCCCCGCGGGGTAGCAGCCAGTCGCCGTGCGTGCCAGTCGGCATTGGTGCCCAGGTCGGTTTGGACAGGATCAAGGGTTTTTTGGTTCTGGGGGGCGTTCATGGTTTGTCCTTTCAATGATTGGCGTCCGGCTTAGCCTGCACGGTAGGCAGCAGCCACTTCCTGAGCTCGGCGACGTTCGGCGCGTGCCATCAGCACGCTTGCGGCATATACGCCCACACTTACCACCGCCACGGTGATCGTGGCCACGGTGTTGACGCTGGGGCTCAAGCCCAAGCGAGCACGGCTAAAAATCGTGATCGGCATGGTAGTCGAACCGGGCCCCGAAAGAAAGGCAGACAAGACGACATCATCAAGCGAAAGGGTGAAGGTCAGCAACCACGCCGAAGCAATTGCCTGGGAAATCAAGGGCAAAGTGACCAAAAAAAAGACTTGCAACGGACGGCAACCAAGATCCTGCGCCGCCTCTTCGAGTGAGGGACTGACCTCCTGCAAGCGCGAAAGAACGACCACAGTGGCATATGCCATCCCCAACAGCGTATGACCCAGCCAGATGGTGCCAAAACCACGCTCAGGCAAACCGAACACACGCTGCACCGACACCAGCATTAGCAGCAAGGAAAGACCAATGATGACTTCGGGCATGACCAAGGGAGAATTCACCATCCCAGCAAACAGGGTGCGTCCAGGAAAACGTTTGAATCGGTGCAGCGACAGCGCCGCAAGCGTACCCAGTATCACGGAAGAGCAGCCCGTGAGAAAAGCGATTTCCAACGACAGGCGAAATCCAGAAATGATCTCACTATCGTTCGCCAACGCGGTGTACCAACGCACTGACCACCCGCCCCAACTGGTCACCATCGGACTGGCGTTGAAACTCAAAATGACCAATGTGACGATGGGCAGATAGAGAAACACAAACACCGCGCCCATCCAAAAGCGCGAAGTCAGGCGCCCAGCCTGGAAGCTCATTGCCGGCCTCCCGCGTTGGCTTCGGCCTGGTATTTGTTAAACAATGCCACCGGAACAATGATGAGCAAGACCATGACCACGGCCACCGCAGCGGCCATGGGCCAGTCGTTGTTGCTGAAAAACTCGTCCCACAACACCCGGCCAATCATCAGCGTTTGCGGCCCCCCCAGCAATTCGGGAATCACAAACTCCCCCACGCAGGGGATGAAAACCAGCATGGAGCCCGCAATGATGCCGCTGCGAGAGAGCGGCACGGTGATACGCCAGAATGCCTGCCAGGGTGTTGCCCCCAAATCGAGGGCGGCTTCCAACAGAGTCAAATCCATCTTCGCCAGGTTGGCATAGAGCGGCAAGATCATGAAAGGCACATAGGTGTAGACCATGCCAAGCACGAGGGAAAACGGGGTATTCATCATCTTGACGGGCTCGGAAAGCACGCCGGCGGCCATGAGAACGTTGTTGATGACACCGCTATCCGCAAGCAGCATTTTCCATGCATAGACGCGCAATAAGAACGATGTCCAAAACGGCAACATGACCAGCATCAGCAGCGCTGGGCGCTTGTCGGCCGGGCTGCGAGCGAGAAAATACGCAAAAGGATATGCAATCGCCAGACAAATAGCCGTGGTGAAGGCCGCGAACTTGATGGAACTCAGGTAGGTCTGAAAGTACAAAGCATCGTCAAACAAGCTCAGGTAATTTCCAAACTTGATTTTCAAGGTCAGCGTCTGATCCGCCCAGGACATCAGGTCGTGAAAGAAAACCGCATCCATCTCGGATAGGCTGATCTTCAGAACGACCAAAAACGGCAACAAAAACACCCCGAGCAAAAACACCATCGGCACACCAATTACCGCCGACCGCCCCCAGCGCTCGCTGAGGCTTTCCAAGGATGCGGAAGGCTGGGTTCGAATCCAGTTCTCGGGATTGGCCATCGCAAATCAGCGCGTAAGCACCACCACGTCACTGCCACACCACCAGACATTAACGCGGTCGCCCCAGGTGAGCTGCGCCGCATTGTGGCGCGCCGCATTGGTGTGCGTTACCTTGACCACAGTGCCGCCATCGAGCTTGACGTGGTAGGTGGTGAGGCTGCCCAGGTAGGCAAGGTCCTCGATCACGCCCTGGGCCAGGTTGTAGCCCACCTCGGCCAGGGATTCACGCTCAGCGTCCAGTACCGGCGTGGTCTGAATGGTCATCTTCTCGGGCCGCACCGCCACATGCACGTCCATACCCGCAGTACCTGTTATTCCATGGCTGACGTAATGCTTGCATTCGGCCGTTGCAATGACCACATGGTCGGGCTCGTCCACTTCGACCTGGCCTTTGAACAAGTTAACGCTGCCAATGAAGTCCGCCACAAAGCGGCAATTGGGCGTCTCGTAAATTTCGTCGGGCCGGCCAATTTGCAAAATCTTGCCCTCGCTCATCACTCCAATGCGGGTGGCCATGGTCATGGCCTCTTCCTGGTCGTGGGTCACCATCACACAGGTCACGCCCACCTGCTCGATGATGCGCACCAATTCCAATTGGGTCTGCTGGCGCAATTTGGCGTCCAGTGCCCCCAGCGGCTCGTCCAGCAATAGCAACTTGGGCCGCTTGGCCAGGCTGCGCGCCAGTGCGACACGCTGCTGTTGACCGCCGGACAACTGGTGCGGCTTGCGTTTGGCGTAGGCCTTCAGTTGCACCAGATCGAGCATCTGCGCCACCCGTTCCTGCATCTCGTCCTTGGGCATGTGGTCCCGGCGCAGGCCAAAGGCAATGTTGTCCCACACCGTCAAATGGGGGAAAAGCGCATAACTTTGGAACATCATGTTGATGGGCCGCTCGTAGGGCGCCAAGGCCACGATATCCTGGCCAGCCAGCAAGATTTGCCCCGAGGTCGGCACCTCAAAACCCGCCAGCATGCGCAGCAGGGTGGACTTGCCACAGCCTGAAGAACCCAAAAGCGCAAATATTTCACCCTGGCGCACGTCCAGGCTGACTTCGTCGACGGCAAACACATCGTCAAACTTCTTGACGATGCGCCGGATCTGCAAAAAAGGCGCGCCCGCAGACTCTGCAGCGCTGACTGGATTCGGATGTGCCACCGGCTTCCCCTGTGATCGCTCGCTTGCGTTTAAATGCCGGTCTTGAAGGAAGTGTAGGCACGCGTGGCCAGACGGCGGATGTCGTTGGTCAAAGCCTTTGGCGCAACCATGGTGGCCATCTCTTCTGGGCTTGGGAATACCGACGGATTTTTGGCAACCTCAGGATTGATGAATTTACGCGACTCTTTGTTGGGGTTGGCGTACTTCACCTTGTTCGTGAGGCCGGCATGGACCTCTGGACGCATGATGTAGTTCATAAAGGCCAGCGCATTTTTCGGGTGCGCCGCATCCGATGGAATGGCCATCATGTCAAAAAACAGTACGGCACCGGTTTTGGGAATCAGCGCGACCACGTCTTGCCCCGTCTTGCCTTCGATGGCGCGGCTGCGAGCGATGTTGATGTCACCGTTCCAACCCAAGGCCATGCACACGGAACCGCTCGCCATGTCGTTGATGTAGCCCGAAGAACTGAACAGGGTCACGAAGGGCCGTACGCTTTTGAGCAAGGTCAATGCTTCTTGGTAGTCCCCAGCATTTTTGCTGAATGGGTCTTTTCCCAGGTAATTCAGCGCAGCAGGCAGCACCTCGGTGGCACTGTCCAGGGTGCTCACCCCGCAACTTTTGAGCTTGCTGATGTACTTGGGATTGAAGAACAACTCCCAAACGTTGGCGGGCATAGGCTCGTTACCAAGCGCAGCTTTAACTTTAGCGGTGTTGATGCCTATGGTCGTGTAACCCCATAACCAATTCACCAGGTACTGGTTACCTGGATCAATCTTTGCAATTTGCGCCTGGATCTCGGAATCCAAGTTTTTCAGGTTGGGCAGCTGGGTCTTGTCCAGCTTGGCCAGCAGACCGCCGTCGATCTGCAAGCGGGCAAACGTGGACGATGGAACTACCAAGTCATAGCCCGTTTTCCCCGCCACCAGTTTGGCATGCAGAATTTCGTTGTTGTCATAGGTGTCATAGCGCACCTTGATTCCGGTCTCTTTTTCAAAGTTGGGGATCGTGTCATCGGCCAGATAGTCAGACCAGTTGTAAATATTGAGTATTTTTTCCTCGTCGGCCATCGCCGACCCACCGAACGATGCCAAGCCCAGCGCCAGGGCCAGGCTGCCAAAGAGTTCACGCCAGATTTTGAAAGGGTGGTTGGGGGTCAATTTCATCTCCTGATTAAACGATGCAGCCGAAAAAGAATATGAGGACGCACTAAAAACGCGCATTGCCATCCCACCCATCGTAAGCGATTTAGGGATGGCGTTGCAGGACGCAAACCCTGTGCCAACCTGGGCCCTGCGAACCCGCGAATTAAGTCCGCGCCGCCCATTGCGCGTCCTGAGCGCGTCGCCGGGCATTGCGCGCAGCCCAGAGGCTGTAAAACAGCACCCCAAAGCTCACGGCCGCAATCAGTAGCGTGGCGGCGGCGTAGATCGTCGGATTGATGCCACGGCGTGCGTAGCCAAAAATCACCTGCGGCAGGGTATTGACCCCTGGTCCTGACAAGAACTCGGAGATCACCACATCATCAAACGACAGGGTAAAGGACAGCAAGAATGCGGCCACAATGGCCTGCGCTATCTGGGGCAATGTCACCAAGAAAAACACCTGCACCGGTCGTGCGCCCAAATCCATTGCGGCTTCTTCCAACGCCCGATCAAACTCCCGCAAACGGGACTGCACCACCACCATTGCATAGGCCATGCCCAAAAGGGTGTGGCCCAACACAATGGTCAGCAGGCCGCGCTCGGGCCACCCCAGGGCCTGCTGGACGCCGACCATCAAGAGCAAAAGCGACAAGCCGATCACCACTTCCGGCATCACCAGCGGCGCATTCACCATGCCCGAAAACATAGCCCGCCCGGGAAAGCGGTGGTAGCGCACCAGCACAAACGCGGCAAAGGTACCCAAAATAGCCGACAACACCCCGGTGACGCCAGCGATCTGCAAAGAGAGCCAAAACCCTTCCACGATCTTGGTGTCGCGACCCAGTGCCTCGTACCAACGCAAGGAAACGCCGGTAAACACCGCATCTTGGCGCGTACTGTTAAAAGAAAAAACCACCATGAACAGCAGTGGCAGATAAAGAAACAAAAACAGGGCGGTCAGCCATAGCGTGCTCACATGCCGGGTGATGAAGCGCTGCATGGGGCGGACTTTATTCCTCAGCACCGAGAGCTGGCCCACCCGGGGCGGGCGCGGCCGCGTTGGCCAAGTGCTGGTAATACAGCGCCAGCGGCAGGACCACCGCGGCGATCATGGACACTGCCAAGGCACTTGCACGCGGCCAGTTGTTGCTGCTGAACATCTCGTCCCAAACCACGCGACCGACCATCAGGTTTTCCGGTCCACCCAAAAGCGATGGAATAACAAATTCGCCCACGGCAGGAATAAACACAAGCATGAAACCGGCCACGATACCGGCCTTAGACAGCGGCACCGTTACCAACCAAAAGGCCTTCCAGGGCGAAGCGCCTAGGTCGTTGGCGGCTTCCAGAAGGCGCACATCAAGCTTGACCAGGGTTGCATACAGCGGCAACACCATGAATGGCAAGTACACGTAGGTCATACCCACCAGCATGGAAACATTGGTATACAGCATTTGAACCGGTTCACTCGTAAGGCGCACCAGCATGAGCAATTGGTTAAGCACCCCTTGGTCGGCCAGAATGCCTTTCCACGCGTAGACGCGCAACAAAAACGAGGTCCAAAACGGCAGCATCACCATCATCAACAGCACGGGTCGGATGTTAGGCCTGGCGCGGGCAATGAAATAAGCGAACGGGTAGCCGAGCAAAAGGCACAGCACCCCGGTGCACAAAGCGTAGCCAATGGAGCGCAAGTACGCGCTGACATAGACCGTCTGAAACAGGGCCCCACCTTCGGTCGGGCGAAATATCGACAGGAAGTTGTCGTATTTCAGCCGCAGCACACCGGCCTGGCTGTCCCACAGCGGTTTGAAGGGATGAATATCGCTGCCCATGTCCACGAAGCTGATGTAGAGCAGGATAAAAAAAGGCAGCAAAAAAAACACCGTCAGCCAGCCAAAGGGCAGCCCGATCACAAAGCGGCGCCCGGGCGTCAGACGCTGCATCCAAAGGCGATAGAAGGCGGGCATGCAGGGTACAGCACAATTCCAATTTGCCGGCCCCGAGGCGTCTTCCATATGCCCCGGGCCGCTGGAACAAAATGCTTACTTGCCTTTCTTGAACGCCGTGTAGGTGTTGGCCATGGCTTCACGGCCTTCGTTGGTGAACTTGCCAGGAGCCACCATCTTGGCGGCTACGGTCGGCTCAATAAAGATGGTTTTGTTAGCCACCACTTCGGGTTTGATTTTTTCCAAGGCCGCCTTGTTGGCGGTCGGGTAGCTCAGCTCGTTGGACACGGCGGCGCCGCTTTCTGCGCGCAGGTAGTAGTCGATGAATGCATGGGCATTGGCCGGGTGCTTGGCGTCTTTGGTAATTGCCATGGAATCAAAGAAAATCATGCCCCCGGTGCTTGGGAGCAAAGCTTCGATCACGTCTTTGCTGCCGTTTTCTTTGGCCCGCCCTGCTGCGATGTTGATGTCGCCCGACCATCCGACCACGGCACAGGCCTTGCCGCCAGCGATATCGTCAATCATGGTGGAGCTGAAAATGCGGATGTCCTTGCGCACCTTGGCCAGCATGTCGCCTGCTGCCTTGTGGTCTGCCGGGTCATTGGAATACGCGTCTTTGCCGATGTAATGCAGGGCCGGGGGCATGATCTCGGTAGGCGAATCCAGGTATGCGATGCCGCAGGATTTGAGCTTGGACGTGTACTCGGGCTTGAACACCAGATCCCAGGCGTTTTCCGGCATGGCCATCTTGCCCAAGGCTTTTTCCACCTTGGTGCGGTTGATGCCCACCGTGGTAAAGCCCCAGGCCCAGGGCACCAGGTGCTTGTTGCCGGGATCGGCTTTGGCCAAGCCCTGCATGATCGCCTCGTCCAGATTTCCGTAGTTTTTCAGTTTGGCGCGGTCCAGCGGCTGGAAGAAGCCGGCCTCCACTTGCGCGGGGCTAAACGCGGTGCCTGGCACCACGATGTCGTAGCCAGTGCTGCCTGCCACCAGCTTGGCGTTGAGCGCCTCATTGGTTTCAAAGGTGTCGTAATTGACCTTGATGCCGGTTTCTTTCTCAAAGGCGGCAATCATGCCCTCGGGGATGTAATCTGGCCAGTTATAGATATTGAGCACTTTTTCTTCGGCCGGTGCTGCTGCCACTGGGGCGCTAGCGGCAGGGGCCGGGGCCTCCTCTTTTTTGCCGCAAGCGGAAAGCGCCAAGGCGGCAATCGCCACTGGCCAAAGGGTTTTATTCAACATGGACATCTCCGAACAACGTGGGAAAAAACGAGAGGACAAAAAGCAAATGCGCATCCGCGGAAAATTATAGAAGTCATTCCCGCCAGCCCGCAGCCCGGACGTCGGCCAGGGTCAGATCCAAAACCAGGCGAATCAGCCCCATCAGTTCGTCGATCTGGGCATGGGTAATGGTCAGCGGTGGCGCAATGATCATGCGGTCACCCACGGCGCGCATGATCAGGCCATTGGCAAAACAGTGCGCGCGGCAGCGCATACCCACTTCCAGTTCTGCGGGAAACGGGGTCTTGTTCGCTTTGTCTTTCACCAGCACCAAGCCTGCCATCAGGCCGCATGTCTCCGCCACACCCACCAGCGGGTGCGCACTGAGTTCGGCAAACTTCTGCGCCAGGTAGAGCCCCACATCGTCACGCACCCGGCCCACCAGGTTTTCGCGCTCCATGATTTCCAGGTTGGCCAGCGCCACCGCGCAGGCCACGGGATGGCCGCTGTAGGTGTAGCCGTGGTTGAACTCACCGCCCTGCTCTATCAGCACCTTGGCAACACGGTTGCCCACCATCACGCCACCCAAGGGGATATAGCCGCTGGTAATGGCCTTGGCAAAAGTCACCAGATCCGGCTTGTATCCAAATTTTTCGTACGCAAACCAGTGGCCCACGCGGCCAAAGGCGCAAATTACCTCGTCGCTGATCAGCAAGATGCCGTACTTGTCCACAATGCGCTGAATCTCGGGCCAGTAGGTCGCAGGTGGAATGATGACGCCGCCCGCTCCTTGCACCGGCTCGCCAATAAAGGCGGCTACTTTGTCGGCGCCGATTTCCAGGATTTTTGCTTCCAGCCAGCCTGCGGCGCGAATGCCAAAGGCGTCACTGGTCTCGCCGGGCAGGCCTTTTTCGAAAAAGTAAGGCTGCTCGATGTGCGTAATGTTGGGAATCGGCAAATCGCCCTGGGCATGCATGCCGCTCATGCCGCCCAGCGAGGCCCCGGCCATGGTGCTGCCGTGGTAACCGTTGACGCGGCCAATGATGACCTTGCGCTCGGGCTGGCCCAGCAAATCCCAGTAGCGGCGCACCATGCGCACGTTGGAGTCGTTGCTCTCGCTGCCGCTGGACGAATAAAACACATGCTCAAAACTGCGCTCACCCACCGTGGGCGCCAGCGAGGCCAGTTTGGCTGCCAGGGTGGCGGCTGGCACATTGGTGGTCTGGAAAAAGCTGTTGTAGTAGGGCAGCTTGAGCATTTGCGCCTGCGCCGCGTCGGCCAGCTCTTTGCGGCCATAGCCCACGTTGACGCACCACAGGCCGCTCATGGCGTCGAGCATGCGCTTGCCCTCCGAGTCCCAAACGTAAATGTCTTTCGCCTCGGCAATGACCCGCGCACCCCGGCTGTTGAGGTCTTTGAAGTCAGTAAACGGGTGAAGAAAATGCGCGCTGTCCATTTCCTGGATGCGTTTGGTGTCAAGTGGAGAATTCATACTGTCGGTCTCGTTGTTGGGCTGGGATCAAAAGGGGGCATCAAACGTGCAGCAGCAGGTGCTCGCGCTCCCAGGGCGAAATCACTTTCATGAACTCGTCGAATTCAAGTTCTTTGATCTCCGAGTACACGGTAATGAACTCCTTGCCCAGCACCTCGTGCAAATCCGACTCGCGTCGCAGCCAGTCCAGCGCCTCGCCCAGGCTGCGTGGCAGCGCGTAGGGCGCTAAATAGGCGTCGCCCTTCATTTCGGGCTTGGGCTTGATCTTGTTTTTGATGCCCAGGTAGCCGCAGGCCAGCGTCATGGCCATGGCGACATAGGGGTTGGCATCTGAGCCGATCACCCGGTTTTCCACCCGGCGCGCTTGCGGCGTGGAAATCGGTGATCGAATGCCCACAGTGCGGTTGTCGTAGCCCCACTCGATATTGATGGGCGCAGCCGAATTGCGGCTCAGGCGCCGGTAGCTGTTTACATAAGGCGCCACCAGCACCATAGCCGCCGGAATGTAGCGCTGCAAGCCACCGATGTAGTGCATGAACATCTCGGACGGCGTGCCGTCTTCGTTGCTGAACACGTTCTTGCCGCTGGCCACGTCCACCAGGCTTTGGTGCACATGCATGGCGCTACCGGGCTCACCGGCAATCGGCTTGGCCATGAAGGTGGCGTACATATCGTGGCGCAGCGCCGCCTCGCGCACCGTGCGCTTGAAGAAAAACACCTCGTCGGCCAGGCCCAGCGGCTTGTTATGAAAGAAGTTGATCTCCATTTGCCCGGCGCCCACTTCGTGAATCAGCGTGTCCACGTTGAGCTCCATCTTGTCGCTGTAGTCGTAAATCTCTTCAAACAGCGGGTCAAACTCGTTGACCGCGTCAATGCTGTAGGCCTGGCGCGAGGTCTCCGCCCGGCCGCTGCGGCCAATCGGCGCCTTGAGCAAGGTGTTGGGGTCGGTGTTGCGCGCGGTCAGGTAAAACTCCAACTCGGGCGCCACGATGGGCTGCAAGCCTTCGGCGGCAAACAAATCGCACACCTTGCGCAGCACGCTGCGCGGGGCAAAGGGCACCAGGTTGCCCGCGTGGTCAAAGCAGTCGTGAATCACCTGCGCCGTGGGGTCGGTCGCCCAGGGCACGATGCGCACCGAGGACGGGTCCGGGCGCAATTGCATGTCTTTGTCTGTGGGGTCAATCACGTCGTAGTACGGCCCGCTTTCGGGAAACTCGCCGGTCACGCCCATGGCCACGATGGCTTGGGGCAGGCGCATGCCGCGGTCCTCGGTGAACTTGGCGCGGGGCAAAATCTTGCCGCGCGCCACCCCGGTCAGGTCGGGCACCAGGCATTCCACTTCGGTGACCCGGCGCTCGTTGAGCCACTGCTCCAAGTCATTGAAAGTCATGGTTTTTTGTTCAGACATCGCTTCTATCCTCCGGGCCGCTGGCTGCGGCTTGTAGTAATTCGGTCATTCTGATCTGCCATTTTGCACTCGCAGTGCCGTCAAAAATGGTCGCGCAAGCGGTGGTAAAGCGTGCCCAAGACCAGCGTCGGCGTGCGCAACAAGGCTCCACCTGGGAAGTTGCGGTGCTTGAGCGCTCCGAATACATCAAACCGCTCGGCGTCCCCCGCCACCGCTTGCGCCACCAGTTGCCCTGCCAGGCCAGTAAGCGCCACTCCGTGCCCACTAAAGCCTTGCAGGTAATAAATGTTGTCACCCAGGCGGCCAAAGTCAGGCGCACGGTTCATGCTGATATCGACAAAGCCGCCCCATATATGGTCCACCGGTACCCCCTGCAAGGCCGGAAAGACGCGGGCCATGCGCTGCGCCATAGTCTGCTTGAGGTCGGTTGGCGTGCGCGTGGTGTAGCTCACCCTTCCACCAAACAACATCCGCAAGTCGGCGCTCAGGCGGAAATAGTCGAGGATGAAGTTGTTGTCGCACACTGCTGCGTTGCGGGGCAGCAGCGCTGCGGCCAGGTCCGGGGGCAGCGGACGGGTGCCAATGATGTAAGTGCCCACCGGCATGGCGCGGGCGGCCAGTTCAGGCGCCACCTGCGGGCCAAAAACGGGCAGCATGCAATTGCCCGCCAGCACCGCAAAGCGGGCGCGTACCTGGCCTTGGGCCGTACGGGCGGTCACTGTGGTGCCGCGTTCCAGCCCCAGCACCGCAGAATGCTCGAAAATTTGTACGCCCAAAGACGCAGCTGCGCGCGCCAGGCCCAGGCCGTATTTGAGCGGATGCAGGTGGCCTGAGCGTTTTTCATAGGCACAAGCCAGGTAACGCGTGCTGCCTATGTGGTTTTGCACCGCAGCGCCTTGCGCCCATTCGGTGGCAAAGCCGTAGTTGCGCTGCAAGTGCTGAATTTCTGCTTCCAGGTCGCGCGCCTTGCGCGCAGAGTCCGCCACATACAGGTAGCCATGTACCCGGTCGCAATCCATCTGGAACTGGGCGATGCGCCGGTCAATCAAATCAATGGCTTCTAGCGACATATCCCAGGCTTGGCGCGCCTGGGACTGGCCCAGTTGCTGCTCAAAAGGCCCCTGCCCGCTGGCAAAACCCACGATCGTCTGGCCTCCGTTGCGCCCAGAGGCGCCGCTGCATACGCGGTCCGCCTCCAGCACCACCACGCGGTAGCCGCGCTGCGCCAATTCAATAGACGCCGACAAACCGGCAAAGCCCGCGCCCACCACCACCACATCGGCGCTCAGGTCGGTTTGCAGCGGGGGCAGCGGCGCGGGACGCACCACGCTGGCCTCGTAATAGCTGTTGCGGTTCAGCTGCGTGTCAGATTGCAGTAGAGAAGCCATGGTCAATTCCTAACGCGTGCGCTTGGCGACCTGGCCACACAAATAGGTCCAAATAAAGGTGGCTGCGGCATTGCTGGTGAGTTCGGCATGGTCGTAGGCGGGGGCCACCTCGACGCAGTCCATGCCAATGAAGTTGAGCGCCGCCAGCCCTTCCAAAAAGGTCAGCACCTGGGTGCTGGTCATGCCGCCGGGCTCGGGGGTGCCGGTGCCCGGCGCAAAGGCCGGGTCCAGGCAGTCGATGTCCAGCGTCAGGTACACCGGCATGGACCCGATGCGCTGGGTGATCTGCTCATTGACGGGCTGCAAGCCCGCACCGTCGAGTCCGCGCAGATGGCGCGCCGTAAAAATGAGCCCGCCTTGGTCGGCCACATAGTCGCGCGCAGAGCGCGCGCCACCCGAGCGCAGCCCGATTTGCACCGTGTGCTGCGGGCTGACCAGCCCCTCTTGCAGCGCCTCATAGGTCCAGGTGCCGTGGCCCGAGGGCTCGCCAAAATGGTCGGTCCAAGTATCGCAATGGGCGTCAAAGTGGATCAGCGCCAAGGTGCCGTAGCGCGCCTTGGCCGCGCGCAACAAGGGCAAGGTCACCGAGTGGTCGCCGCCCACAAACACACAGTGGTGGCGCGCCATGAGGGCGGTGGCTTGGTCTTCAATCTGGCTGCGCACCGTGGGCAGGGGCGAGGCGTTGGACAGACGCATGTCGCCTGCATCGCCCAACACCCCGATCGGCGACACATCAAAGTGCGGGTGCGTGCCATCGCACAACATCAGGCTGGCGCGGCGGATTTCCTGCGGGCCAAAGCGCGCGCCGGGCCGGTTGGTCACGGCGCCGTCAAACGGGATGCCGGCCAGCGCAAACGGTTGGTCCTGCAAGGCGTCGACCGCAAGAAACCGGTTGCTGTTGTTGGCGTAGGCGAAATGGTCGCGGCTCATCGTGTAACCTCCATGGACCCGCATGGTAATCGCAGCGCCGCCTAAAACACTGGCGTGCGCGCCCTGCCTTCAACCTCCAGTTTCAACACTTTGTCCCACCGTTTCCAACGTCCATTGGCCTACCTGTGTCTGGCCCTGAGCATGACCTTGGTGGGGGTGTATGTCTCCATGAGCAAGCCGCTGGTGGCGGCCATTCCCGTGTTTTTGCTGGGCTGGATGCGCTTTGGCATCGCGGCGGTGGCCATGGCGGGCTGGCTCAAAAAGCCCAAAACGGAAGCGCCACTGGATCGGCGCACGCGCATCCTGCTGTTTTTTGAATCATTTTTGGGCAATTTCATGTTCTCCATCTGCATGCTGTTTGGCGTGAGCATGACCAGTACGGTTTCTGCTGGCGTCATCCTGGCCGGTATCCCGGCCGTCTCAGCGCTGATGAGCGGCATCTTTCTTAAAGAACGCATGGGCTTGCGCATCTGGCTGGCAGTGGCCTGCGGCGCTGCGGGGATGGCGCTGCTGTCCTTGGCCAAACAGCCGGCAGGCACACCGCTGAGCGCCGTTGATGCGCAGCGCGCCCTGTGGGGCAATCTGCTGGTGTTTGGGTCGGTGGTGTGCGAGGCCGCATACATCGTCATTGGCAAGCGTTTGACTGCCAACATCAGCCCCAAGCGCATCGCCGCCATCATCAATCTCTATGGATTTGCTCTGATGACGCCCGCCGGCGTGTTCTTTGCGCTGAAGTTTGACTTTGCTGCCGTGCACCCCGCGTCTTGGGGCTTGCTGGTGTTTTACGCACTGGCTGCCAGCGTTGGCACGGTCTGGTTGTGGATGACAGGTTTGCAAACAGTGCCCGCCGGCCAGGCCGGGGTATTCAGCGTCATGCTGCCGCTCACGGCCGCAGGCATTGGAGCTCTATTTTTCAAAGAGCCTTTTACCGCGCTGCAGGCAAGCGCCTTTGCTGTCGCACTTCTGGGCCTGCTGCTTGCAACCTTGCCGCAAGGCGAGGGATCCGGCCAAGCCACGTAAATAACGGACCTAAAGGCGCTGGGCGCTCACCACGATGCCGTCCTCATCCGCGTACAACCAGTCGCCCGGCCGCACCCAAACCCCTTGAATCTGCACGTCAATTTGCGTTGCCCCTGGCAAGCGGCGCTGGGTTGGCATAGGCACCAGACCCAAGGCACGGATACCGACCGCGCACCCGGCCAGTTCACCCGCATCCCGCACACAGCCGTCCACCACCACTCCGGCCCACCCATTGCGCGCTGCATGGGCGCCGAGCTTTCCACCCATGAGGGCGCGTCGCAAGGAGGCCCCACCGGCCACGACAAGCACCTGCGCTACGCGACCATCTGCGCAATCCCTCCAACCTGGGGACTCGAGGGCCGCTTTCACACTGGTGTTGTCGTCCACGCACTGGACCGTCACTACCGGACCAAAAAATCGCTTGAAGAGACCAAAATCCATAAATGAAGGCGGCAAAACACGAAAATTGCCGGACGCATCATCAAGGTGCTGGTCACACAGGTCTGTGGTGGGTGTGAATTTGGACATGGGATGTTGCTCTGTCGAACCGAAAATTAGAAAAGCCACGCATGGGCGTACCAAAAAAAAGCGATTTCCCACCCTAAAAAGTATTTCCCCGTCTAGGAATGTGGCCTTTTCTCCAGTAGCATGCGCGTTCCAGCTGAGGAGTTTATCGCTGGCAATACATTCACTTCCCTAAGGACGATCTCACAATGGCAACTGCAAAAAAAGCCCCCGCTAAAAAAGCCGCACCTGCAAAAAAGGTTACAGCCGTCAAAGCCGCAGCCCCTGCGAAAAAAGTCGCTGCCAAGGTGCCGGCCAAGAAGCGTGCTGTCAACGCTGCCTTCATGAAGCCTCTGACCCCCAGCGCCGCATTGGCCGCCGTCGTGGGCGCAACGCCCCTGCCTCGCACCGAAGTGGTCAGCAAGTTGTGGGTTTACATCAAAAAGCACAAACTGCAAGACGCCACCAACAAGCGCAACATCAATTCAGACGAGAAATTGAAGGCCGTGTTCGGCAAAGCCCAGGTCACCATGTTCGAGATGGCTGGACTGATCGGCAAACACCTGTCGTAATCTAAGCTGCCAGCTTCACCGCTGCGTTGCACTTAAAAAAAGCCGGTTATCGACCGGCTTTTTTTGTGTCCGTGCACCGGTACGCAATTTATTAAATTGCGCCAGGCCCAGCGCGCGAGGGTGGGCTCCGCGTGCACTGCATAGAATTCGCGATGGCCCTGCAGGGGTCAAGCGCAGCACCGTCGGTTCAACGTGGAGACACACCTCATGACAGAAGAAGCAACAACGCCCGCAGCCCCGGCACGCCGTCGCGCCGGTCGCGGCAGCGGCAGCATTCGCGTTGCACCGTCCACCACCAAGTACCGCCATCTGAAGCACCGCTTCGCACCCACCCCCATGGTGTCTGAGGACGAGTTGGAGGCCATCCACAACGCCTCACTCACCATCCTGGAAGAAATGGGCATGGACTTCATGCACGAAGGCGCGCGTGAGATTTTGAAAAAAGCCGGGGCCGATGTGCGCCCAGGCTCGGAGCGGGTGCGCTTTGACCGCAACCTGATTTTGGAGGCCATCAAAACCTGTCCGTCAGAGTTCACCCTGCACGCACGCAACCCCGAGCGCAACGTGCACATTGGCGGCAAAAACCTGGCCTTTGCCCAGGTCGCCAGCCCGCCCAACGCATCGGACATGCAAGGCGGACGGCGTGCTGGCAACCAACAAGACTTCCGCAATTTGGTGAAGCTGGCGCAGCGCTACGACATCATCCACTGCTCGGGTGGCTACCCCGTTGAACCCGTGGATTTGCACGCCTCCATCCGCCACCTCGATTGCCTGTCTGACATCGCCAAGCTCACCGACAAAGCCTTTCACGCCTATTCACTGGGCAAAGAGCGCAACCAGGACGGGCTGGAAATTGCCCGCATCGCGCGCGGCATCAGCCACGAGCAGATGGAGCGCGAGCCTTCGCTGTTTTCCATCATCAACAGTTCGTCGCCGCTGCGCCTGGACACGCCCATGCTGCAGGGCATTCTGGAAATGTCCTCGCGCAACCAGATCATCATCCTCACGCCCTTCACCTTGGCAGGCGCCATGGCACCGGTGACGATTGCCGGGGCCCTGGCGCAGCAAAACGCCGAGGCGCTGGCCGGTATTGCGCTCACCCAATTGGTGCGCCCGGGCGCGCCGGTGGTCTACGGCGGCTTTACCAGCAATGTGGACATGAAAAGCGGCGCCCCCGCCTTTGGCACGCCCGAATACATGAAAGCAGTGTTGGTAGGCGGGCAACTGTGCCGCAAATACGGCATTCCCTACCGCACCAGCAACGTCAACGCGGCCAACACCGTGGACGCACAGGCGGCCTACGAGTCGGTGTTTTCGCTGTGGGCGCTCACACAAGCGGGGGGCAACTTCATCATGCACAGCGCGGGCTGGATGGAGGGCGGCCTGACGGCCTCGTTTGAGAAATTCATCCTGGACTGCGACCTGTTGCAAATGGTGGCCGAATTCTTGACGCCGCTGGACGTGAGCCCGGCCGGTTTGGGCCTGGACGCGGTGCGCGATGTGGGCCCTGGCGGACATTACTTTGGCACTGCGCACACGCTGGAGCGCTTTGAGACGGCGTTTTATTCGCCCATCATCTCCGACTGGCGCAACTATGAGACCTGGGACGAAGGTGGTCGCCCCACCGCCTACGACAAAGCCAACGCCGTCTGGCAAAAAGAGCTGGCCTCCTATGAGCGCCCCTACATGGACCCGGCCATCGAGGAAGAACTCGACGCCTTCGTGGCCAAGCGCAAGTCCGAGGGCGGCGCGCCCACCGACTTTTGAGGCGCCAGCTGCCCAACAACGATTGACACATTCTTTCAAACAAGGAACGCAACAGTGAAAACAACAGCACGGGTAGTAGTCATTGGTGGTGGCGTGGTAGGGTGCTCGGTGCTCTACCACCTGACAAAAAAAGGCTGGAGCGACGTGATGCTGATCGAGCGCGATCAGCTCACTTCCGGCTCCACCTGGCACGCGGCCGGCGGCTTTCATACCCTCAACGGCGACCCCAACGTGGCCATGCTGCAAAGCTACACCGTGAGCTTGTATGAGGAGTTGGAGCGCATCTCCGGCCAAAGCTGCGGCATGCACAAGTCCCCCGGCATCATGCTGGCCGACACGCCCGAGCGCATGGAGTTTTTGAAAATGACGGTGGCACGCGGCCGCTATTTGGGCATGGAAACCGAGATCATCTCGGTCAAAGAGGCACTCAACTACTTCCCCTTCATCGAAGAAAAATACTTCCTGGGCGCCCTGCTCGACCCCAACGAAGGCCACCTGGACCCCAGCGGCACCACCTACGCCTATGCCAAGGCGGCGCGCATTGGCGGCGCCACCATTGAAGTGCAAACCAAGGTGGAAAGCCTGGAACAAAAACCCGACGGCACCTGGCGCGTGATCACCAACAAAGGCGTGGTCGAGTGCGAGCACGTGGTCAACGCCGGCGGCCTGTGGGCGCGCGAGGTGGGCCGCATGGTGGGCATTGAGCTGCCGGTGCTGGCTATGGAGCACATGTACTTGGTGACCGACGACATTCCTGAAGTGGAAGCGTTCAACAAGAGCGCGGGCAAGGAAATTGGCCACGTGATCGACTTTGGCGCCGAGAGCTATTTGCGCCAAGAAGGCAAGGGCATGGTCTTGGGCGTGTACGAGCAAGCGGGCAAGCCCTGGTCCACCAAAACCACACCCTGGAGCTTTGGCCAGGAGCTGCTGCAGCCCGACCTGGACCGCATCGCGCCCTCGCTGGAGATCGCCTTCAAGCATTTCCCTACCCTGGAGAACGCGGGCATCAAACGCGTGATCAACGGCCCCTTCACCTTCGCGCCCGACGGCAACCCGCTGGTCGGGCCCGTGCAAGGGCGCACCAATTTCTGGAGTGCCTGCGGCGTGATGGCCGGTTTCAGCCAAGGCGGCGGCGTCGGGCTAGCGCTCAGTAACTGGATGGTCGACGGCGACCCCGGCTTTGACATCTGGGGCATGGATGTGGCGCGCTACGGCGACTGGGCCACCCGCACCTACACCAACGCCAAGGTGCGCGAGAACTATTCGCGGCGCTTTCGCATCCGCTTTCCAAATGAGGAGTTGCCCGCAGGCCGTCCGCTGCAAACCACCTCGCTGTACGACAAGTTCGTCGAACAAGGCGCGGTGATGGGCGACTCCTGGGGCATGGAAACACCGCTGTGGTTTGCGCCCTCGGTGGCCGAGGCCAAGGACGTGGTGTCCTTCCACCGCTCCAACGACTTCCCCCACATCAAGGCCGAATGCAAGGCGGTGCGCGAAGCCGTGGGCGTGACCGAGATCGCCAACTTTGCCAAGTACGAAATCACCGGCCCCGGCGCCGAGGCCTGGCTGCAAGGCCAGATGACCAACACGCTGCCCAAGATCGGCCGTCTACAGTTGTGCCCCATGCTCAACCACAAGGGCAAGATCATCGGCGACTTCACCATTGCCAAGGCAGCAGAAGAGCGCTTCATGATGTGGGGTTCTTCTCAAGCGCAGGTTTATCACATGCGCTGGTTTGAGCAGACTTTGCCCAAAGACGGATCGGTGGCCATCACGCCCTACGGCATGAAGCTCGTCGGCCTGTCGATTGCCGGGCCGAAGTCGCGCGAACTGCTGCAACGCCTGACCGACGACGATGTGTCGGGCGAAGCCTTCAAGTTCATGGACTACCGCGAAATGGAAGTAGCCACCGTGCACGCCATGGTCAACCGCGTTACCTACACCGGCGACCTGGGATTTGAAATCTGGGTCGCACCCGAATACCAGCGCCGCTTGTACGAGAGCATCATGCAAGCCGGTGCCGATTTGGGCATCAAAAACTTTGGCATGCGCGCGCTTTTGTGCTTGCGGCTGGAAAAGAACTTCGGCACCTGGTTCCGCGAATTCCGCCCCATCTACGGGCCTTTCGAAGCCGGTCTGGACCGCTTTGTCAAACTCGACAAGCACGAGTACATCGGCAAGGCGGCCGCGATCAAGGAAAAGACGGACGGCCCCAAGAAGACCCGCATCTTCATGGTGGTGGACGCACTGGACTGCGACGTGATGGGCGACGAACCGATATGGGTGGACGGCAAGGTGGTCGGCTGGGTCACATCTGGCGGCTACGGCCACTATGTGGACCAGTCGCTGGCGCAGGGCTACATTCCGACCGAGTGCTTCAAGCCCGATATGACGCTGGAGATTGAAATTTTGGGTGAACGCCGACCGGCCCGCTTGCAGATGGACCCGCCCTTCGACCCCGAAGCCAAACGCATGCGCATTTAGTTGGAAATTGGAAACTGGAGAGAGCCTGATGTCCCATTACTCGGCCTGGTCCCTGTTGCGCAACGCGCTGTCGGGGCATAAAAATTGGGACCGCGCCTGGCGCGACCCCGAGCCTAAGAAGACCTACGACGTGATCATCGTGGGCGGCGGAGGCCACGGACTGGCCACCGCCTATTACCTGGCCAAGAACCACGGCATTAAAAACATTGCGGTGCTGGAAAAAGGCTATATCGGCTCGGGCAACGCGGGGCGCAACACCACCATCGTGCGCTCAAACTACATGATGCAGGACAACACGGCGTTCTACGAGCACAGCATGTCCTTGTGGCGCGGCATGTCGCAAGACCTGAACTACAACGTGATGTTCTCGCCGCGCGGCTATTTGTACGTCACCATGTCACCCAGCGCGCAGGACGCGCAAATACGGCGCGCCAACATCATGCGCTTGAATGGCATACGCGCCGACATACTGACGCGCGAAGACGTGATGAAAGAGGCGCCCTACCTTGATTTCTCAGACAAGGCCCGTTTTCCCATCTACGGCGCCATGCTGCAGCCCGACGCAGGCACCGCCCGCCACGATGCTGTGGTCTGGGGCTATGCGCGCGCAGCCAACGCGCTGGGCGTGGACATCATCCAAAACTGCGAAGTGCTGGACTACCAGTGGTCGGGCGAGCGCATTACCGGTGTCAAAACCACGCGTGGTGATATCAGCGCGGGCAAGGTTGGCATTGCGGTGGCGGGTCATACCTCGCTGCTGGCGCAAAAAGCCGGGCTGGAGCTGCCCATAGAGAGCCATGTGCTGCAAGCCTATGTGAGCGAATCCATCAAGCCCGTGGTCAACCACGTGGTGGTCTGGTCGGCCTCGTACTTCTATTTCTCGCAGTCCGACAAGGGTGGCCTGGTGTTTGGCGGCCACATTGACCGCTATAACTCGTATGCCCAACGCGGCAACCTGGCCAATGTGAGCGAAGTCACCCAGGCCCTGGTCAGCGCCATGCCGAGCGCCGCGCGCCTGCGGGTGCTGCGGCACTGGGGCGGCATCATGGACATGACGCCGGACGGCAGCCCCATCATTACCAAGACGCCGGTCGATGGCTTGTACCTCAATGGTGGCTGGTGCTACGGCGGCTTCAAAGCGACGCCAGCGTCGGGCTGGTGTTTTGCGCACACGATTGCCAATGACGCGGCGCATCCTTATAGCGCGGGGTTCACCATGGACCGGTTCGCGCAAGGACGCTACATCGATGAGTCGGGCGCGGGGCCTTACAACCATTTGCAGTAAAGCAGCAACGCCATGATCAGAATCAACTGCCCCCACTGCGGCCTGCGCGACCACGAAGAGTTCAGCTACTTCGGCGACGCCACCAAGGCCTATCCCAGCCTGGAAGCCGAACACCACGACGCCTGGGTCGACACCGTCTATACCCGGAAAAACCCGCGCGGCATCCACACCGAGTTTTGGCAGCACACTCTGGGTTGCAGGCGTTGGCTGGTGGTCAAACGCCATACGGTGACGCACGATATTGAGTCGGTGGTAGTCGCCGCTGAAAGAGAACTGCCATGACGCAATCCAAACCCTCTGAACCCGCCAGCGGCGGCGCCTATCGGGTAGCCCAGGGCGGTCGCGTGGACCGCAGCCAGAGTCTGAGTTTCACGCTCGACGGAAAAACCTTTCAAGGCTTTGCCGGAGACACAGTCGCATCCACCCTGCTGGCGCACGGCGAGCATCTGGTGGCGCGCTCTTTTAAGTACCACCGCCCACGCGGCATCATGGCAGCTGGCGTAGAAGAAGCCAACGCCCTGCTCACCGTGGGCGACCGTGGCACGCGCGAGCCCAATATTGCCGCCACCGTGCTGGAGCTCGAAAACGGCTTGCAAACCCGCACCCAAAACACCTGGCCCTCGGTGCGCTTGGACGCCATGGCGATCACCTCTGTGCTGTCGCCGTTTTTTGTGGCCGGTTTCTACTACAAGACTTTCATGGGGCCCACGCGCAGCGCCTGGATGCTCTACGAGCACTTCATCCGCAAGGCCGCAGGCCTGGGCGCCTCCGTCAACGATGCCGATGTGCACCGTTACGACTGGCACAACGACTACACCGATGTGTTGGTGATTGGCTCAGGTGCCGCCGGGCTGAGCGCCGCCTTGCACGCGGCCCGTGCGGGCGCGCAAGTGATGCTGGTGGAGCAAGACTTTGAACTGGGCGGCGCGCTGCTGAACCATCCAGTGAACAGCGCAAAAGGCCAGTGGCTGGCCACCATGCTGGCGGCACTGCAAGCCACCGGCCGCGTGCAGATGCTGACGCGTGCCACCGCCTTTGGTGTGTACGACGGCAATACCGTGGGCGTGATTGAGCGCTCCGCGCCCGGTGTGGCCGATCCGGCGCATGGCGTGCCGCGCCAGCGCATGCGCACGGTGCGCGCGGCGGCCATCGTCATGGCCTGCGGGGCGATTGAGCGCCCGCTGGTGTTTGCGGGCAATGACAAACCCGGCGTCATGCTCGCGGGCGCTGTGGGCGCGTATGTGAACCGCTACGCGGTGGCGCCAGGCAAGCGCGCGGTGTTTTGCGTGAACAACGACGCGGCGTATGCCGACGCCATAGCGCTGGCCCAGGCGGGCTCGCACGTCAATGTGGTGGATTTGCGCAGCGCGGTGCGCCCTGAATTGCTAGCGTCGACCACCGGGGCAGGCATCACGGTGCAAACCGGCAGCACGGTGACCGACGTCTACGGCCATTTGCACGCCAAGCGCTGCCGCATCAGCGGCTATGACGCCAGCACCGGGCGGGTGATGGGCGGGCCGATGGAGTTGGACGTGGACCTGGTGGCCATGTCGGGCGGCTGGACGCCCACAGTGCATTTGAGTTCGCACCGCAATGTCAAACCGGTCTACCGCAGCGACATTGCATGCTTTGTGCCCGGCGGCTTTGACCGCGCGCAGTTTGGCGCAGGTGCCATGGTCGGCTGCCAGACCTGGGGCCAGGCCATTGAATCGGGCTGGCAAGCCGGTGCGCAGGCGGCTGCCGTCATTGGCAAGCACTATGCCGACCCCGCGCCTACGCTGGCAGACGACACTTCGATCGGCTTTGTGCCCGCCGGTCCGCTGCTGAGCGACAAACCCAGCGGCAAGGCGTTTATTGACTTTCAAAACGACGTCACGGTAGACGACGTGGAACTCGCCCACCGCGAGGGCTACCAATCCGTGGAGCACCTTAAGCGCTACACCACGCTGGGCATGGGCACCGATCAGGGCAAAACTTCCAACCTCAACGGCCTGGGTCTGATGGCTGCGGCGCGCGGCATTGACGTGGCCGCTGCGGGCACCACCACCTTCCGCCCGCCCTACACCCCGGCAAGCCTGGGTGCGCTAGCTGGCCGCAACGTGGGGCCGCATTTCCAGCCGGAGCGGCGTACCGCCATGCACGGCTGGCACGAAGCAAACGACGGCGTCAAGATGGAAGCGGGTCTGTGGCTGCGCCCCCTGTGGTACCGAAGCAACGGCGCCACGCTGGGCCAGGCCTACAAGGCAGAAATGGCGCTGGTGCGCGAGGGCGTGGGCATGGCCGACACGTCCACCCTAGGCAAAATTGATGTGCAGGGGCCAGATGCCGCCGAATTTTTGGACCGCGTGTACGTGAACGGATTCTCCAAGCTCGCCGTGGGCAAGGCGCGCTACGGCTTCATGCTGCGCGAGGACGGCATCGTCATGGACGACGGCACCACCACCCGCATCAGCGACACCCAGTTTTTCCTGACTACGACCACCGCGCAAGCGGCCAAGGTGATGAGCCACCTGGAATTTTTGCTGCAAGTGGTATGGCCCACGCTGCGGGTGACGGTGGCGTCCGTTACAGACCAGTGGGCGGCCATGAGCGTAGCCGGACCGCGCGCGCGCGACACGCTGCAAGCAGCTTTTCCCCACCTGGCGCTGGACAATGAGGCCCTGCCTTTTATGGGCTTGCTCGACGCGCAGGGCGAAGGCGCCCTGGCCGGCGTGCCGCTGCGCATCCTGCGCCTAACGTTTTCGGGCGAACTGGCCTTCGAGATCTTCACCCCCAACCACCACGGCCTGGCGGTGTGGCAGCACATGCTGGAAGCGGGCAAGCCCTGGCAGCTGCGGCCCTACGGCCTGGAGGCCCTGGGTTCACTGCGCATCGAAAAAGGCCACGTGGTGGGCTCTGAGATGGACGGACGCACCACGCTCGACGACCTGGGCGCGGGCAAGATGGCAAGCAAGACCAAAGCGTTCTGGGGCGATGCGCTGCGCCGCAGCCCCCACCTGGCGCGCCCCGACCGCCCCACCCTGGTCGGGCTGGAAGCCGTGGACGCCAACGAGCCACCCTCCAACGGCTCCATCTTGTTTTTTGCCGACGACGCCATCCAAGGCCATGGACGCGGCCACATCACGTCCACCACCTTCAGCAAAACCGTGGGCAAGGCCATTGGCCTGGGCCTGCTGCAAGGCGGCACCGCCCACATCGGCAAAGAAATCATCGCCGCCTCCCCCACCCAAGGGCGCCAATACCGCCTGCGCGTGGTCGACCCCTGCTTTATTGACGCGCAAGGAGCTCGCTACCGTGGCTGATTCCGCATTCCATAGCCCATTTGCCGAGCACAGCGCGTGCGAACACCCCACCCGGGACGGCCAGATTCAGGTGCGCCTGCACGCCCACACGCTGCCCAGCGTCACCCTGATCAGCACCTGGCCCAGCGGCACCGCAGCCCTGTGCGCCGTGCTGGAAAAGGCCTTGGGTGCCACCGACATGTTCCCGCTGCCTGGCGCCACCGGGCAGACCGCGCCCTGCCCCTTGGGTTTGCTGATGCGCAGTGGACCGCACGAGTTCATGCTCATTGGTGACGCAGCGATAAACCAGATGGGAGTATTGCGTGGCCGCATCCCACCGGAGATTGGGTCGGTACTGGACTTGAGCCACGCGCGTTGCCGCGTCCACGTGGAAGGGCCCAAGGCTGTAGCAGCGTTGGGCAAGCTGTTTGCGCTGGATTTTCGCGATCACGCTTTCGTCGTCGGCACCTTGCAACTCAGCGGCCACCACCACGTGCCCTGCAGCTTGCACCGCCTGGGCGAGGACCGCTTTGATCTGTACCTGCTTAGCACCTACGCGCACGGCCAGCTTGAGACGCTGCTGGACGCTGCGCTGCAATATGGCGTGGCGCTGACCACGGGTCAGTAGTGCCGCTGCGGGCGCTTTGCGTTCACCACAGGCCATGGACGTGCCAAGTCAGGTTCTGGTGCAGCCACGGCAAGCAATCGCGGTGTAGCGCTCAACCATTAAGATCTCCAGGTTGCAGCACCGCTGCAACGCGGCAATGCGTTTGATGGTTTCCAGCCGTAACACGCCTCTAACTGTGCGTAACCCCGAGCTCTTATGACCCTTCGTTTCTCCACCTCTGCAGCGTGCACGGTCTTTATCACCTTGGGCCTGCTAGGCTGCAGTGACAAAAAGCCCATTGAAAGCACGGGCCCCGCGCCCACCGCCAGCGCCTCGGTCAGCGCAGCCGCGCCAGGGGCGCCGGCGTCGGCCGCCTCGTCAGCCACTCCGCCTGGACCGCCTGTTTCGGTAAGCACTGCCAAAGCGGAGTCACGGGATATGGCCGTGAACCTGAAAACGACCGGCAGCGTGTTTCCCTTGGCCAGCGTGGACATCAAGGCGCAGACCAATTCCGTGGTAACCAAGATGCATATCAATGGCGGCCAGTTTGTCCGTGCCGGTGACCCTTTGTTTACCCTGGACGGACGCGCCGAAGAGGCCAACCTCGCCAAGGCACGTGCGCAACAGGCCAAAGACCAGGCGGCGCTGTCTGACACCCAACGCCAGCTCAAGCGCGCGCAGGAACTGTTGGCACAAAACTTCGTCGCCAAAAGCGCAGTCGATACCGCACAAGCGGCGCTCGACTCGGCCGCCGCGACCCTGCTTGCGGACCAAGCAGCTATTGACGCAGCCAAAGTAGCGCTGTCGTACACCCAAATCACCTCGCCTTTGAGCGGCCGCGCGGGGGCACTGAGTGTGTCGATCGGTACCGCCTTGCAAAGCAATGTTTCCCCCATCGTCACGATCACCCAGCTTGACCCGATCGCGGTGACCTTCAACCTTCCACAACGTAATTTGGCGCAGGCCATCGCGGCGCTCAAAGACGGTGGTGCCAAGGTAACGGCCACGCTGGCCGACAACGGCGGCAGCTTCCAAGGGCGCCTGTACTTTGTGGACAACGCGGTGGATCCTGCTTCAGGCACGGTGCGGGCGCGGGCCAAGTTTGACAACAAGGATGGCCGGCTATGGCCCGGTGCCTTTGTGGAAATATCGCAAACCATCAATACCGTCAAAGACGCCGTCATCGTGCCGCAGGCGGCCCTGATCCAGTCGGCGCGTGGCACCATCGTCTACGTGGTGGAAGACGGCAAAGCCGCGCTGCGACCGGTCAAGCAGGTCGCCGGGCAAAACGGGGAGGCTGCCATTACCGGCGTCACCGAAGGTGAAATGGTGGTGGTCGACGGCAAGCAAAACCTTCGCCCCGGGGCGCTGGTCGTTGAAAAGCCCAAAGAGCCCAAAGCCGGGGCCTCGGCGGCGACTTCTGGCTCCACGCCTTCCCCCGTACCGGGCGCAGCATCGGCAACCGCCTCCGCATCCGGCCGCAGCGCGCCATGAATTTTTCGGAACTGTTCACCCGCCGTCCGGTGATGACGGTGCTGCTCAACCTCTCTATCGTGGGCGCGGGCATTTTGGGATTGCGCAATATTCCTGTTGCTGCGCTGCCGAGTTACGACACGCCGGTCATCAACGTCTCGGCCACCCTGCCCGGCGCCAATCCTGAGACCATGGCCAGCTCGGTTGCGCTGCCGCTGGAAAAACAATTCCAGACCGTGCCCGGCCTCAAAACCATCAGCTCCAGCAGCACTTTGGGCAGCACCTCGCTGACGCTGGAGTTTGAGGAAGGGCGCAACGTAGACGCCGCGGCCGTTGACGTGCAAGCGGCGCTGTTGCGCGCGCAGCGCTCTTTGCCGCAGGACATGACCAACCCGCCGTCCTACCGCAAGGTCAATCCGGCTGATGCGCCGGTGCTGCTGATCGCGCTGACTTCGCCTTCGCTGTCCCCCGCCGATTTGCAGGATTACGCCGAGCACCTGATATCGCCCAGCTTCTCCACCATTGATGGCGTTGCCCAGGTCAACATCTACGGAGCCAAGCGCTTTGCGGTCCGGGTGCGCGTCAAGCCCGACGCCATGCTAGCCAGCAACATCAGCCTTGATGAAGTAAGTGCAGCCCTGCGCGCAGCCAATGTCAACACGCCGGTCGGCACCTTGGACGGACCCAAGCAAACGCTGGTGCTGCAGGCCAACAAACAGCTCAAAACAGCCTCTGACTTTGGCAACCTGGTGATCAGCGCCAAGGGGGGCGTCCCGCTGCGCCTTAAGGACATTGCCAAGGTGGAAAACAGCGTCGAAACCCTGAAGAGCTGGGCCACGCTCAATGGCGAAAACTCCATCACCATCGCCATCCAGCGCCAGCCGGGCGCCAACACGGTTCGCCTGGTGGACGCGGTGCGCGCCGCCATGCCCGCCATGCAGGCGCAAATGCCCCAGTCGGTGAGCATGACGCCCATCAACGACCGCTCGGTTTCGGTGCGCGACGCCTTACACGACGTCTCGCTCACGCTGGTGGGCACCATTGTGCTGGTGGTGCTGGTGATCTTTTTATTCCTGCGCCGCTTTGTGGCCACGGCCATTCCCACGCTGTCCCTGCCGATTTCACTGATGGGTGCGGTGGCGCTGCTGTGGGGCTTGTCGTACAGCCTGGACAACATTTCGCTGCTCGGGCTGACGTTGGCCGTGGGGCTGGTGGTGGACGATGCCATCGTGGTGCTGGAGAACATCATCCGCCACGTCGAAAACGGCGAGGAACCGTTCCATGCCGCACTGATGGGCGCACGCGAGGTGGGATTCACCATTGTGTCGATTTCGACTTCGCTGATTGCCGTTTTCATTCCGATCTTTTTCATGCCGGGCGTGATTGGCCTCTTGTTCCACGAATTTGCCGTCGTGGTGAGCCTGGCCATCGTGGTGTCCGCCTTTGTGTCACTGACGCTGGTGCCCATGCTGGCCGGGCGCTTTTTGACCGATGACGCGCACAAAAAGGCCCCCGGCATGCTGGTGCGCCTGTTTGAGCGTGGCTTTGACGCTACGCTCTCGGGATACACCCGGGTACTGGACCGGGCGCTGGGCCATCGCAAAACTATTCTCTTGCTGGCCGCTAGCACGTTTGTGGCGACCTTCTGGCTGGTAAGCATCATTCCGAAAGGCTTTTTTCCGGAAGAAGACATTGGCCAAATCCAGATTTCCACCGAGGCGAGCGAGGACATCTCCTTCACGGCAATGGTGGCGCTGCAAGAGCGCGCCGCAGCCATCATCCGCGCTGACGCCAATATCAACGCGGTGAGCTCCTTCAACGGCGGCAACAACGCGCAAAACGCTGGCCGCATGTTTGTCAGCCTCAAGCCCGCAGGCCAGCGCCTGCCGATGAAGCAGGTGATCGAGGGCCTGCGCAAGAAGCTGCGCGGCGTGGCGGGCATCAACGTCTTCATGCGCCCGGTGCAAAACCTGCAGTTGGGTGGTCGCCCGAGCAAGGCGCAGTTCCAGTACATCTTGCAAAGCGTCAAGGCCGACGAACTCAATACCTGGGCGTCCAAACTGCAAGAGCGCATGCGCGCCGACCCGATATTTCGCGATGTGACCAGCGACGCGCAATTGCGCGCCCTGCAAGCGCAGCTCAACATCGACCGCGACCGCGCCAACACCCTGGGCGTGTCAGTAGACGCCATCCGCTCGGCCCTGTTTAGCGCCTTTGGCGAGCGCCAGGTGTCGACCATTTACCTGCCGGTGGACAGCTACCAAGTGATCATGGAGGTGGCGCCAGAGGCAAAGTTGGACGAATCCGCGCTCTCAGGCATTTACGTGCGATCCAACTTTGGCACCCTGGTGCCCCTGTCGAGCTTTACCACGGTAGAGCGCAGCGTGGGTCCCACGGCCATCAACCACGTCGGGCAATTGCAGGCGGTGACCGTGTCTTTCAATCTGGCGCCCGGCGCCGCACTGGGCGACGCTACGGCCAAGATCGACGCCGCGCGCGAAGCGGTACAAATGCCCACCAGCGTGATATCCACCTACGGCGGCGATGCGGCGGTCTTCAAAAGCTCCCAAGGCAGCCAAATGGTGTTGGTGGTTGCGGCGCTGGTGGTGATTTATGTGCTGCTGGGCGTGTTGTACGAAAGCTACATCCACCCGATCACGATTCTGGCGGGCCTGCCCTCGGCTGCCGTGGGTGCGCTGGCCACGCTGATGCTGTTTGGCCAAGACCTGACGCTGATTGCCACCATCGGCATCGTGCTGCTGATCGGCATCGTCAAAAAGAACGCCATCATGATGATCGATTTTGCCCTGGAGGCACAGCGGCACCAGGGCATGACTCCGCATCAGGCCATCCGCACCGCCTGCGTGCTGCGCTTTCGGCCCATCATGATGACGACGCTGGCGGCGCTGGTGGGTGCGTTGCCGATTGCGTTTGGCGTGGGCGCAGGGGCAGAGTTGCGTCAGCCCCTGGGCTTGGCGGTAGCCGGAGGCTTGGTGTTTTCACAGGCCATCACCCTGTTCATCACCCCGGTGCTTTATTTGCTGATGGACCGTTTCAGCGGCAACGGGCCGGACCTGCGCCCCGAAATACTGGAATCCTGAAAGACCGCAACGACACGGTTAAGCCTACCAGTGGCGGTGCTCGTGCCAGCGCTCACGGCCATGTTCATAGCCATAAAAACCAAAGGGCACGATCAAAGGCGGATAGTACGGCGCGTAATAACGCCGCTGTGGCTCTACCGTTACGTACGTGGTGGTTGCAGGTTGCACTTGAACCTGTGCGACGGGGGCTGGGGAAATAGGTGCCGTGCCTACCGGTGAAACCTGAACGGCGATGGTCGGTCCGGGATCGTTGGGCATTTGCACCGAATACTGGCGCCCACCAAATTCATACACCACGTTGTAACCTACGGTGCGGCCTTCATAGAAGTTTTGCACCGCGCAGCGCTGCACGTTTTCCACCCGCTCGGGGCCGGGTCCCTCGATGTGGTCCCCCAATATGGCGCCACCCATGATGCCAATTGCGGTGGCTGCAGCCTGGCCCGATCCACGCCCACCGGCAGCATTGCCCACTGCGCCGCCCGCCAGCGCACCCAGCAATGCCCCGGCGCCACTTTTGGGCCCTTGGTAGCTAATTTGCTCGGTACTACACACCTGGCGTGGCACTGCCACCTGCTGCACCACCGGGGTGGCTGAGAGCACCCTCCCGACGTCCTGCGCCCAGCCGCTTGCAAACGCCGCAACCCCGATCGCTGCCACTGTCCATTTCTTCATGGTTCACCTTTCATAGTCATGAAGCCATAACGCCAATCACCACGCGCCTGTTGACCCGCACCGTGCGCTTTACCTTCTAGCAACCAAAATCTCTTGCGCTCCAGGTCGGTCTAAGGAGTGCCAGCGGATAATGCGCGCACATTCCGGAGCGCAGACCGAACGCAAACGAGTTTTCTCTGCCCGGCGAAACACATTCGCATGCAAACTAACCGCCCCACCATGCCGCCCCCCCCGAGCCGCATCCCTCGCCTGTACCTGGCAATGACCATGGCACTGGTCGCACTTGCCATGGGACCGACCTTGTGGCCCGTATGGGACCTGGCCGCCGCCGCTTGGTTTGCGCATCCAGATGGTGAAACTGCCATCAAGACCTGGTGGTGGGTGCAGGCGATCAATTTGTATGTTCCAGGCCTGTTCAGGGGGCTGATTTTCCTGGCGATGGCTGGATTGGCCGTGGCCACATGGAGAGCGCACTGGAAAGCGTGGCGTCTTCCATTGGCCTTCTTTGTTCTTTCGGGCGCCCTGGGGCCCGGCTTGCTGGTTAACAGTGGATTTAAAGAGCACTGGCAGCGAGCACGTCCCTACGAAGTTGAAAATTTTGGGGGTCCCAGCCATTTCACCCGCGCAGGAGTAATTACCGACCAGTGCAACAGCAACTGCTCCTTCGTCAGCGGCCACGTAGCCTGCGGCTTTTTCTTTGCCTCGCTGATGCTGGTGCACCAACGCCGTCGCCGCGCCTGGGCCGTGGCGGGTTGCACCGCGGGGGTGCTGATTGGCTTTGCGCGCATGGCCGACATGGCGCACTGGCTGAGTGATGTGCTGTGGGCCGCCCCCATTACCTGGGTGTGCAGTTGGCTGGTCTGGCGGGCGCTGGTCTGGGTTTACCGCCCGGGCCGTAGCGTTGTTGATCAGACGGGCGACTGAAACTCTGAAGCCAGACCTTCCAACACATCAGGGAATTGCAGACGAAGCCCTAGCTCTCGCTTGATGCGGGCATTGCGCATGCGCCGGGACTCTGACATAAAACTCAGTGGCATGGGTGCGACTTCTAGCGCTGCCTGGGCACGGGTAATGCGCGGTGGGACGGGCATGTTGTACAAGGCGGCGGCGGCAGAAAAATAGTCGCCCATCTTCAAAGCAGAATCGTCGTTGACGTTGTATGCACGCTGCGGCTTGCCTCGCCAAAGCGCCAGCACACAGGCGCGCGCCAGGTCATCGGCGTGGATGTGGTTGGTGTAGACGTCGTCTGCCGCGTCGAGCACCGGCGTGCCCTTGCGCAATCGGGCCTTCGGGGTGCCTCCTTCGCGGTTGGGCGCATATATGCCGGGCACCCTAAGTACGCTACAACACACCCCAGCAGAACGGCCAAAAAACCGAACGCTGGACTCCGCATGCACCCTGCGCTGCGCGCGCACCGTGGTGGGCACCAGCGCCCACCCCTCGTGGACCCAAGCACCAGCGCAGTCCCCATACACGCCGCTGGTGGACCCATACACCAGCGCAGTGGGCGCTGCACGCAGACGCAAGGCACGCAACAGCGCCACGGTACGCCCATCGCTCACCCCATGGCTGGCGGGCGGTGCCAGGTGCAGCACGCGCGTTGCCAAACCGGACAAACGGTGCAGCGATTTCTTTTGGTCTAAGTTTCCCAAGAGCGGCGTGGTTCCTGCCGCACGCAGCGCAGCGACACGCGCGGGCTGCGATGTGAGTGCGCGCACCGTTAGTTTGTGTGCCAACAAGCCTGCTACACGCAAGCCGATATCGCCACAACCTACGATAAGGACGCGGCTGCGGCGAAAGCGTGCGGGCAAGGCGCCCAGAGGGGATTGGATTGAGGGCAAAATCGCGTGCTACATGTGTTAATAGTTTCGAGGATAACCAATACGATGACCGGCAGCGCTCCCCATTTCACCGTGATGGTCGAACCCAGTGGCACCACGTTCCTTGCCAACACCGACGAAACCCTCTTAGCCGCTGGCATTCGCCAGGGCGTGGGCCTGCCCTATGGTTGTAAAGACGGAGCCTGTGGCTCATGCAAATGCAAGATGCTCTCAGGCAGTGTGGTGCATGGCAACTTCCAGCGCAAGGCGCTCAGCGTGGAGGAAGAGGCTGCCCACTTTGTGTTGACCTGCTGCGCTACGCCGCGCAGTGACATCGTGCTGGAGTCACGCCAGGTCACGCAGGCCGGGGCAATGCCTATCAAAAAAATGCCCACGCGCGTCAGCAAGCTGGAAAAAGTATCGGCCGACGTCATGCTGATGCACTTGCAACTGCCCGCCAACGACGCCTTCGCGTTTCGTGCAGGCCAGTACATTGAATTTATCTTGCGCGACGGCGCGCGGCGCAGCTATTCCATGGCCAACGCGCCGCACATAGGCCCGGGGCTGGAACTGCATCTTCGGCACATGCCGGGCGGGCGTTTCACCGACCTGGTGTTTGGGTCTATGAAGGAGAAGGATATTTTGCGGATAGAGGGGCCTTTTGGCTCGTTCTTCCTGCGCGAAGACTCGGACAAGCCCATGGTGCTTCTGGCCTCAGGCACCGGCTTTGCGCCACTCAAAGCTTTGCTGGAACACATGCAGCACTGCGGCATCACCCGCCCCACCACCTTGTACTGGGGCGGTCGGCGTCCCTCTGACCTGTACATGAATGACTGGGTGCAGGCGCAACTGGCGCTGATGCCCCACCTGCGCTACGTTCCCGTGGTGTCTGACGCCTTGTCCGAGGATCACTGGACCGGGCGTACCGGCTTTGTGCACTTGGCGGTGCTGCAAGACTTTCCCGACCTCTCGGGCTACCAGGTCTACGCCTGTGGTGCGCCCATTGTGGTGGATTCAGCGCGCAGTGATTTCACAGCCAAGGCCCATTTGCCAGATGAGGAGTTTTTCGCGGACTCTTTTACGTCGGCAGCCGACAAAGCGACTGTCTAAGCGGACTTAAGAGGCCTGGTCTGCTGGCGCCAAGGCTGGCTGTGTCTCGCTCAGGACCACCGCAAGCACCACGACTACCGCGCCCAAGGCAGCGCGCAAAGTGAGTAGCTCGGAGAGCCACAGCCAGGCGAACAGTGCGGCAAACACCGGCTCCATGGCATAGATGACGGCGGCCTGTGCGGCGGGCACATAACGCTGGGCGGATGCCTGCAAAAAAAACATGCCCGCCGATGCAGCCACACCCAAGTAGAGCAGGCCCCAAAACACCGTGGAATCCACACGTTGGGGCAAGGTCTGCAGCGCACGCGCACCGCCATCAAGCGCCATCCAGACGCAACCGAGCAAGGCCATCCAACACATTTGCGCCGTAGCCAGTTGGTGCGGTCGGTGCGCAGAGGCACGACCCGACAAGCGCAGCACATAGATGGCATAGGCCAGCGCCCCCAATATGGTGGTGGTATCGGCCAAGAGGTTGGCGCCGCCGTCAAACGACATCAGGCCAATGCCCAGACAAGCCAAGAGTGCGGCCAAGAACACCAGCCAGCCCGGCCGCGCGCCCAGTACCCACGCCAGCAAGGGCACCAAAATGACGTTCAGGCTGGTCAAAAAAGCGCTGCGGTTGGAAGAGATGAATTGCAGGCCAAAGGCCTGCCCCACATACGACACCAATACCAGACAACCCAGCACAAAGCCGTCCCGCCAGGTGTGGCGCGGAACGCCCCAAGCGAACGGAGCCATGCACACGGCGGCAATCAGAAATCGCAGGGCTGAAACTTCAACCCCGCTGATGCGGGCTGTGGCGACCTTGAGGATCGGAAAGGTCAGACCCCACACCAGGGTGACCAGCAGCAACGCCGAGACGTGGCGGTCCAGACGCAGCGCAGGCAAGCGCAAGGTCAGCGGGCTTATTCGCCCAAGTACGCGGCGCGCACCCGGGGATCGCTGAGCATTTGCTTGGCCTCGCCGGTCATGGTGATGATGCCGGACTCCATGACGTAGCCCCGGTTGGCGATGGAGAGCGCGCGGCTCGCGTTTTGCTCCACCAGCAAAATCGTCACACCCTGCGCAAACACGTCTTGCACCACCTCAAAAATCTTGTCCACCATGATGGGCGACAGGCCCATGGACGGCTCGTCCATCAGCAGCACTTTGGGGCGGCTCATCAAGGCACGGCCCATGGCCAACATTTGTTGCTCACCACCGGACATGGTGCCTGCGAGCTGGTCACGGCGTTCTTTGAGTCGAGGAAAAATCGCAAACATCTTGTCGATGTCGGCCTCAATGCCGGCGTTGTCGTCCCGGATGTAGGCGCCCATTTGCAGGTTTTCAAGAATGGTCATGCGGGTGAACACCCCGCGCCCCTCAGGCACCATCGCCAGGCCCTGCTTGACAAGGTCCCAGGGGCCCTGGCCGCGAATGCTGCGGCCCAGGTACTCGATGTCACCGGCATTGATCGGCAGCGTGCCGGTGATGGCTTTCATGGTGGTGGTTTTGCCAGCACCGTTGGAGCCAATCAGCGAGACCAATTCGCCTTCGGCGACTTCAAAATCGACACCCTTGACGGCCTGGATGCCGCCATAGGAGACCTTGAGATTGGATACTTTGAGCAATATTTTGCGGGTCATGTGCTGTCCTGGGAGTTAGTGGCCGCTGGTGCCCAAATAGGCCTCGATCACTTTGTCGTTTTTCTGTACTTCGGCCGGTGTGCCTTCGGCAATTTGTTTGCCGTAGTCCAGCACGGTGACGCGGTCGCACAGGCCCATGACCAGTTTCACGTCGTGCTCAATGAGCAAAATGGTGCGGTTGTCGTTGCGAATGCGGTCAATCAGCTCGCGCAGCATCACTTTCTCCGTCGCATTCATGCCAGCGGCGGGCTCGTCAAGGGCGATGAGCTGCGGGTCGGTGGCCAAGGCGCGGGCAATCTCCAGGCGGCGTTGGTCGCCGTAACTCAGGGTGCGGGCCTTGTAATCCGCAAATTTGCCAATGCCCACATAGTCCAGCAACTCACGTGCCCGTTGGGCAATGGCGACTTCCTCTGCCTTAAAGGCGGGTGTACGAAAAATAGCCCCTAAGAGCCCTGAATGGGTGCGAATGTGGCGCCCCACCATCACGTTCTCCAGTGCTGTCATTTCCGCAAACAGGCGAATGTTTTGGAAAGTTCGGGCAATACCCGCCTTCGCGACGGTGTGTACGGCGGTGGGTTGGTAGGTTTTGCCCGCCAGTTCGAACGAGCCGCTGTCGGGCGTGTACAAACCGGTCAGGACGTTGAAGAAGGTCGTTTTGCCAGCGCCGTTGGGGCCGATCAGTCCGTAGACCTGGCCGCGCTCGATCTTGATGCCCACGTCGCTCAGGGCCTGCAGGCCGCCAAAGCGCTTGGATACGCCAGATACATGGAGGACGGTGTCTTTGGTTTTTGGATTTGTGGTGTCAGTCATGGTCGATCCAATCAGGCTTTGGCCGCCGGGGGCACAGATTTGCCGTGTTCGGGCGTAGGCCACAGGCCGCGTGGACGCATGAGCATCACGGTGACCATCGCCAAGGCGATGAGCAACTGGCGCAGGATGGACGCGTCAAGCCGTCCACCGGTCATGTTTTGCAGCGGTCCGGCCACGTAGCGCAGCACCTCGGGCAAGGCTGACAAGAGCACCGCGCCCAATACCACGCCAGGCAAGTGGCCTACGCCACCGAGCACCACCATGGCCACAATCATCACCGACTCCATCAGGCTGAAGGACTCGGGCGAGATAAAGCCCTGGAAGGACGCAAACAGGGCGCCGGAGACTCCACCAAAGGTGGCGCCCATGCCAAAGGCGGTGAGCTTGAGGTTGCGGGTGTTGATGCCCATGGCTTTGGCAGCAATTTCGTCTTCGCGAATTGCCATCCAGGCCCGGCCGATGCGCGAGAGCTCCAGCCGGTGCGAGAGCAGCACGCTGAGCAGCACCAAGGCCAGAAACAGGTAGTAGTACAAGGACACGGATGCAAATTCAAAACCACCTACCACCAGCTTCTTGCCCAAATCGAAGCCAAAGAAGTGCAGCGAATCAATTTGGCTCACGCCTTTGGGGCCATTGGTGATGTTGATGGGGTTGTCCAGGTTGTTCAAGAACACCCGGATGATTTCGCCAAAACCCAGGGTCACAATGGCCAAATAGTCGCCGCGCAAGCGCAAGGTAGGGGCGCCCAGCAGCATGCCCAGCACGCCAGCCAAGCCCGCGGCCACGGGCAAGACAACCCAGATCGGCGAGTGCATGCCTTGGGGGTACATGGCCATCAGCGACGCGAAGGTGTCTGTAAGCTGTGGCGAGTTGAGCAGACCGTAGGAATACGCCCCAATGGCGAAGAAGGCCACGTAGCCGAGATCGAGCAGGCCAGCGTAGCCGACTACGATGTTCAGACCAAGGGCTAGCAACACATACAAAAGCGCCATATCGGCGATGCGCACCCAGGCGTTACCAAATTGCTGCAAGCCCATGGGCAGTACCAGCAACGCCACTGCTGCGATGGCGATGAGGAAGATTTTTTGTTGTTGTTTCATACCTCGCTCCTTAGGCCCGGTCGGCCACGCGTTCGCCCAAAAGGCCGGACGGGCGCAGGGTGAGCACCACAATCAGCACGATGAAGGCAAAAATATCCGAATAGTGGCTCCCCAGTAGCCCTCCCGTGAGTTCACCGATGTAACCTGCCCCGATCGACTCGATCAGGCCCAGCAAGATCGCGCCAACCACCGCACCGGCGAGGTTGCCAATGCCGCCAAACACGGCCGCCGTGAAGGCTTTGAGGCCGGGTAAAAAGCCCATGGCGTGCTGGGCTGTGCCGTAGTTGGATGCGTACATCACGCCTGCGATGGCCGCCAGCACGGCGCCAATCACAAAGGTGGCAGAAATCACCATGTCGGGTTTGACACCCATGAGGCCCGCCACACGCGGGTTCTCAGCGGTGGCGCGCATGGCGCGGCCGAGCTTGGTGTAGTTCACCAGCCACATCAGCACTGCCAAGGACACGGCGGTAAAGCCCAAAATCATCACCTGGGTGGGCGTAATCACCGCGCCTGCAATGTCAATTGGTGTGTTGGGCAGCAAGGTGGGATAGGACTTGTAGTTGGGCTTCCAAATGATCATGGCGAGCGTTTGCAGCAGGATGGACATGCCGATGGCGGTGATCAGTGGAGCGAGCTTGGGGCTGTTACGCAAGGGACGGTAGGCGATCTTCTCGATCACGAAGTTCAACGACGCGGCAACCACACAGGCGATCAGCAAGGCGATGATCAAAATGACGAAGCCGGGTGTTGCTGGCATGGACTCCTGCATGAGCCCGATGATGGTCCAACTGGTCA
>CANFWT010000014.1 GCA_947450895.1 Comamonadaceae bacterium | reverse complement strand
CAAGGAGAACCGATGCCAACAGAGTGAAACTAAGACTTATCCACAGGCTAATGGCAGGGCCTTAAACTGCAAAGAGTGGGGTCAGGTTTGAATGGAAAACTGGGGTCAAGATTGGATGGAAATCAACAGCGTTAGGTCGGTGATAGTTGATCTTGCAGTAAAGGATGAGGAGAATTATCGCGAGGGTGTTTTCTCCAGCTATGAAAGAAATGTTGAGGCACGAAAAAATGCCATCAGGCGCTTCCTTTTCCTGGAAGCCAAAGCAGCCGAGAAGAAGCGCAAGGCCTTGGAGCAACTGTTGAGCATGCGTGTAGACCTTATGAGTGGTGCCGTACGCGACATGAACCATGCGGACCAAATTCGCAGCCTGATAGCCAGCGTTCAAGAAAAGTCCGCCAAAGCCCGCCGACCTGTTGAGGGCTTGAATCGTTGGGTGGGGTGGGCCACGCACTATTCCAACGTGCTCGACCCAAGACACATGAGCGTTGAGGGGGTGGAGGCGTGGATCAAAAAGTTCCGCCTTAGGAATTGAATTAGCCCTGAGCCAAAGCAGGTGCCCAGCCAAGCGTCAAAACAGCCCTGCAGCACGTGATCGTCCGGCACCACTGGCGTGGGTAGCTGGAGGGGACTTCCTTGCTTGTAGCTGGCTCGCAACAGGGAAAGCCCGCTGATTTGCACTTTTTCAAAATACTGTATATAATCACAGTATGCAGACGGAAATCCAATACCGATGGCGCATCCTGTGGGTGGGTCAGTGGAGGACGACCAGTCACCACTGCACCGAGGAACAAATCCGCAAGGACCACCCAGAGGCGGTGCGCATTGACGCTTCACGCCGGGAATTGCAAGTTGCTGAGACTTTTGATGAACGAACTAACGTCATGTTCCGTGTGTAGCATTTTTGAGACCAACTACAGGTGAAACTCTATGAGCAAAGTTGCGAAAACATTGGTGGCAGTCCCTGAAACCACAATCCAATACTGGAGCGTTGTGAAGCCTACCCTCACCAGCTGTGCGTTGGTGCTGTGGCGCTGGATGTGACAGCTGGCTCCCCGACTCTCGTCGTCAAATGCTAGTAACTCTTATTGAAGCAGGCTGTTTTTGCTCTGAGCTCTCAAAAATTAACGGCGGTTAGGGCAGTTCGCTTTTAGCCAATCGTCTGCGGCAGCGCCGGTAATACAAGGTCCCCATGGGCCATGATAAGCATCCTTGTCATTTGAAGGAGGTCCGCCATAGATACCGCCTCCGGGACCCGCATACAAACCTCCACCTGGCCCAGCGTACAAACCACCTCCTGGACCTGCATACATGCCGCCACCTGGGCCTGCGTACATTCCACCTCCTGGACCGCCATATAAGCCTCCACTAGGTCCGCCGTATAAACCACCTCCAGGGCCACCATAAAGGCCTCCGCCTGGCCCCCCATAACAGGCCCCTCCCGGACCGCCGTAACCCATGCATTCCCCTGCCATAGCTTGTGACGAAACAAAAATTATCGCCAACGCAGCAATAGGTATTATTTTTTTCATTGAATACGCTCCCTGGTTAATGATGGCGAAATTTTGCTCCAACTTCCAGTGTTAATTTTTTTGACGCTCAACCTTGCTCACAAAAAGTCCAAAAAATAGCTTGCGTGGTCGTTTTGTATAGACTACTTTTAGTCAACTTTTCACTCTCGAAAACCGTCGAGCAGGTTTAAATTAGTCTGGTAAAGCGCTACGTTCGGGACGTAGAGACCGGAGGTTCGAATCCTCTCACCCCGACCAACCAAATTTCGTTTGTCAAAACCCATTAAGCTAGCATTACGGACGTCGGTGCTTATTAGCCTGTTTCCTTGAATTGCGATTTATCTCCGCAGGCTCATGACAAGAAATAGAATAAGTCTCAGAAATCCGAGTTTTGAATTCTCTTGATCGCGAATGCTTCTGATTGAATCCGTCTGGACTCAAACGGCATACATGAAAGGGACGTGTGCGCCACCAGGGCCATCGGTGCGCAGTACGTTAACGCACCCTATCCTGCTGCCGTATCCCTCCCGCAAACCCGGGGTGCCCATGCAGCCATTGGGCAAACTGCACGCCGACCTCGGGGTGCTGCAGGCCCAGGTCTACGCTGGCTTGCAGCAGGCCGAGTTTGCTGCCGCAGTCGTAGCGCACGCCGTAGTAGCGCCAGGCGTACACCGGGTCGCGCGCGGCCAGTGCCGCAATAGCGTCGGTGAGCTGGATTTCACCACCCACGCCGCGCTCCTGGCGCGCTAGCAAGTCAAATATCTGGGGCGACAGCACGTAGCGCCCGGCCACTCCCAGGGTGGAGGGCGCCACTTCGGGGGCGGGCTTTTCCACAATCTGGGCCACGCGGCTCAGGCGCGGCTCTACCACCGGGCCGGCCACGATGCCGTAGCTGCGGGTTTGCGCCAGGGGCACGTCTTGCACCGCCAGCACGCTGCCGCCCAGGCGCTGTTGCACCTCAATCAGCTGGCGGGTGATGGGGTTGGAGCCAGTCATCAGGTCATCGGCCAGCAGCACGGCAAAGGGGTGGTCGCCTACCACCGGGCGGGCGCACAAGACGGCGTGGCCCAGGCCCAACGCCACCGGCTGGCGCACAAAAATGCAGTTCACACCGGGGGGCAAGATGTCTTGCACCACGCTCAAGAGGGCGAGCTTGCCTTTGGCCTGCAGCTCGGCCTCGAGCTCGGGCGCGGTGTCAAAGTGGTCTTCAATGGAGCGCTTGTTGCGCCCGGTCACAAATATCAGCTCGGTAATGCCGGCGGCAACCGCCTCTTCTACCGCGTATTGAATGAGCGGCTTATCCACCACGGCCAGCATTTCTTTGGGGCTGGCCTTGGTGGCGGGCAAAAAGCGCGTGCCCAAGCCTGCAACAGGAAAAACGGCCTTGGTGACGGGTTTAGTGGTAGTCATTGCAGTCATTGCTTTAGGGGTTTGGGATGGAGTAAAGCGAGATCACGCGCGTACGTGACCCCGATTTGAACATGGCCAATGTCTGTGCGGTTGGGGCGTGCATTACGCCGACAGGTACTGACGTGTTGATTTGCCAGACAACTGTTGCAGCCAGTGCCTCACCGGCTATGGGATACGCATTCCAGGGGTGGGGGCAATATCACGATATCAACGAAAAAGCCCTAGAACATTTCTGTTCTAGGGCTCATCGTTTTGGTGCGGCTGGCAGGAATTGAACCCACGACCCCTTGGTTCGTAGCCAAGTACTCTATCCAACTGAGCTACAGCCGCTTAGCTGCGTAGTCTATCACAGCTTGAGCGGGGTTCTGGCCGGACTTTCCACCAAGCCCAGCATGGCTTCTTTAGGCACCGCCCAAGTCCACTTTTTAACGGTGGCATACCCGGCTTCAAGCAAGCCATTTCGGAGATGGGCGTTGTCCAGCAACTTGCGCACGGCCGCCTTGGCGGCCGCCACGTCGCCTAGCGGTACTTTTAGGACATTTTCACCATCGCGCGCGTATTCAATACCGCCCTTGACCTCGCCCACCACGACCGCACATCCGCAAGCCATCGCCTCCAGGGGCGGGTAGGCGAAACTTTCGACGCGGCTCATTTTTAAAAGGACGTCGCAGGAGGAATAAATGCTTCGCATTTGCGCCTGGTCGACGCCTTCAAAAAAACGGTCATATTTCCAGCCGTCTGCCGGCCGCCCGTTGCTGCTGACAATCCACAGCTCGCAGTCCAGCGCGCTGCATGCCGCATAGGCGTCGGTCATCCCTTTGAAGGGAACCGAGATAGGCCCTTCAATCAGTACACGTAGGCGCTGCGGGTTCTTGCGCTCCAGCGGCGAATCCGGAAAAAACAGGCTGGCGTCTATGCCATTGGGCACATAGGTGACCCGCTGCTTGAACTCCTGGCGAAACATATCGGCCAGCCACTGGGCGATCACGACATATTCGTAGTCCCGCCGGTAGGTGCTCTCCACCTGGAGCTTGAGCGCCTTGTCCTCATAAAAAAGGCGTTCGTCCGACTGCACCAGATACAGCTTGCGCCGGGATGGAATTTTGTCCAGCCATTCGCAGGTAGTCCAATAGGTGGCAAACAACATATCAATGTTGTCTAAACCGCATTGGGCAAGTTCATGCAAGCGATAGACCGGAATGTCCGGGTTGCCGAACCAGGCAATATCACCATGGCCGCCAATATCGATGACGAACGCATCGTGTCCGGCCTCCATAAGCATGCTGACATGTTTAAGCACCACTGCCGCCCCGCCTGAAATGCCCAAGCCGGCCAGCAGAAATGCGATTTTTTTGGGGTGCGGGCCTGCCAGCCGGTATTCCTGCCCAACCAAGAATTCCCACTGCACATCGTTGTCCTTGAAGTTGAGCTCATTGTTGCCCGCGTGCAAGCGCAGGTCGGCAAGCACGTGGGGCACTGATTTGAATCGCGCACCGTAAAAAGCCAGCCGCACCCACAGTTCGTGGTCTTCACGGTATTGCATGCGGGGCTTTAGAAACCCTGCGCGCAACAATGCCTCGCGCCGCACCATGACCGTACTCTGACACGGCACACACAGGGCCTGCAACATGGCAAGGTCGCAATCAGGGCTGTGAACAACCTGGCCATGCGCGAGTGCCGCCGTTTCACGCGTGCCATCGAGCAAAGCCCGCCACGCGCCGTACACCACATCGGCAGCGCCCGACTCCAGCACCGGCAGGCAAACCTCCAGGCGGTCGGCTGCGGCAATGTCATCGCTGTCCAGAAATGCGATGTATTTACCGCGCGCCTCCAGGATGCCTTTGTTGCGGCCGCGTACCGCATTGCCGGAACTCGTGGGGTAGCTAAATACCTTTACCCGAGGATCAGCGCGAAACTCTTCCACCACGGCCAGGGTTGCCGGTGGCGAACCGTCGGTCACCAGAATGACTTCAAATGCCGAAATGGTCTGCCGCAGCGTGGATGCAATGGCAGCGCGCAACACGTCGGTGCGGTCGTAAATCGGGATCACAAAGGAGACCAAAGGCAGGTCGCGCGTTGCTGCCGGGCCATCGGTTTCCATCACAAAGCGCTCGACCGACCAAGCAGCCAGTCTGCGTTTGGCATGGCGGCTGATGAATCCCAGGCTGCGGCGGGCAAATCCCGCCAGACCTTCATGCTGCAGCACATAACCGGACCGTGCCCACCATCCACGCGAATGCGCCCGCAGCACTCGCCCGCCCGTCTTCATATGCCGCAGCGGCGAGGTCAGCTTCCAGCTGGTGGAGGCCAAGACGCTCGACAGCTCGGCGCGCGACCGGCTTAGCGCGTCCTCGTGCAAGGCCTGGGCGCGATGGAGCTCAGCCAGCTCGCTGTCGCGCGCCGCTTGGGCCAGGGTCAGCGCGGCGATGCGGTCGTATTGCGCCGCTGCGGCCTGGTTTTGGAGGGCAATATGGCTCGCAAGCGCGGTAACCGTGCGCCCGAGTTCGGCAATCTGGTCCTCGCCCAGCGCCCGCGCATCCTGGAGTTCGCTCACCTGCGCGCTGCGCGAGGCCAGCACATGGTGGTGATGGGCAATGAGCTGGCGCAGGTGCAAAAACACCTTGGACTCGCAAGACAGAACGTTGCGCTCGGTCTCTGACAGGGACATCGACAATGCCGTTGGGCCGGCAACTTCCAGAACGCCGCGCACATTCGACACCAGGTCAAAATGTGCTTGCGCCCGTGCGCGCAAGGCGTCCCTTTGGTCTAGTGCCTTGGCAAAGCCATTGCGTATTTCCAGGCAAAGCACGTCGGCCGTGCGCCGCGCCGGCGTGCAGCGACCCGAAAAATTCTTGGCAAATGCCGGATCAAACGAATCCAGTGTGATCCAACCTGGACCCGCAAAATGGTCGTAGCAAAATACGGGTATGCCTTGTGCCAGGCAATACTGGACCGATTTGCCGATCGTTATCACTGCGCTGCAATTCGACAAAATTTGGGGCGTAACCCGCAGGCTGCTGCCCTGCAGCCCGATTAAATCTACCCGGATTCCACGGTCCTCTAATGGCGCCATCAGTTCAAGCAGCTCGCGCGGTGGGTGATTTGAAATAATAGCGATGGATGTCAACAGCGCCGGTTGGCACGTTTGATAGGCCGCAAAGAAGCCGTCTGGCGCAGCGTTAGGGAATATTGCAACGCGGTCTGCGAATTGCGGATACCGGTTTTTAAAGTAGCCGAGATTTTCCTCTGAATTGACCACGTAGCGAGAAAAAGACAAAGACGGCAGCGGCGGCGTCTCGAGTGGCTCAAAATGGGACAGGGACGAAAACACGCCTATTTTTGCCCGAATACCTGCATTGACCAGCAGGTGGTAAGCCGCAATATAGTGGCTGACCCAGAGCACATCGAAGGTGGCACCGGCAAGCTTGGCGCTCCCGAGGTCTATGTAGTCGAAGCCTGACAGGTCCATCTCTTTCGCCAGGTCGGGGCCGATTTCAAGCGCCGCCAGGCTCACCTTGAAACCCAGATCGCGCAAGGCTTGCGCCAGTTCGAGCGCGGTAATTTCCGCCCCGGCAAAGTCCACCAAGCGAGAACAGGCCACCAAAGCCGTCTGAGGGGTATGAATAGCCAATACCATTTAATAAATCCTCACTGCGTTTTGGAACAATTCATCGCCCCATTCAAATAATGGGGCGTCAAAATCAGACCGTGCATGAAGGGCCTTGCCTCGCCTTTGCGACCATTTCTTTCCATAGGAATCAAAAGGAAAATGGTTGACGTAGTATTCGCACGTGGCCTCCCAGTGCGCGTAGGAAAGGCTCTTGCCATAGTGCTGGCAGAAAAAACGTGATTCCGCTTGGCCCTGCACCACGGGTTCTCTGGCGTCAAGGCCGGTGTAATGCGCTAAATCGCTGTTTTTCCAGAGCATCAAAATATCCCTGCGTTCCGGACCAAACAAACGGCGAAAATTGGCAAGCGGCGTGCTGCCCGCGTAGGGGTGATCGTCCCCTTCGCTCATATAGGCATCAAAAAGCTGTATCCGCACCGCGTCCGGCTTCTCAAACGCGGGTGATGTAACAAATTCACGGATAGGTCCGATATAGCGTTCATCCGCATCGCAACACATGCACCAGTCAAACGCAATCCTCCGCTTTGCCTCTTGCAGGAGCAGGCCGCGGTGCCGTGTTTCGGACAAAAGGCGGTTGTCAACCCCTGCGAGCCATTGCGTGTTTTGTATGACAAGAAATACTTTTTCATGCGCCATGAGTATTTCCAGCGTTGCATCCGTGCTGGCATCTTCGTAGGCACATATGACATCTGCAAACTCAGCCAGATGATTGAGGGTGTCCTCGAGAATCAAGGCTTCGTTTCGGACGCGAAGCAATGCCACCAGTGGCACAGATGCCCTTGCCTGCCGGTGCTTTTCAGTGCGTGTCCAAATACTTTCTGCGCTGTTGAGTGACCAATGGTGCATATCAAATCCACTCATGTTCGCACCGCAACAAACCCTCGACACGGGCAAGTCCCCGTGAACTTCGCTCCATCTCGACATGAAACCTCAGACAAGATTCCCGCTTGTCATAAGAAAACATGGCATGCTCGTCCGAGACGGACAGGGTGATGTCATATTCTCCGGGTGCGAAATGGTTATCCCGTATCAAGAGCGTCAGAGTTTCATTCTGTGCGGTGAGGTAAATGTCATCGCGCAAGGTATTGAGTATGGTGACGATATTGCCCTTGAGGTCATAAAATATCATTCCAACGCCGTAGGCCAGCGGCAGCTCCTTAAACTGAAGACCGACTTCGATTTTTATGTCTTCCCCCATTTGATACACCTTTTTATCTGACCGAATCGCCACAACACGAATGGTGGGGTCCGCGTCGACCGATATATCGCGCACCGTGAGCGCGTTGGCCGGGACGCCCACTTGGGAGCGCGACTCCTGCCGTATGCAATCTTCCATGGCGTGTTGGTATTGGTCGCATACGGACAGGCGTTCACCGATGGCTCGCATATGCCCTTTGTCAAGCCAGATGGCCCGGTCACAAAAATTTCTCACGGCCGAGGGCGAATGGGACACAAACAGGATGGAAGTGCCCGCGTCACGAATACGCTTCATACGGGTAAAGGACTTTTCTTGAAACGCCATATCGCCGACGCTGAGGGCTTCGTCAATAACCAATACGTCAGGATCGACCTCTACCGCTACCGCAAACGCGAGTCGAGCCAACATGCCGCTGGAGTAGGCCTTGACGGGTTGGTCGATAAATGGGCCAATATCTGCAAACGCAGCAATGGCATCAAACCGCTTGTCAATATCCTGCTTGGATAAACCCAGCACCGCAGCGTTGAGGTACACATTTTCGCGGCCGCTGAACTCGGGGTTAAAGCCCGAGCCCAGTTCCAGCAGGGCTGCTATTCGGCCCCGGGTTTCCACCGTACCACTGGTTGGGGTCAGTGTTCCGCAAATCATTTGCAACAGGGTTGACTTGCCACTGCCATTGCGTCCAATAATGCCCACCGTCTCGCCTTTTTTGATTTGAAATGAGACGTCTTTGACCGCCCAAAACTCACGAAAATATTGCTGAGGCATACGCCCTGCCGATCGCTGCAGGCGCGGCAGCAAAAACTGCTTGAGCCGGTCGCGCGGGTTGGCATATATCTCGTAGCGCTTATGAATACCTTGGACGCTGATGGCCACATCGTTAAAGGACATCGGCAAAACCCTTTCTGGTGCGCTGAAACCAGGCCAAACCCAGCCATGCCACCCCCAGCGCCACCAGCGTATAGACCGTTAAGCCGGGAAAGTCGGGCAAATGACCCCAAACCAAGACCTCGCGGGCTTGTTCAATGATGAAGGTCAGTGGGTTGGCGACGATGAAGGCGCGAAACCGCTCGGGCACCGCAGTGACGGGATAAAACACCGGGGACAGGAACATCAGCACGGTCGTGAAAATACCGATGGTTTGGCCTACGTCGCGCAAAAACACGCCCAGCGAAGCCAGTATCCAGGCAAGTCCGGTGGCCAGTATGACCAAGGGCAGCAGCACCAAGGGGGCAAATACCGCCGTCCAATGCAGGTACCCGTTAAATGCCAGAAACGCCACCAGCAAAACCCCCAAGCTGACCAGGCTGTGGAACAGCGTGGTAGCCATCGCGATGACCGGAAGCAGCTCCAGGGGAAAGACGACCTTCTTGACGTAATTCGCATTGCCGACGATCAGGCCCGGTGCGCGGTCAAGCACTTCCGTAAACAGGCCCAGCACAATCATGCCGACGAACAGCACCACGGCAAACTGTGTTTTGCTTTGGTCGGCGCCTGCGCCACTCCACCGAGATTTAAATACCTCGGAGAAAACAAAGGTATAGATGGTCAGCATAAATACCGGATTGAAAAATGACCAGGCCAGACCCAACGCAGAGCCTTTGTATCGGCCTATGATTTCTCGCTTGCTCATTTGTGCAATCAGTTGGCGATGTCGGCCCATGCTGCGCACCAAGGCAGGCAGGGAAGTTGGATGGGCCGCGTGGGGATTGAGTGCTTGCGCGCTTGCAGACATGGCGGCTATATTTTTTTAAAAAGAGTCGCGACCACCAGACCGATATTTCCCATGAGGGTTTGGCGGTAAATGCCTGATCGCAAAAAGCCCAAAACGCGGGGAAACAGCCCCCGGTTTCTTGAACACCGAAACTCGTTGAGAATTTTTTTGCTGTCGCTCGTCAAGTGCGCGCTAAGACGCCCCAATGCGCATACATGCCGGTCGTTTAAATCCCTGAACCGCCCTTGCCAAAGCATGGCAATGCGCGAAATACGCGACGCAAAGCTGACATTGGAGCCCACCAGATTGCCCCCGTGCTGGCGGTAGCGCAGCGTGGGCCGGGGGTCGTAATAGGCCCGCCCGCCACAGCCCATGACCACCAGGTAAGTCCACCAGTCGTGGGTCACCACATCCACATCGGGCCCCGCTTTTTGGAGCAAGGCGTGCGTCGCTTGGTTAAACACCATGGTGTTGCCACCGCCAAGGTTTTGCATCAAGGCGTTGGCAAAGCTCGGTGGTCGACTAAACAGCGTGGACAGGCCGATTTCATGGTTTTGCGCGTCCACCAGGCGCGTCCTGGAGCAATAGACGGCGGGTATGCCCGCCGGCACGGACGCAAGCCACGCAAGGGCACGCTCCAATTTGTCCGCATCCCAAATATCATCCTGATCTGCATACGCGAAATAGTCCGCTTCGATTTCCGGCTTGCAGGTCAGCGACAAAAAGTTGGCAACATACCCCTTCGATGGGCCGCGGTGAAGCGTCAGCCGACCCAGCCCCCACTTGGCAAGGTAGGACCACAGTACAGAGCGTGTTCCATCCTTCGATCCATCATCGGACGCCCATACTTCCCAGTGGGTATGGGTTTGTGCAGCAAACGAGTCAAGCTGCTCCGCCAGATAACTTTGCCCCTGGAAAGTACACAGCAAAATAGCCACTTTTGGCAGAGAAGCATCACTGGGTAACAGCATATTCATTCCCAGTTCTCCCTGGCGTTTAATAGGTATTTTTGAACCACTTTTTATTAGCAAAAAAATCCGCACGTGTTTACAACGTAAATAAATATTCAAATATTTATTTACTGCTCTGTACGCGGCGTACCGGATTAGTTTTGTTGCGTGAAAGATACCGCCGCAAGGTATTGGGCGCGGTGAGCTACATCACGATAAAAGCGAAAAACCCCAGAACATTTCTGTTCTGGGGTTTTGTAAGGCGATGGCGGGGAATTAATCCAACAAACGCTATGGTCGCAGCCAAGCCCTCTGCGAAGCCGTGCGACCGCCGCAAAGCGGCGTGCGCAGCTAGAGCTGGAGCAGGGTTCTGGCCTCTTGGGGCGTGGCTACGGCGCGGCCCGCGCGCTGGGCGCACAGGGCAAGTTCGGCGATCAGGGCTCCGTTACTGCTGGCGCGCGCGCCGCTGGGTAGATAAAAAGTGTCTTCCAGCCCGGTGCGCAGCATGCCGCCCATGTCGGCGGTCTTTTGGTGCACCGGCCAGATTTCAGCGCGGCCAATCAGCGTGCTTTGCCACACGCTCTCGGGCGCCATATAGCGCGGCAGCAAGGCCAGCAGCTCGGCGTCGCAGGGCATGCCCGAGGCCACACCCATAACCAGGTTGTATTCGGCGCGGCCCATGCCGGGTTTCAACATGCCTGCTTTGATGTACATGGTGACCGAGCGAACGCGGCCATCACGTCCAGGACTTGCTGCACCTTGGCCACCGGGTTGTCAAACACCAGGGACCACAAAGGTCGCGCTTGCCCAGGCACACGAAGGCACGATCCAAGTCGACTGACACCTGAGTTTCGATATGGTGGCACTGTTCAATCAGGCGTTCCAGCTTAAAGTTGTACCGTTGCCATAGGCGCTCAAGGCCTCGCGCCAAGCGCCTTGCATGGCGGCGGGTCATTTAGACCTTGACTCTTTTCTCAGGGCGGATCCTCGATCAGGGCAGAAAGCTGCGACGGGCAAAAATAAGCTGCCAATGTAGGCCTACCACCAGAAACTCCGCATCCCACGACCCGCCCTGCTACCTAGGGCGAGCGAGCGGCGAATTTTTTCGTTCTTTGTTATTCAAAGAATATGTTCGCAAATGGTATAAAAAGCGCTTCCCCGATTCAGAAATTTGTGGCCACGCCCACCGTTCTATAACGCTATCGGAGCCTGAACAACAGCGCTTCACTGTGCCGGCTTATTCCCCGATAAACGCTGGTTGGAACCGTACCACCACCAAATCTTTAAGGAAACCGCCCACAATGTGGTCTTCACTCTTAATCTGAAAGATATTCCGCTACAACTGAATGCGCCAGTAGGCCTCGGAAAGCATGCAACCTAGTCGAGTCAATAAAGTCAAATATATCAAATAGCTATCTACATCGATCAAACAATAGCCGCCTGAACATCATCACGATCACAAATCTAAAACAAACGCTCAAAAAAGCGCTGATATCCAGAATTTAATAATCAAATTCAACCGCCTATCTGGTAGAAAAAACCTCGCGATACGGGATACTCTCGGTCTGTTCCTGGCTATATCGTACAGCAGTCATATTTAGCAATGATCTCTCACTTGCAGCAATCATATCGTTATATTGATTATTCCGGAAACCCCATAATGTTGAGTTAACATCCTCTCTATGTTCGACAAAGAACGGAAGGGCTACAACGATACGTAAATCACTCTGACTCTCCAAAAATCGATCAATAGTATTCGCTGATGAATCCAAATTTCCCGGATCCCATGACGCCAACAATCGCATAACTTTTTCAGAATAAATATTAAATACCATACTCGTCATTTTATTTATTGTGACAAAAGTAATGCCTTTAAAAATATCATATGATAGGATCTTTGCATCAGGATGCAGTGCAGCAACAAGCCCCGCGAATATATCCCAGTTGCCACATCTTGTATCAAGATACTCGTGCACTATTGCGACTCTCAATTCAAAGTCATGCGGCAACACAACGTCGTCTTCCATGACCGTTAGCCGACTAAGCCCATGCTTGAGAGCATGCTGCGCGAGCGCCAGATAACTTAGGCCGCACCCGATCCATCCTGGGCGGCTCCGGATTCCATCAAAAACCAAACAGTTGATTGGTTTGACAGCTTCGAAAATATTCCGCCGTGCTATGGTTTCAGGCAAAGAAAGTGCAACTCGATCAATAAAACTCGGTAACGGAAGAGGCATTTCCGTAACATGACTAGTTGAAATGTAGTTCATCGCAATCAAGAAACGATCAAACATAAATGTGAAGCGCTGCTTGCTTAACGCCATCGAGTTAGCAATAACCTGCGATGTTGGGGGACCTTTCAATGCCATCTCGACTGCTGTAAGCATTGCAACAATAGATCCTTGCTCAAAAAAAATAACTGCATTAGCCAACTCCGGATAATCATCCTGATCTTGTGCTGATTCAGATACCACTGGCACACCCAATGACAGACACTCTTGAATACGAGGCATCTCTAATAACGCATTTTCATAGTAATGAAGGTTAATGATGAGCCTAGCCTGCTTTATCTCCTCCTGAATTTTAATACCAAATGCTTCATTAATGACTTGTACTTTGTAACGCTGACTTAACGCGTTAAGCATTTCGCGACGTCGTAACGAGCTGCTGCTATCCCCATAAAATAAAATATCATATTTTTTATCGACATTAATAATGGCACTCCCATAAGTTAATGACGTACCTACCGGCAAATAGTGAATGTGAGGGTAAGCAACACCCTTCCTACTCAAGAAATCAATATTTTTTAATGAATAATCCAAAACGGCGATTGAATTTTGCAGTATCTCTATATACTCGTTAGTAAACCAACGTGAACTAACAGACTGCTCCATCTGAAAGGTAATTCGTTTCTCTCCCGGCGGAAGTTTTGTAAACATCTGTGGGCAAATCACGACGTACATGTCGTTATCAAAATGCTGAGGCGCTTCGATCATTACTTGCACCTGGTAGCCGTGTGCTTGCAATTGCTCCGCTACTATGTGTGCAACGAATAACGTATGCTGCGTTGTAATTATTCCCCAAAGAATTGGATCCTTAGTCCGTTTTATCGCGAGTTGGGTATCGATGGTACCTCTGAAAACTTTTCGCTTTTCCATTCGATTTTTCAGACCAACGAAATCTCCACGTACCAAAAAATCGGCAAGTGTTCTTGTTTGTCGTAATAATTCTGAAACACGCTCTGTTGGAATGTTCGGTAACGATGCATGTATTACATGCCAATCGCCCCGGAGTAAACGCCCAATAAAACGTATTGGCTTAGTTAATTGCCAAGAGTTCGAAGTAGTAATAAACTTCATTTTTTTATCTTGCGCAGTCAAAGCTTGGTTCAGACCGCTGATGCGCACCTCTCGGTCGGCCAATACCTGGTTCAGGTCGTTGATCTGACCGGTTAGCTTGCCCAAAGCCTGGCTCAGGCTACTGACATGCCCCTCCCGGTCAGCCAATGCCTGGTTTAGGATACTAATTTGCCCGTCTCGATCGTCCAGTGCATCATTCAATCCACCGATTTGATTAGACCGCTCGGCCAAGTCAAAAAGAAGATTTGCGGTCACCCTCTCCTGCATCTTAAGATCTGATCGTAGCGAATTCTGGTGTATTTGAAAAGAGTAGTCATTTCGGGTACTTAATACCCCTTTTTTTATACCCCAAAAATACAGATCGCATGTTTCCTTACCAATTGAAAATGAATAGCTTTCGAAAATGGAGTCTATATCTACAACACAGCGTATATCAGACTCATCTAGATTTTTATAATAATCACCCCAATCGTCGAATTCTTGTGTGAACGGTGCATCTTCTGGCGTGGTTCGACGAGTACCATGCTCGGGCCGTCCCGTAGTTGCGCAAGAAAATAAAAATAATCCCCCCGGCTTCAGCATGCGAATGATGTTCTTAAGTGTTAACGCATAGAACTTATCGTGCTCAAAACATTCCGTCGACAATATGACGTCAATATTTTCAGCTGGAAGATTTAGTTCATGTCCTTTGGAAGTAAAGTCAACATTTTTTCCGGGCAATAGATCTATGCCAATATACAAACAATCTTCAAATAAATACTGATTGTTTCCATTGACATCTAATGCACCGACATCCAAGACAATCCGATTGTTAAAAAAATGCGGATACTTTTGCTTTACTGAGGTGCAGAACTCTACTTGCTGAGGATGTGCCATATTTTTATAAATTTGAATTCTGACTGAGGAATTTTTATTAGTTAAAAACTTTAATTTCGAGCATTGGTATTCCAATAAGACCAGATGAAACACTACTCGATTCTGATTTGAAAATAACAGCATCATGAACCCAATGATGTTGCTCATGTATTTCTTGAGTGCCATTGGCGACGGCAGTCGTAATGCTGTAATCACCCGCCGGGAGTAATGGCATATGAAATGTAAAGTCTGCCTGAAGCTTGCTGTCCTCTTTACAAAACAATGCTTTTTCTATATGTGAGAAAAATGTGTTATCTCCAAATAAAATTTGACCTTTTTGATCCTTCACCGAAAAACCGATAATAGGAGAATTTAAATCTTGGAACACGTGGACCATTATTCTTATAGTTACTTTTTCGCCTCCGACCACCCATGCTAGTGGGGTTTTATTTATGTCTAAGAGACGCACATCAATAATTTTGGCTCCACCTTTTCCAAATGAAGCGGCGGCTTGATTAAATTTAAATACCTGTAAATCGTTGCGTAAATTCGTACTATTTATAAACTCTAGACGCTGATCTTTGTGATCGTAAGATTCATCCGGCAATATCATTGATCTCAATTTCATAACACTACTCCTCCCCTGTTGCGATTCGTAGAATGCTTCAAGATAAAGCTCACAAACATCTTTTGGCGAACCCTCCTTTAATACTTTTCCCTGTTGAAGCCAAAAAGCGTAGCTACACAAATTTTTAATACTTCCGGTATCATGACTTACAAACAACACCGTTCCATTTTTCATGAAGGTTCGTAAAAACCGCATGCACTTTTGTGTAAAAAAAGCGTCACCAACTGCCAATGCTTCGTCGATCACCAAGATGTCCGCATCCACATGAGCGATAACGGCAAATGCCAGCCTCACCATCATGCCGCTGGAATATGTTTTAACTGGCTGCTCGATGAAATCACCAATATCGGCGAATTCAATAATTTCATTGAATCGTTCATCGATCTCGGCGTTACCTAAGCCAAGCACCGAGGCATTCATGTACACGTTTTCACGCCCGGTAAATTCGGGGTTAAATCCAGACCCAAGCTCCAATAACGCAGCAACGCGGCCATGGATTTGAATGCTGCCGCTGGTGGGGTTCAACGTCCCGCAGATCATTTGCAACAGGGTTGATTTACCACTGCCGTTACGACCGATAATGCCGACTGTTTCGCCTTTTTTTATTTCAAACGACACGTCTTTTAGCGCCCAAAATTCCTTAAAGTATTTCTTTGCCACTCTGCCGAGTAAGCGTTGCAGGTGGGGAAAGACAAATTGCTTAAGCCGGTCGCGCGGATTCGGGTAGATGTCGTAGCACTTGCTTAAGTTTTCGACGCGGATGGCAATATCGTCAGAGGACATCGGCAAAGCCTTTACGCGTTTTCTGGAACCAGGCATAGCCCGCCCAGGCTATTGCCGCAGTACCTGCTGTGTAGATACCCAAACCCAACCAATCGGGCAAATGACCCCAGATCAGTACTTCACGCGCCTGTTCGATGATGAAGGTCAGCGGGTTGGCCATGATGAATGGGCGAAATCGCACCGGCACCGCAGTAACTGGATAAAACACGGGCGAGAGAAACATCAGCACCGTAGTGATGATGCCGATGGTTTGCCCCACGTCACGCAAAAACACGCCCAGCGATGCGAGCATCCAAGCCAAGCCGGTGGTCAGAATAATCAGCGGCAGCAGCACCAGCGGCGTAAAAATAGCGGTCCAATGCAGCAAACCGTTAAACAGCCCAAAGGCAGCCAGCAGCACGCCCAGACTGACAAGACTGTGGAACAGCGCGGCGCCCATGGCAACAACGGGCAATATCTCGATGGGGAAGACTACTTTTTTGACATAGTTGACGTTAGCGAGCACCAGACCGGGGGCGCGGTTGAGCACCTCGCTGAATAGGCCCAGCACAATCATGCCCACAAACAGCACCACCGCAAACTGTGTTTTGCTTTCGTCCCCGCCCGCCCCGCCCCAGCGGGATTTGAATATTTCAGAAAACACAAATGTGTAGACCACCAGCATGAACACAGGGTTAAAAAACGACCACGCCAACCCAAAGGCGGAGCCTTTGTAGCGGCTGGTTACTTCGCGCCGGGTCATTTGCGCTATCAGTTGGCGATTGCGAAAAAGGCTTTTTCCCAAAGAAGCTAGCGACGTTGGATGGGAAGCATGTGGGTTCACACCTTGTGGGCTGGTGGACATGGCGGCTACATCTTCTTGAACAGCGTAGCAACAACAAGCCCGATATTGCCCATCAGGGTTTGGCGGTGGATGCCCGACCTTAAAAACCCGACTATGCGCGGAAGCAGAGGCTTGTGCCGGGCTGCACGAAACTCATTGAGAATTTCTTTGTTGGCACTGGTTATCTGGGAGTGGAGGCAATCCAGCGCTTGAAGGTGGCGATCATTGAGCTCCTTGAATCGCCCACGCCAAAGCATGGCGATACGTGAAAGGCGCGCAACAAAACCCACGTTAGAGCCCACCAAGTTGGTCTTGTGCTGGCGGTAGCGCAGCGTAGGGCGGGGGTCGTAATAAATATGTCCACCGCAGCCAACGACCACGAGGTAAGTCCACCAGTCGTGGGTGATGACGTCCACATCCTTACCGGCCAACTGAAGCAAATCGCGCGCGGCCCGGTTAAACACCATCGTATTGCCGCCGCCGATGTTTTGCATTAAGGCATTCGCAAAGCTCGGCGACCGGGAGAACAAAGGTGACAAGCCAATTTCATTGTTTTGCGCGTCGACCAAGCGCGTTCTTGAGCAATAGACCGCAGGGATACCTGGCGGCACGGACTCAAGCCAGGCAAGGGCACGCGCCAACTTGTCAGACTCCCAAACGTCGTCCTGATCGGCATAGGCGTAGTAATGGGCATCAATATCCCCCTTGCACACCAGGGACAAAAAGTTGGCAACAAAACCCTTGCAGGGACCAGATTGGACCGCCAAGCGCCCAGAGCCCCAATTGCGCGCGTAAGACTCCAGCACTGTGCGAGTACCGTCCTTTGACGCGTCGTCAGACGCCCAGACTTCCCAATGGGCATGGGTCTGTGCTGCAATCGAATCCAGTTGCTCAGCAAGGTAGTTTTCGCCTTGGAAGGTGCAAAGAAGGATAGCGACCTTGGGCAGAGACAAACTGCTAGCCGCCGGGATCGCCATCCTTGGCACTCGCATAAGGCGACTGGCAAGGCCTCTATCAAAAGACCCCGATACAAAGTGCGGCATCGGACCGATCCGCGCACCAAGTTCATACCCAAAAGCGACTCGGTGGTCACACGAGGCAGCGCTTGGCGCCACCACTTTCGACCGACTTTGGAGCAATGTCGTGCTGAGGGGCCACGTCCTATTGAACCAAAAACGTGAAGCAGAAAAACGCAACCACTTAGCGCTATACATTTTCGTTTGAAACAATTCAACTATTGACATGTCTAAATTGTAATCATGTCAATTTTAGTAATCATTTTTATTTGCTTATTTTTTCAAAAGACACCTCCTGCCAACACAGCTTTCGGGGGCTCAAAGGCGGACATGATCTTCCACAGTGCCAGGGGAGGCCCACATGCCAGCAGGGATTTCCAGGGGTATTGGTCGAGTACCACATCACTGTCTCGATGCGCCGGTGGTTCAGGCGCTGGGACAAGGCCTGCCGCGAGACGCTTTTGAGTTCACTGCATGCAGAGCACCTGCACCGACGCGATTCAAGACCAGACGTGACGCGCTGGTCAAGGTGCTCGTTTGGATTTTTTAGTACCACCGTACTCGACTGCAACCGACGCTGGCGTAAGTCAGTCCGGCGCCGTTGGACGAAAACTGGCTTGCCAATCAACCGGGCCAAGTCAGTGCATCATCGGCTATGGAGTACGCCTTTCAAGGGTGAGTTGAAAATCACGACTAAAAGAAAAAGCCCTCGGCCACTTCTGTTCCAGGGCTTGTCGTTTTCGTGTGTGTAGCAGTAACTGAACCCACGCCCCCCCTGGAAGGCAGCCAAGCCCTCTGCGAAACCGTGCGACCGCCGCAAAGCGGCGTGCGCGGCTAGAGCTGGAGCAGGGTTCTGGCCTCTTGGGGCGTGGCTACGGCGCGGCCCGCGCGCTGGGCGCACAGGGCAAGTTCGGCGATCAGGGCTCCGTTACCGCTGGCGCGCGCGCCGCTGGGCAGATAAAAAGTGTCTTCCAGCCCGGTGCGCAGCATGCCGCCCATGTCGGCGGTCTTTTGGTGCACCGGCCAGATTTCAGCGCGGCCAATCAGCGTGCTTTGCCACACGCTCTCGGGCGCCATATAGCGGGGCAACAAGGCCAGCAGCTCGGCGTCACAGGGCATGCCCGAGGCCACGCCCATAACCAGGTTGTATTCGGCGCGGCCCATGCCGGGTTTCAACATCCCTGCTTTGAGGTACATCGTGACCGAGCGGACGATGCCCACGTCAAAGCATTCAAACTCGGGGTGGGTGCCGCACGCGGCCATCACGTCCAAAAACTGCTGCACTTTGGCCACGGGGTTGTCAAACACCATGGGCGGCCAGGCCCATTGGCCGTTGTCTTTGATCTTGAGGTAGTTCAGGCTGCCGGCGTTGCAGGCGGCTATCTCAGGCTTGATCCGGCGAATGCAGTCCAGCGGGCCGCTGATGTCTTTGCCCACCACGCCGGTGGTGAGGTTGATGATGACGCCGGGGCAGGCCGCGCGAATCGCGCCCACCACGTCTTCCATCACGTCCGGGTCCCAGGACGGCAAATGGCCCAGGCCCGCACCCTGCTGGCGCACATGCACGTGCATCACGCTGGCCCCGGCGTTAAAGGCGTCGCGCGCCTCGGCAGCCATTTGCGCCGGGGTCACCGGCACGGGGTGCTGGGCGGGGTCGGTCAGCACGCCAGTGAGCGCGCAGGTGAGTATGGCTTTGTCCATGGCGGGGGCTTTCTGTTGCAAAGGGTGAATCAGGGGGCATCAGGGTGCAATGGGTGACGCCAGTTCGGGGGTAATTTCGGCCAGCAGCGCGCCCGACTCCACCTGGTCACCAGCCTGCGCGTGCACCGCGCTAACGGTGCCTGGCGTCTGGGCGCACAGCCACATCTCCATTTTCATGGCCTCTACACAGAGCAGTTGCTGGCCCAAGGCCACAGCGTCGCCCGGCGCCACCAGCACGCGGCTGACCTTGCCCGCTACCGGGGCGCGGGCGCGGCCCGGGTCTTGCGCGCTGTGCGAGGCGGGAAAAGCCGAGGGCTCGCAGAACACAAAACTGTAGCCGCCCAGTGCCAAATGCACCTGCACTCCCACTTGCGCGCCCTGCACAAGCGCCACGGCGCTTCGCACCATGCCGTCCAGCGCAAAGCGCAAAGTACCGCCCTCAAAGCGGATGACGCTGGCCTGCACCAGCCGGTGGCCCGCCAAGGCCGCATCGGTGCGCGAACCCAACGCGGCACTGGCAGTGGCACTGACACTTGTACCAGCACCGGTAGCGGTATCCGCAGTAGCGCCCGCAACCTTACCAATGTCTTTATCCTCGCCTTGCGCCGCAGCAAAGAGCGTAATGGCCACGCCGCCGTGGCGATCCGGTTGCACGCGCAGGCGCCGCTGCTGTTCGCCGCACTGCAAAGCCATGTCAAACGCGGCCACGCTGTCGCTGCGCCAGCTGTGGCCCTGCGCGGCCAGTAGCGCCAAGGCGGCTGCCAGCCAGGCGCTGTCGCCGGGCTGGGGGGCTTGCAGCAGTGCGGTGCCCTGCTCCGCCCACTCGTCAATACGGGTGGTGGTCATCTGCGCCTGGGCAAATTCGGGGTGCGCCAGCAGCTCGGCCAAAAAGCGGCCGTTGTGGCGCAGGCCCAACAGCGGCGTGCGTTGCAAGGCGGCGCGCAGGCGGCGCGTGGCGTCTGCCCGGTCGCGGCCATAGGCGATGACCTTGGCCACCATGGGGTCGTAATAGGGCGACACGGTGTCGCCCTCTTGCAGGCCGTGGTCGATGCGCACGCCGCTCTCCAGCGCCACGTCGGGCTTCCACCACAGCACTTGCCCGGTTTGTGGGGCAAAACCGGCGTAGGGGTCTTCGGCGTACAGGCGCGCCTCAATGGCGTGGCCGGTGAAGCGAATGTCGGCCTGGGCCAGCGGCAGCGGCTCGCCCGCAGCCACGCGCAGTTGCCATTCCACCAGGTCCAGCCCGGTAATGAGCTCGGTCACCGGGTGTTCCACCTGCAGGCGGGTGTTCATCTCCAGAAAATAGTGCTGGCCCTGGGCGTCGACGATAAATTCCACCGTGCCCGCACCCTGGTAGCCCACCGCCAAGGCGGCGGCCACCGCGTCTGCGCCCATGGCGGCGCGCTGCGCGGGGCCGACCATGGGGGACGGGGCTTCTTCGATCACCTTTTGGCGGCGGCGCTGGGCGGTGCAGTCGCGCTCGCCCAGGTGCACGGCGCCGCCATGCTGGTCGGCAAACACCTGAATTTCGATATGGCGGCCGTGGTCAATCAGGCGCTCGAGCATCAAGCTGCCGTTGCCAAAGGCGCTCAGGGCCTCGCGCCGGGCGCCTTCCAGGGCGGCGGGCAGTTCCTGCGGACTGTCAGCACGGCGCATACCGCGCCCACCACCACCCGCCGTGGCCTTGACCAGCAGCGGAAAACCCAGCGCCAGCCCTTGGGCGATCAGTACCGCCTCGTCGTCCCCGGGCGCGCCCAGGTAGCCGGGGGCGCAGGGTACGCCGGCGTCTTGCATGCGGCGTTTGGCCAGCGCCTTGTCGCCCATGGCGCGCATGGCCTGCGGCGGCGGGCCGATAAACACCAAGCCAGCGTCCAAACAAGCCTGGGCAAAGTCGGGGTTTTCGCTCAAAAAGCCGTAGCCCGGGTGCACCGCGTCGGCGCCGCTGCGGCGGGCGGCGTCCAGGATGGCGTCAATGCGCAAATACGATTCGGTGGCGCTGGAGGCGCCAATGTGCACCGCGCGCTCAGCCAGGCGCACGTGCAGCGCATCACGGTCGGCGTCGCTGAACACGGCCACGGTGGCGTAGCCCAGGCGGCGCGCGGTGCGGATGACGCGGCAGGCGATTTCGCCCCGGTTGGCGATGAGGATTTTGGAGAAAGTCATGGTGCTCGATGGCTGTGGCGCAGGGTGCGATGTAGGGGCGACGTAGGGGTGCGGCGGGCCTACATGCGCGCCACGCCAAAGGTGTTGGGGCGCAAAGTTCGCTGCTCCGCCTCGGCGGCCAGCGCCAGGCACAGGCCCAGCACGCGGCGTGTGTCGCGCGGGTCGATGATGCCGTCGTCCCACAGGCGCGCCGTGCCAAACAGGGCGGTGGATTCTTTGTCCAGGCGCAGGCGCAGGCCGTCGGACATGGCTTGCAGCGCTTCTTCGTTGGGCACTTCGCCGCTGCGCTCCATCTTGCTGCGGTTGACGATGTCCATCACCTTGGCGGCCTGCGCGCCGCCCATCACCGCCGTGCGCGCCGTGGGCCAGGCAAAGATAAAGCGCGGATCAAACCCGCGCCCGCACATGCCGTAGTTGCCCGCGCCAAACGAGCCGCCCAGCACAAAGGTGAACTTGGCCACCCGCGCGTTGGCCACGGCCTGGATCATTTTGGAGCCGTGTTTGATGGCCCCGGCGCGCTCGGCCACCGAGCCCACCATGTAGCCGGTGGTGTTTTGCAAAAAGACCAGCGGCGTGCCGCTTTGGTCGCACAGCTGGATGAACTGCGCCGCCTTGGTCGAGCCTGCGGGCTGGATAGGCCCGTTGTTGCCCAAAATGCCCACCAACTGGCCGTGCACGCGGGCATGGCCGCACAGCATCTCGGGGGCGTAACTGGCTTTGAACTCCAGAAAGTCCGAGGCGTCCACCAGCCGGGCGATCACCTCGCGCACGTCGTAGGGCTCGCGCTCGTCGGCGGGGACTATGCCCAGGAGTTCTTGCTCGTCAAACAGCGGTTCGTCCCACGCAGCGGAAGCGGGAGTGGGGGTGGCCACCGTGTCCCAGCGCAGCTTGTCCAGCACCTCGCGCGCCATGGCGATGGCGTGGGCGTCGTCCTCGCACAGGTATTCGCCCAGGCCGGTCACGTTGGCGTGGGTCTCAGCCCCGCCGAGTTCGTCCTCGGTGGCGTCTTCGCCCATGGCTGCTTTGACCAACGGCGGGCCGGCCAAAAAGATGTTCGAGCGCCCGCGCACCAAGATCACATAGTCCGACAAGCCGGGCAAATACGCTCCACCCGCCGTGGACGAGCCGTGCACCACCGAGATTTGCGGCAGCCCGGCGGCCGACATACGCGCCTGGTTGGCAAAGCTGCGCCCGCCTTCGACAAAAATTTCGGCCTGGTAGAGCAGATTGGCGCCGCCGCTTTCGACCAGGTTGATCATGGGCAGCTTGTTTTCCAGGGCGATTTGCTGGGCGCGCAGCGCTTTGCGCAAGCCCATGGGCGCCACAGTGCCGCCCTTGACCGCGCTGTCGTTCACCGACACCAGGCAGCGCTTGCCCGCCACCACGCCTATGCCGACGATGGAGCCGCCGCCCAGCACTGATTTCTTGCCATCGTCGTCGTGCATCTTCAGGCCCGCCAGGCGGCTGAGCTCCAGAAATGGCGTGCCCCGGTCCAAGAGGCGTGCCAGGCGCTCGCGTGGCAGCAGCTGATTGCGCTGCTCAAACTTGGCGCGCTTGGACTCGGACTCGGCAATCACCTGTGCTTGCAGGCGATTGACCTCGTCGAGCAGGGCCTGCATGCGCTGGGCGTTGGCGGTAAAAGCGGGGGAACGGGGGTTGATCTGCGAGCGCAAGGCGGTGGGACGGGAGGCGGGGGGCATGAACACAGATCCTTGCAGCACGTGGGGCAGCCGGCGCCAAGTCCCCGTCCGGCAGCCAAGGCACCGACGCGACTAATGGCACGCGAGGTGCGAATACCCTCATTAGAATGAAAGCCCCCCCACCGGTCAACCCAAGGAAACCCCTATGAGCCTCGAATCCATTACCCAGTCCATCCGCACCAAAATGGGCGACGACAGCGGCTTGGACGCCACCCTCAAGTTCGATTGCGGCAGCGACGGCGTGATCGTGCTCGACGGTGCGTCTACCCCAAACAGCGTGTCCAACACCGACCGTGAAACCGATTGCACGGTGACGGTCAGCCTGGAAAATCTGCAAGCCATGATGGACGGGGAGCTCAACGCGGTGAGCGGCTTCATGAGCGGCAAGCTCAAGGTGGCTGGCGACATGAGCGTGGCCATGAAGCTGCAAAGCGTGGTCTGAGGGGCGCCCGCTTCCCTGCCAGGCGCTGGCCCGCCGCCTAGTGCAAGGCGCCGGGTGACTCGGCCATGTTTTTAAGGCCGTTGCCGTCAAGCACCCGGATATGCCGGTTGTCTACGTGCAAGATGCGCTTCTCGGAAAACAGCCGCAGCAGGCGGCTGACCGTTTCTTGGCGAATGCCCAGGAAAGAGCCAATTTCGTCGCGCGACATGCGCAATAGCACTTCCGACTGCGACAGGCCACGGCTTTTGAGCTTTTCGAGCAAGCTCGTCAAAAACACCGCCACACGCTCTTCAGAGCGCAGACTGCCCAAGAGCAGCGCCAGGCTTTGCAGGCGCACCACTTCGTTGCTAATGGTCTTGAGAAAGAAGAACCGCAGGGAAGGGCATTCGCTGGAATATTGCTCGATCAGGTCAAACGACATGGTCCAAACCTCGGAGTCTTCCAGCGCCACCGCGTCGGTGGTGAGCTGCCCGGTGGCGATGCCGTCCATGCCCAGGAGGTCCCCCATCATGTGAAAGCCAGTCACCTGCTCGCGTCCGTCTCGGGCGCTGACACAGGTCTTGAAAAAGCCGGTACGCACATAGAACAGGGAAGCGAATTTGTCACCTCCGTTGTAGAGAACCGCGCCGCGTTTGATGCGCTTGCGGATAGTGACCACATGCTCCAGGTAGCCGCATTGGCTGCTGGAATCCCCTGCCCCAGCGCCACGCGCCTTGGTTTGGCAGGTGGCGCAGGTGGCGGAACCGCTGTTGACATCCATGTTGGGAAAGCGAACACCGAGACTGTTGTTGATCATGAAATTCTCCTTTGTCGCGATCTTATTAATCTAATTCAAAAAATATATTGACATTTATCAAACATAGCTTAAATACGGCGATTGACAGCGCTTGCACGGTGATTTTCATTCGAAGCGAATACACTTTGCTGCAGCTTCCATACAGGTATGTATTGGAAATAATGACGGATGATTAAACGGGCTTAGAGGTGATTTTTTTGAATTCACAGCACCCCACCCGAGTTTCCATACAGACATGTACTGGAAATAAAGAAAAAATGGCGTAACCTTAAAATCCAGATTAACCAGATTAGCCAGATTAGCCAGATTAGTTTTGCAGAATTTTGTTAGCTATGGCCTGCCATGGTCGGCAAAAGTGTGCGGGCGATGCTGATAGCAACAGGGCCAAGCAATACGATAAATATCGATGGAAATATAAAAAATAAAGTCGGAAACAGCAGTTTGATCGGTATTTTTGCAGCAGTTTCTTCAGCCCTTTGCATGCGTTTATCGCGCATGCTCTCGGACAATATCCGCAGGGAATCTGCCATATTGGATCCAAAATGCTCGGATTGCAGCAATATCGCCACAAATACCGCCACCTCTTCCACGCCGGTGCGAGACGCAAAATTATTCATGGCAGTTTCGCGCGAGGCGCCCACTTGCAACTCCAACACCACCATTTCCAGCTCTTGCGCCAGGGCCGGGCTGCGCAGGCTCAGTTCGGACCCGGTTTTGCGCAGGGCTGGGTCCATGCCCAGACCAGCCTCTACACAAATAGTCAGCAAATCCAGTGCGTCGGGCATGGCGTCCTGGACTTCACGCTGGCGCTGCTTCACCAGGTAATTGAGCACCATATTGGGAACGTAGTAGCCGACTGCGCACAGCAGCACCATGGCAGCAATGATGGGTACGTCGACCACGCCCGCGCCCAGCATTCCGCCCAAGCCCATCACCACCAGCGGCAAGAACAAAGCCAACAGCACCTTTGACAGCAAAAAGGCGGGCAGCCAGGAAGCCTGGTGCAAACCCGCGTTGTAGAAGCGCAGCCGCAGTTCGGACACGTGGCCGCCTTCATGCGGGCTGGCCATGCGGGTGAACAAGGGGCCCATGCGGTTGGCCATGGCGCCCCAGGCCGAGGCGCCCTCCACCGCGTTTTGTACCGGGGCCGGATTGAGCTGCAAGCTCGCCAAGCGCTGCTTCATGGCCTGGTCGCGGTTAAACCACATATTGAGCGCCAGCGCAAAACAAAAAAAGGCGATGAAAACGCTCAGAAGAATATAGGTTGTGCTTGCCATACTGTCCTCACAAACGAACGTTATTGATGCGCCACAGGGTAAAAATACCCAGTGCCATCATCGCGATAGCCACCTGCACCACGACGAGCCCGACGGGGTCAGAAAACAAAATGCCCAAATAGGAGGGATTGACCAGTTGAATCATGCCGCCCAAAAGCAGGGGTAAACCGGTCAATATGTAGGCCGACAACTTACCCTCGGCCGCCAACACGCGCACTTTTCCAAAGAACTTGAAGCGCTCGCGGATCAGCGTCGCCAATATGCCCAATAAGGTGGCCAGGTTGCCGCCGGTTTCGAGTTGAATCGATACCGCCAGCACAAAAAATCGCACGTCGGGTGCTGGCACCCGCGCGGCCAGGTTGAGCAAGGCGTTTTTGGTGGAGACGCCGAAGTTGATTTCGTCAAACGTGGTCTTGAATTCCCCGGCAATCGGTTGGCGGGCCTGGCTGGCCACCATAGACAGGGTGGCCGATAGCGCGTGTCCGGCGCGCAGCGCGCGGCAAATCAAATCCAGAGCGTCGGGAAGCTGTGACACGATGATCTGCAGCCGCCGTTTGCGCTTCCATCGCAGCCAAGCCAGCGGCACGGCCGCAAAACCCAGTCCGAGCAGCAGCAGCCAGCCCCACCACGATCCCAACAAGCTGCCAAATGCCAGGCCCAGTACCAAGCCGGTCAGCATGCCCGCCAGCAACTCGGCTACCGAGTGCTCGGAGCCCGCCTGCAGCAGCAGCCGGTCCAGGGCGTCGACCTTGGGCAACTTGGCCAGCAGCAAGTGCAGCTGCGCGTTGGCGCTCAGGCGCCGCTCGCGGGCAATGGAAGGCAAGGGCTGCGCCTTGTCCGATGAAGCCAGCAAATACAGGCGTTCGCGTACGCGCTTGACAGAAATGGCACCGGGGTCGTTCCAAAGCAGGTAAAAACCTTCCAGCAGCATGAAGACCGCCAGAAAGCCGAGGACCAAAAACATGGCGTAGGTGGTGTCCATGGTGTTACTCGTAGGTTTTGTTGGGGTTGAAGGTGTCTTCCGGCACGTTGTTGCCGTACGCTTTGAGGCGGGCCATGAATTTGGGCCACACGCCGGTGGCGCTGAAATAGCCCATGACCTCGCCGTCGGGTTTCACACCGGTCTGGGTGTAGACGAATATCTCCTGCATGCTAATGATGTCGCCCTCCATGCCAACGATCTCCTGCACGCTCACCACGCGCCTGCGGCCGTCGGTCAGCCGGGCAATTTGCACAATCGCGGTGATGGCCGAGCTGATTTGCTGGCGCACGATCTTGGCGGGGATGCTCAGGCCAGACATGCTGCACATGTTCTCCAAGCGGGTCAGTGTGTCGCGCGGGGTGTTGGCGTGCACTGTGGCCATAGAGCCGTCGTGGCCGGTATTCATGGCCTGCAGCATGTCGAGCACCTCCACGCCGCGCACCTCGCCCACAATGATGCGGTCGGGGCGCATGCGCAGGCTGTTGCGCACCAGGGCGCGCTGGTTGACCTCGCCAGTGCCTTCAATATTGGGGGGCCGCGTCTCCAGGCGCACCACGTGGGGCTGCTGCAAGCGCAGTTCAGCCGTGTCTTCAATGGTCACAATGCGCTGGTTCACCGGAATGGCGCTGGACAAGATGTTGAGCAAGGTGGTCTTGCCACTGCCCGTGCCCCCGGCAATCACGATGCTGAGCTTGGAGCGCACCATCGCCGTGAGCAGTTCCATCATGCCGGGGGTGAGCGACTTCTTTTCCAGCAGGTCGTTGATTTTGAGAGGTTCGGCAGGAAAGCGGCGTATCGACAAGAGCGGGCCGTCCATGGCCAGGGGAGGTATCACCGCGTTGACGCGCGAGCCATCGGGCAGGCGGGCGTCCACCATGGGGCTTGCCTCGTCAATGTGGCGACCCACCCGCGAGACGATTTTGTCGATGATCTTCATCAGGTGGGCCGCGTCGGTGAAGCGCACGCTCGTGAGTTCAAGCAAACCAGCGCGCTCCACGTACACCTGCTTGGGACCATTGACCAGCACGTCGGAAATACCAGGATCGGTCAGCAAGGGCTCAATCGGTCCTAAACCGGTGACCTCGTTCTGAATGTCCTGAATCATGCGCCGCTGCTCGGTCATATTGAGCATGGCGCTGTATTCGTTAAGCATTTGCACCACCAACGACGCCAGCTGCTCACGCAGGCCTTGCGAGGGCAGGCTGCTGAGGGCTTTGAGGTCGACGCGGCGAATCAGGTCGTTGAGCAGCTTGGTGCGCAGGCCCATATAGGCCGGCGTGTCCACGCCGCCCAAGCGCGCCGCCGCTGAGTCGTCGCTGGCGCTGGGCCTGCTCATCAGGCTGTCGACTGCACTCATGGCGCAAATCCCATGAACTTACGCAGCGCCGCCACCGGGCCACTATTGCCGTTTTGGGGTGCCTGTCCCACGCTCTGGGGCGCCAGGCTTTCGGCCCATTCTTTCAAGGCGCGGGCCACCGGATCCCGGGGCGTGAGTTCGACCAATGGCACGCCCTGGTTGATCGAATCCGCCACCGCCTCGTGGCTGTTGGGAATGGTGCGTGCCACCCGAGACAAGGTAGATTTCTCGACGTCTTGCAGACTGAAATGCTCGCCGCTCAGATAGCGGTTCACCACAATTTGCATTTTGTCGGCGGGATATCCGCTGGCGCGCAGGTACTGGCCGATGGCCTTGGCGGCGCGCACGTTGGGAATGTCGAGCGTCAGCACGAGGTACAGGGCGTTGGTCATGCCGATGGCCTTGAGCACCATGGAGTCGAGCGAGTTGCTCAGGTCCAGCACCACAAAATCGTAGTGGCTGCGGGCGACTTCGATGATGCGTTCCATGGCCGCAGGCGTGACATCGGCTTGGGATTCGGGGGTTGGCGCGGCCACCAGCACATGAACCCGGTCGCTAACCTTGGCCATACCAGCCTCCAGCATCGCTTCGTCGAGCCGCACGTACTGCTGCGACAACTCGACCACATTAGTCTTGGCGCTGGAATTGCCCAGGTAAATCGCCGCATCACCAAAAGCCAGGCGCAGGTCGATCACGGCCACACGCTTGTTTTGGCGGCCCAGGGCGTACGCCAGATTGGTGGCCAAAAAGGTGTTGCCGGCACCGCCCTTGACGCCCAGTAGACCGATGACCAGCCCTCCGTGGACTGCGGCGCCAAGCTGTGCGGCTGTCACCATGCGGGTGCGCGCCAGCCGCAGCGCCTCCTGAAAGCTGGCCGCGTCCACCGGCGCGGCCAACACCTTGCGCACACCGATGTGCATGGCCAGGGCCAGAAATTCCACCGACTGGTCGGGGCTGACCACGATGGTGTGGACTTGCGGGTACTTGGCCAACTGCGCTTCGATCTCGTGCAACAGTTTCAGATCCGCGCCATGGGAGGCATCGAGCACCAGCACATCGGGCTTGTCCGTGATGAGCAGGTTATCGAGCATGTCGGTCGAACCGGTGTGCGGGTAGAACTCGACGTCACCGACCACTGCCGCAGCGTCCGAAAATATCTTGAGGTTGGCCTCAGAGCTTGAAATTACGCTAACTTTGATCGTCATGATGTTTTCTCACTGGTAACAATGGGCGGGCTGAGCGCCCCAGTGGCTTTCAGCAAGGCCTGCGCAGCCGCCAAGGGGTGGCCGGCTTTGGAGGGTTCCATGGCGCGGACCCGCTCAAAGACGGGACTACTTGCCGGTGCCACCGGAGCTCAGCATGTCAAACGTCTTGGCGGGCTCTTTGAACGAGTCCTGGTAGCGCTCTTGCGCATGCACCGCCGCAACACCATCGAGGCCAGCCACCGGGTCTTGCCGCTGCAGCGCGGGTGCAGCAATGATTTGCTGCTCGCGAATGGCGCGTACGCTGTCGCCAAATTTTTTGTCCAGTTCGGTGGTGCTGGAGGCAGCACAAGCCACCAAGGTGGCGACCCAGGCGGCCGCCGCCGCCACGGCCAGACCACGCGCTAACGGCGCAGCGGATTTAAAAAGGGAGGAGATCATGGTGGTTTTTCCTTTATTCGTTGTCCATCACTTGGGCATGCACTTCGGCTTGCACCCTGGGAGCCTGGACTACCGGTCCAGAGGGCGTCGGCAGCCCCTGTACCTGCTCGGCCGCGGGTGGCTCAGGCAGCTCGGCAACAGGCGGGGGCGTCAGCGCTGGGTCAGCGGCCGCTTGCGGTTTGTCGGCGGGCACTTCGGCATTGCCACTGCCCTCGAGCTGGCCCTGGAAGAAGAACTCGTTGAGGCTGGGTGGCGTGAAATTGTCGGTGGGCAGTTTGGGTGCTTCTGGCAGCGGCTTGACCAGGTGCGGCGTGATCAGAAACACCAGCTCGGTGCGGTTATTTTGAAACTCACTGCTGCGAAACAGCGCGCCCAGGATAGGGATTTCGCTCAGTAGCGGCACGCGGGACACGACCTCGCCCACATTGTTCTTGATCAAACCGGCAATAGCCAGACTCTGCCCGTCCATCAGCTGGACTGTGGTTTGCACGTGGTTGGTGGTGAAGTTGGGCAGTATGGTTTCGATGCCGCCGACCTTGAAGCTCGTGCCCTTGCCGATATCCGACACCTCGGGGGCCACTTTGAGGTTGATGCGCCCGCCGTCAAGCACCGTGGGCGTGAACTTGACGCCCACGCCGTACTCGCGCTCTTGCAGCGTGAGCGACGGCACAACACCCGCGCTGGCCGACTCCACCACAGGAATGAACAAGCGGCCACCGGCCAAAAAGCTGGCCTCCTGGCCACTCATGGCGATGATGTTGGGCTCGGCCAGCACCTTGACCAAGGTGTCGCTCTTGTTGGCGTCCACACTCAGGCGGTTGCCGTTTTGCGCAGTGACACCAAAAACCCCATTGCCGCTGAACAAGCTGGACAAGATGCCGTAAGTCAATCCCGAGGTCGTGGCAGTGGCGTTGAAGTTCACACCCAAACGCTCCAGAAGCACCTTGGAGACCTCGGCCACCTTGACTTCGAGCATCACCTGCTGGCCCTGGCTCACCCGCAAAAGATTGACCACCTTGTTCACACCACCGGCGCCGCTGCCTGCGCCCGAGGACGCCATGGCGGTACCCGCGGCCACCCGCCCATCGCCGGCCACCACTGGCAGTGACAGGCTGCGGCTGATCTCACGCAAAAAGGCGCCGGCAATGTCCTCAGCGTACTTGGCCTTGGCCGCACTGGAAACTACGCCGGTCAGAATCACCGAGTCGGCCGCCGGGTAGACCTTGATACCGGTCTCCTCAGGCATCAACTGGCGCAGCTTTTTCTCCATACGCTCGGCGTCCATGTTGACGCTGACGTCGACCACCATGGTGGCGCCGTCTTTGCGCCAGATCATGAGGTTGGTGGAGCCATAGTTCTTGCCCAGCATGTAGAGCTGCAAGGGATTGATGAGCGAGATGTCAACGATGTCCGGGTTGCCCACCGCAATGCGCTGGATCGGCGAAGGCATGCGCAACAGGCTGGACTTGCCCATGCTGAGCTCCAGCGCCGTGCCCATGACCGAAAACTCATTGCCTGCGGCAGCAGACGGATAGGCACTGGTGGTGGAGACGCCTTTGGTCACCTCCACCGGTTTCTTTTGCGCCAGGGCGAAACCCGGCAAGCACACCAAACAGGCCATCAACAGGCCGCCGGCCAGTGACGCAGCCGCTGGCACGGGCGCGGCAGAAGGAAGTTGGAAACGTGTTTTCATCGTAAGACCCTCAAAAGTTCGAATTTGCTTTTTGCACGCCGCGAATGATTTCCACCGTATCGACCGGCTGCGTTGGCGGCACCGGTTTGGCGCTGGCAGCGCCGTCCTTGGCCACGGCGCGGGCCTTGGGCCGGGGTTTGGGTGGTACTGCAGCGGCGGCGGCGGGCGTGGACGCGGCAGCCCCCGGCACAGGGGCGGCAGGACTTGCCGCCGCCAGCTCCAGCGGACCCATTACGTCATCACGCGTTGCACCGTCGGTTTGCACCACGGTGGTGTCCAGCGGGTTGCGCAGCACCATGGACAGCGTGCCGATGCTGCGCGCCAGGTCGATTTTTTCGGCCTGGTGCGGGTCCACTTCCAAGGTCACGGTGCTCACGACCTTGGGTTTGGTCTGGTCGCGCTTGTCGTCCTGCGCAGTGGCCAGCACCAAGATGTTGGTGAGCACGATTTTGGAAACCGGCTTGTCCTGGCTGCCGCGGATGTTGACCATGATGTCCACGCGGCTTCCTGGATGGACGTAGCCGGCCACTCCGACAATTTCATTGGCCTGGATACTGATGGCACGCTTGCCCGGCGCCAGCACTGCGGACAGCCCCCCGGTGGCGCCCTCGTGCGCGAGCTTGGCCTCCAAAATTGGTTCGCCGGTAAAGATGAGTGCCGACGCCACCCGTCCGGTGGCCAGTTTCGTGTCCTTGAGCGCACCCACCGGCACGGAAACCGAAGGCCAAGCAATGGTTTGCAGCGAGGTATCACTGAGCACAGTGCCCGGGTCCAGGTCGCGTGCAGCGACCACCACCGTGGTGGTGTTTTCCGCCAAGTGCCCAACCCAGCGGTAAGCCAGCCAGACCGCCGCCAAGCCCGCCAACAATGCGGTGGTGATCATGATCAACGCGCGTTTACTTTTCATTTTCTAGGCCTTCCTTGTGTCATTCCACATGTCATTCATCGTCAAAAAATCACCAGTGCAGGGTGCCCGCTTTGCCGCCAGTAGCCATAGGCCGACACGCCCAACGCAAAGGCCAGTGCATAGGGCATGCGCAGTGCGGACTGGCTGCCCGGGTCGAAGTGCCCCGCCGCAGAACCGGTACGCAGAGCACCGTTGAAAATCAAAACCATATTGGCCCAGGCATGGGTGGTCTTGCCCCGCATCAGCGTGATGGCAAATGCCAGCATGCCGCCGCACGCCGCCACACACAGGGCGACGCCCAGAACCTCGACGGGGCCAGCGAAAGCCCCCAGCGCTGCCATGAACTTGACGTCGCCCGCACCCATGGCGCTGGCCAGGTAAATGGGCAAAAACAAGGCCAAGCCCAGCAAAGCGCCCAGCAGGGCCTGGCCCGCACCCAGGGCGCCAGGAAAGTAGCCAAACATGCCGTCACGCCCATTGGCCGGTCCGGCCCCGTGGAACACCAGGCCCGCCAGCAGCGTGAGCACCACCAGCAGATTGGGAATGCGCTGCTCCAGCAAGTCAGCTTCGAGTGCCATCACCAGCGACAAAGCGACGCTGGCAAAGCACCACAGTTGCCACGCCGCAGGCGTGAGGTTCAAGGTGTACGACATAGTGCTCGCCTATCGCTTGGTTGGTATTGCCCGCGGCTGGCGCGAATTGCGCCGCCCGCGGGTGCGCATCAGGCGCCGCACGTAGCGGGGGTGGTGAGGCAGTCTTTGATCTTTCCGTAGAAGGTGTTGAGCTGCGTGCCCAGCGCTGCAACAGCCACGATGATGGCCACCGCAATCAGCCCCACCATCATTCCGTACTCCACGGCGGTCGCGCCGTCCTCTTCGTGTGCAAACTTGCGAATGCTGCGGTAAATTGTGTTCATAAGTTTCTCCATGGGGTGGTTACAAAGAAGCCCAGACCTCGCGGGCATTTGCCAGTGCGCGGTCTGGGAAAAGCATCACATCACGTGCAGTTGCCCGGGGTTGTGATACAGGTCTTAATCTTGGCGAACAGCACGTTGAGTTGCGTTCCAATGGCGGCCACGGTGACGATGATTGCCACGGCAATCAAACCGACCATCATTCCGTACTCCACGGCGGTTGCGCCCTCTTCGTCTTTTGCAAAACTGCGGGCGCCGTTGAAAAGTTTTTTCATAGGTTCTTTCAAGTGAGGTTGTCAAACAAAGGGCCAACAAGCCCCCTGTACGTCCGTAATCACTGGCGCTGAAACCGTGTGGCAGCCACCCAGCGGCAAAATGCTTTGCCACTGCGATGAACCTGGAACAAACCAGTGATCCGGTTGCTGGATTAAGCCCAGCCGGGGCCCAGCGTGCAGTGATCTCACGCACATTTCTGTCGCATCACAGCAGCCAAGCCAAGCGTGTGTGATGCATGCCCCAAAACAGCAAAGGCCAGCAGCCAAGGCCGGCCAACACCCCAGGTCTCAGCGCGTAGGCAAGATCAGAACAAGGCCTCGGATGCGCTACATTGCGCAAAGCCCTTTACCTCCCCTTAGACCCCAAAAATGTCCCCCACGCAAGCACTCTCCCCCAAAGAACTGGTTGAACAATTCCTGCACACCATCATGGTTCCCGACCCCGTAGGCGCACGCGCTTATGTGGCGCCCGCGCTACGTATCCGATTCACCGGGGGGCGCGAAATGCGCGACCCCACCGAGTGCAGCGCCTTTAACAAAGGCCGCTACGCTTGGGTGAAAAAACGCTTTGAACAAACTGATGTGGCGCCCGGCGTCAACGCGGGCGAGGCCGTGGTCTACAACACCGGCACGCTGTACGGCGCCTGGCCTGACGGCACCTTGTTTGAAGGCAACCGCTATGTGGACCGCTACCTGGTGCGCGATGGCCTGATCGTGCAAATGGACGTGTGGAACGACAGCGCCGAATGGATGCTGGTGCGCGCCGGGCTGGCTGCGCCCTGGCCCATCGTGGGACGGGACGCTGTATGAGCGGCAACCCCAGCGCCCCCGCAGCGCCCAGGGGCCCCAGCGGCGCGTTTCCATCGATTGCGGATAACGGTCGGTTTGCCTACCAGCCCATCACCACCCGCGCAGACTACTGCTGGCCCAATGGCGCGCGCCTGGCGGTCTACCTGGGTTTTAACGTGGAGCACTTTGCGTTTGGCAGCGGCATGGGCGCATCTTTGGGGCCACCCTCGCCCCAACCCGATGTGCTGAACTACGCGTGGCGCGAATACGGCAATCGCGTAGGCGCCTGGCGCTGCCTGGAACTGTTTGACCAGCTTGCGCTGCCCACCGGCGCGCTCATCAACACCGCGCTCTACGACCATTGCCCGGAGCTGGTCGCTGCCCTGGCGCAGCGCGGCGACGAGCTCATTGGCCACGGCCACAGCAACGCTATGCGACAGTCCGATCTGAATGAGGCCGACGAGCGCGCGCTGCTCGAAGGCTGCCGCGCACGCATGCTTGCCCACAGCGGCGTGGCGCCCGCAGGCTGGCTGTCGCCCTGGATTTCCGAGAGCCTGCACACCCCCGACCTGCTGGCCGAGACCGGCTACAGCTACACCCTGAACTGGTGCCACGACGACCAGCCCACGCGCATGCACACCCGTTCGGGCCAAGCCCTGTGGTCCATCCCCTACCCGCAAGAGGTCAACGACATTCCCATGGTGATGGGGCGGCTGATGGAGGGCCGCGCCTTTGCCGAACTCATCACCGACCACTTTGACGAAATGCTGCACCAGTCGGCGCGCCAGCCCTTGGTGATGGGCATTGCGCTGCACCCCTACATCGTGGGCCAGCCGCACCGCCTGCTGCATTTGCGCACCGCGCTCAGCCACCTGGCCCGCGCGCGCGACGCGGGCAGCATCTGGTTCGCCACGCCGGGCCAGATTTGCCAGCACGCGCAGGCTGTGCTGGCATGAGCGCGCGCACAGCCACTGACGCTGACCGCGCCAGCACCAGCACCAGCACCAGCACCAGCACCAGCGCCCAGTCCCGCACCGGCATGGTGACCAGCCCGCACGCGCTGGCCACCCAAGCGGGCGTGGACGTGCTCACCAGCGGCGGCAATGCCATTGAAGCCGCCATTGCCACCGTCGCCTGCCTGAGCGTCACCTACCCGCACTTTTGCGGCTGGGGCGGTGACGTGCTCATGCTGGTCGCCGACGCGCAGGGCCAGGTGCAAAGCATCTCGGGCATTGGGCAGGCTGCACAAGACGTGCAGGGCTACACCACCACCATTCCGATGCGCGGGCCACGCTCGGCGCTGACCACGGCGGGCGCCGCCGATGCGTTGGGACAGGCCCTGCAGATCAGCCAAAGCAGCTGGGGCGGCACACGCAGTTGGGCCGACTTGCTCGCGCCTTCCATCGCGCTGGCGCGTGAGGGCTTTGAAGTGACCGCGTCCGAGCGCTTTTGGCTGGACTTTCGCCGCCCAGAAGCCGCCGCGCTGGCGGGCGTTTTTGGCGCCTTTTCTAACCACGGGCAAGCATTGCCGCCGGGCGCGGTGCGCAAGCAGCCACTCTTGGCGCGCACGCTGGAGACGCTGGCCGCGCACGGCGCGCGCGCCATGTACGAGGGCCCGTTGGCAGAGCACATTGCCCAAGGCCTGTCCGATGCAGGCTCGCCCCTCACGCTGGCTGATTTGGCCCGCACCCGCGCGCGTGTAGAAACACCGCTGGCGGTGGACTACCGGGGCGGCACGCTGCTGGCGCACCCGCCGCCCACCCAGGGCTTGACCACGCTGCAAATCATGGGCGTGCTGGAGCGTTTTGACCTGTCAAAAATCGCCCAAGGCAGCGCCGACCACTACCACCTGCTGGTGGAGGCGACCAAGCAAGCCTTTATGGACCGCAACCGCTATGTGGCCGACCCGGAGTTTGTGGACGTGCCCAGCGCGCATTTGCTGTCCCAGCCCCACCTGGACAGTCTCGCTGCGCGCATCAGCTTGACGCGAGCCCTGCCCTGGCCGCAACCGTTTCAGACCGGCGACACGGTCTATGTGGGAGCCATGGACGCGCATGGCAACGCGGTGTCGCTGCTAGCTACCGTGTACTACGACTGGGGCAGCGGCGTGGTGGTGGGCGACACCGGCTTGATCTGGCACAACCGGGGCGCCTCCTTCTCGCTGGACCCTCAGCACCCCAACTGCCTGGCGCCGGGCAAGCGCCCTTTTCATACCCTGAACCCCGGCATCTACCGCAAAGACGGGCGCACCCGCATGGTCTATGGCACCCAAGGCGCCGACGGCCAGCCACAAACCCTGGCCGCCGTGCTAACCCGCCTGATTGACTACGGCATGGACCCGCTCGCTGCCCTGGCGCAGCCGCGCTTTTTGCTGGGAAAAACCTTTTCTGATGCGCGCGATTCACTCAAGCTCGAGGACGACGTGCCGCAGACCGTGCGCCAGGATCTGGCGGCGCGCGGCCATGCCATCAGCGTAGTAGCAGCGCAAAGCCCCTTGATGGGACATCCGGGCGCCATTGTGCGGGACCCAAGTTCCGGCAAGCTGCGCGGCGCGCATGACCCACGCAGCGACGGTTATGCCATTGGCTGCCCTTAAGTAAGCGCTGGAAATACGGCGGCGCACTGGCGCCGCTGCCTGGCAAGCTGCGCGCGTCTAGGGGTGAAGCCAGACGCTGCCCGCTGGCAGACTGACCTCATCACAGTTGGCATCAAAAGTGACTGTGCCGCGGTCAATGACCAGAAAGTCACTGCTGTTTTCCATGGCAATCAGCGGGTGGTGCCAGACGCCAGCGCGGTAGTTCACGCCTTGACCGGGCTGGGTGATAAAGCAGCGCATCTGATGCGCTTTGGGCGGTTTGCTGCCAGACGCTACCAGCACCAAAAACGGCTGTTGCGACATGGGAATAAAGGTCTGGCTGCCCAGCGGATGGCGCTCCATGGTTTCCACCGCCATGGGAAACACCCGCGGCTTGGCCCGAAAGATGCTAATCAGCGGATGGCCGCCCTGTTGCGCCACATCGATGCGTGCCAGGTCGTGGTAGCGCTCGGCGAAGCCACTGTTGATGGCGAAATGGCGGATACTTTCGCGCGCTTCGATCACATCGCCAAACGGCGCGAAGGCCTCTTGGGTCAGCGGCTCGACACGCAGGTGGTGCACATAGGTCGCAGAAGAGATCATAGGACTGAAGCAGTAAAACTAAAACGCCCGAACTTGCCCGCGCGGCACAAAACGGCCCATGCCTGCACGCCCCAGCCATTGCGGGCCATCGACAATCAATTCGCCGCGCAAGAACACTTTTTCCACCCGACCGCGCAAGGTGCGTCCCTCGAGCAAAGTGTAGTCACAGTTGCCATGCAGGTGGTGGGCATGGATGGTCTGGCTGGCCGCCGGGTCAAACAACACCACATCCGCATCGCTGCCCACGGCGATCGTACCCTTCTTGGGGAACAGGCCAAACAGCTTGGCCGGCGTGGTGGCGGTAAGTTCCACAAAGCGGTTGAGCGAGAGCTTGCCTTGCATCACGCCAATGTCAAACAGGCTGACCATGCGGGTTTCTATGCCCGGGGCACCATTGGGAATTTGCGAGAAATCATCCTTGCCGCGCATTTTTTGCATGCGGTAGCCCAAATGGCCTTCTTTCATGCAAAACGGGCAGTGGTCGGTGGCGATCACCTGCAAGTCGTCGTAGCGCAGCGCGCGCCAGAGGTGTTTTTGGTCCTGGCTGGTGCGCAGCGGCGGCGTCATCACGTACTTGGCAATTTCCACGTCGTCGCTGTGGTACACCGAATCATCAAACAGCAGGTAGTGCGGGCAGGTTTCGGCAAACACCGGAATACCTTCTGCACGCGCGGTGACGATGTGCTTGAGCGCCTCGTTGCTGGAGACGTGCACAAAATAGATCGGCGCCTGCGCCAGCTCGGCCAGGCGAATACCGCGGTGCGTGGCCTCGCCCTCCATGATGGCCGGGCGGGTGAGCGCGTGGTAGCGCGGGGAGGTGTGGCCGGCCTCTAAGGCCTCCTGGATCAGCAGGTCAATCACCGTGCCGTTTTCCGCGTGCAGGGCCACCATGCCGCCGTCGGCGCCCACTTGCCGCAGCATGCGAAAGATGGACGCGTCGTCGGCCATCATGATGCCAGGGTAGGCCATGAACATCTTGAAGCTGGTCACGCCTTCGTGGTGCATGGCGTGGCGCACGTCGTGCAGCACCTGGGCATCGACCCGGGTCACGATCACATGCAGGCTGTAGTCCACCGCCACTTGCGACTCGGCGCTGCGCTGGGCGCGGGCAATGGCCTGCAGGGGGGAATCGGTGGCGGTTTGCAGCGCAAAGTCGACCACGGTGGTGGTGCCACCAAAGGCCGCGGCTTTCGTACCACTGGCAAAGGTGTCGCAAGTGACCGAGGGGCCAATTACGTTTTCCAGGTGCACGTGGGTGTCCACGCCACCGGGCAGTACGTACAAGCCAGTGGCATCAACCACCCGCACGTCGGGGCCGACCTCGATGGACTGACCGATGGTGTGGATCACGCCGTTTTGCAGCAACACATCGGCCACGTAGTCGTCACTGGCGGTGATGACGCGGCCGTTACGGATCAGGGTGGCTACCGGAGTGGACATGAAGCACAGGCCTTTGCTACAAAACGGCGCCCGTGGCGGCAAGTTCGCAGGAGACATGGCCCCAGGCAAAACCCAGGGGCCGCGGCGCAGCGACCACGCTGCCGCACAAATCCATCGCGTGTTGCACGCCAGCAATCACACTGTCAATCACTGGCACAGGCACCCCGGACTGCAGCGCTTGGGCCATGCCAGCAAGTCCGGCACCGCCCAAAATGACTGCTGCGGCGCGGGTGGAAGCGGCTGCGTCATTGCAAGCTTGGGTGAGGATAAGGCGAGCCGCCGCAGGATCACGCGCGAGTTCCGCGCCAGATTGCACCACCGTCTGTACCCCCGCGAGTTGCCCCTGGTCGTAACCCAGGCTGTGCGCCAGGCGCTCGAGCATCGGCTTCCATGCCGCGCCGCCGGTCACCACCGCAAATCGGCCATGGCGCGACGCCTGCAAAAAAGCCGCCTCGGCCAAGCCTGTCACCGGCACCGGACACATCTGGCGCAGCGCCAAAAGACCAGGGTCGCCAAAACAGGCAATCAGCACCGCATCGTAGGGCGCCTGATGCCGCGTGGCAGCCCAGGCGTCCAGCACCGCGTGGCCTGCCACGGCAAAGCTGGCTTCACAGGCAATGTAAGGAGCGCCAAAGCGGGCCGTCACCACATCCACATCCACATGCACCTGCGAACCCGCAGCGGCTTGCGCATGGGCCTGCAAGAGCGCACTTACCCCAAGCGAGGTATTGGGGTTAATTAGCAGCAGCCGACGCATAGGGGGTCTGAAACAAAGCCATGAAGTCGGGGGACTCACCAGCGGGCAGCGTAAAACGCAATTGGGCTTCGACTTCGGTCAAATGCTCTTGCATCAGTCCCATGGCCAAGCGCCGCTCACCCAGGCGCATGGCGTCCAGCAGCGCCTGGTGGTCGCGGCAGCCGCAGCCTCCAGGTTGCGGACTCAGCGCACGGCTGTGCTGGCCGTAGGTCATCAAAATCAGCGAGGTGCGCGAGACCAATTCGCCCAGAATACGGCCCAGTGTCTGGTGCTGCGCCACCGCTGCAATGTGCAGGTGGAACTCTCCGGCCAATCGGATGGCGAGCAGTTGATCCCCCTGTGCACGCGCCACTTCCTCCTTGGCGATGCAGCGGTCCAAAGCAAGCAGTTCTGCCGTGGTGGCTCGCTCCATGAATGCCGCCACCAACGTCGGTTCGATCAGACGGCGCACCTCGAACACTTCGCGGGACTCTTGCTCCGTGGGTCGGGCCACGGTGGCGCCACGGTTGGGTGTGAGGGTAACGACTTGTTCACCCGCCAGGCGCGCAAGTACCGGCCGAATGCGGGTGCGCGACACGCCAAATGCACTTGCCAACCGGTCTTCCACCAGCTTGGTGCCGGGTTGCAATTGGTGGTCGCGTATGGTTTGCACCATACGCTGGTAAATACCTTCTTCAGTCCAGGTGCCGGGTTCAGCCATGGTCTGCGGTCCTGCCAAGACACGCCGTAGTAGCCAAGAAATTCATGGCGTGGCCCGCTGGCGCCGCTCCAGCAGCTTGGCCAAGCCTACGGTCAGACCCATGACCAAGAAGGACACCACCATGGTCACCGTGCCCAAGGCGTAAATCGACGGCGTGGTCACCGTGCTGGTCAAGCCCTGTAACTCCAGTGGAAGCGTGTTGACGTCGCCAATGGCCTGCGAGGTGCGGGCGATTTCGTCCCAGCTCAGGGTGAAACCAAACATGCCAATACCCACCACCGACGGCGCAATCAACGGCAGCACCACATGACGAAAACCTTGCCACGGGCTGGCTCCCAGGTCGCGCGCTGCCTCTTCATACGCGGGATTAAACCGGTTAAAAATAGCGAACATGATGAGCAGGCCAAAGGGCAAGGTCCAGGTCAAGTGCGCACCCAGGGCCGAAGTGAACAGGCCCAAAGAGGTACCGAAATTGGCCAAGCTATCTTCCATGCCCCAGGCGGCGAACACGTACTTGAGCACGGTATCGAGCAAGCGAAATTCCAGTCCGATGCCCAGGGACACGATGATGGACGGCATGATCAAGCTGGCCACGACGACGAAAAACAAGAGGTTGCCACCACGCAGTTTTTTGCGAAAAGCCAGTCCCGCCAGCACCGAAAAAACCACCGTAACCGCCATCACCACCAGCCCGAGACCCAGCGAGCGTTGCAGCGCAGCACCAATGTCCACCACACCCAAACCCTCGGCCAGCTTGTAGAACCAGTGCAGCGAAACACCGCGCAGCGGGAAGGTCAGGCCACCCTCGGGACCCTGGAAACTCAGCACCACGATCACCAGCATGGGACCGTACAAAAAAAGCACAAATGCAGCAAAAAACAGGGCCAGCGGCCAGTAGCCTGCAGGGCGTTTTTCAGCTTTCACGTCAGAGCTCCTTGCGGATGTCCACCAGGCGGGTAAGCGCCCAGATGATCATCAGCACAATGGCCAGCAAAATGATGGCGTTGGCCGCTGCCAGCGGAAACTGCAGGTAAGACGCCTGCACTTGAATGATTTTTCCCACCGACGCGATTTGCTGCCCACCCATCACACCAATGGTGACGAAGTCGCCCATGACAATGGTGATCACGAAGATGGATCCGATGATGATGCCGGTGCGGCACAAGGGAATGATCACATTCCACAGCGTTTGCCAGGCGCTGGCACCGGCGTCGCTGGCGGCCTCAATCAGGCTGCGGTCTATGCGCATCATGGAATTGAAGATGGGCACGATCATGAACATGGTGTAGAGGTGCACAAAGGCCAGCACCACGGAAAAATCCGAAAACAGCATCCATTCGACGGGTTGCTGTACCAGACCCAGACCCGTCAGCGCCTGGTTCACCAACCCGTTGCGGCCCAGCAATGGAACCCAGGAAACCATGCGGATTACGTTGGAAGTCCAAAACGGAATCGTGCACAAGACGAACAAAAGCGTTTGCACCCCACTGGAGCGCACGCAAAACGCCAAAAAATAGGAGACGGCAAAACCCACCAGCAGCGTAATGAGCCATACCAATCCACTGAACTTGAGCGTGGAGAGGTAGGTTTTGAAAGTGGTGCACATTTCGTCACCACCCCCGCATCCTTCAAAAATGGCGATATAGCTCTTGAAGGTAAAACCAGGAAGCAACTCGTACTGGTTGAAATCCCAAAAACTGACCATCAGCACCAGCGCCAGCGGCACCAGAAAAAACAAAACAAAAACCAGCGTCAAAGGCAGGGCCTGCCACCAGGCCGCAAGACTGCGGCCCGATGGCAAGCTGGAAACCGATGGTGACTGCAGGGAAGCAGAGCTCATAATGAAATCACCCGGTTCTCCAAGCTTGAATGTGAACAATAGCGCTTAGGCAGCGACAAACTCGTTCCATTTTTGCACCATGTAGACGTTTTCGTCCATCAGGGCATTCCAGCAAGCGACCGCGCCCATGCGCTGCTCGTAGCTGCCGCCGTCGCGGGTCTCGCCAGCTTTGGCCAGCAAGTCGCCGTGGGGGCTCTTGATGTCTTTGGTAGCGGGCTTGCCTTCCATCCAGTAAGCCCACTCGTAGGCTTCCATTTTGGACTTGGCGGTTTCCAGCACAGCGCTGTAGTAGCCCTGGCGGTTCAGGTAAGCACCAGCCCATCCGTCGAGGAACCAGTTGATGAACTCATAGGCACCGTCGAGCTTGGCGCCGGTCAGGGTGGAAGGCATGCCGAAACCGGAAGCCCATGAACGATAACCCTCTTTGAGGGGCTGGAAGGTGCAAGCGATGCCTTTGGTGCGCACGGCAGTCACTGCGGGGCTCCACATGGACTGGATCACCACTTCGCCGGAGGCCATCAAATTGACGGACTCGTTGAAGTCTTTCCACAGGCTGCGGAACTGGCCAGCCTTTTTGGCTTCAATCAGGGTCTTGATCGTCAGATCAATTTCCTTCTTGGTCATATTGCCCTTGTCGGGGTATTTGTAGATGCCCATGGCTTCGACCACCATGGCCGCGTCCATGATGCCAATCGATGGGATGTTCAGAATCGATGCCTTGCCTTTGAACTCGGGGTTCAGCAATTCAGCCCAGGAGCTGATGGGGCGCTTGATCAGGTCAGGACGGATGCCCAAAGTGTCGGCGTTGTAGGTCGTGGGGATGAGCGACATGTACTGGGTGGGGCTGCTTGCAAAAGTCTTGGACTTTTCGCCTTCCAGGAAGATGACCTTCTTGGGCGCAGTGCCTTGGTCACCAATGGTCTTGCCGGCCACCTTGCCGGTGGTGAACACCGAGGTGATTTTGTCGGCGTTCTTGATGCGCTTGGTGTCAATGCCCTTGAGGTTGCCGGTGGGCACCAGGTTGCGCAACTGGAAATACTCGGAGTCGAGCAAGTCGAAGCTGTTGGGCGATGTGATGGCGCGTTTCAACACGTCGTCCGTCGTAACCGCCACGTACTGGATGACGACCTTACCCCCGGTATCGGCCTTGAATTTTTCGGCAATTTCCTTGTCCTGGTTCACAGCAGTACCGAGGTAACGCAACACAATCGGCTCTGAAGAGTGCACTGCGGGGAACACACCCGCAGCCAAAATACCAGCCGTGCCCTTGAGCAAGCTGCGGCGCTGCACGGGTGCAGCCGTAGTGAGGACTTCTTTCGAATCAATAGCCATGGGGAAAACTCCTTGGGATGGAAATACTTCTTACGAAGCGAGGGGTGGGGAAACGGGAAAACGCATAGAGGGTGCGACTTCAAGCGGCTAGCGCATGCTCAGCATCGGGCAGCCAGGACATGCGCACGGTGTCACCGACTGCGAAGGGCTGCGCCGCAAAAACAGCCTCGGACAGCATCACCGACCACTGGGCAGTGCTGTGGGCGGTGTGTGTCACACCAGGGCTTTGCAAGCCAAGCAGCACATAGGTGCCCTGGTATTCCACGTCGGAAATGACCGCAGCTTGCGCATGTGAAGCTTGTGCAACAGTGTCCGGCGCGGGTGATACGCTGATGTGATCGGTGCGCACCCCGACCTTGCCAGCCACCGTGTCAATCACGTTGTGTCCACCCATGAACCGGGCAACGAATTCATTCGCCGGCCGGTTATAAATTTCGTGCGGAGTCCCAGTTTGCTCAATCACCCCGTGGTTCATCACTACCATGGTGTCGGCCAAGGCCATGGCTTCTTCTTGTGAGTGCGTGACATGGATAAACGTCAACCCCAGCT
>CANFWT010000013.1 GCA_947450895.1 Comamonadaceae bacterium | reverse complement strand
CGCTTTGGCGCGCAGGCGCTGGTGGTGTCGCTGGGCGTGGACACCTTTGCTGGCGACCCGATTTCTGGCTTTGCGCTGCAAAGTGACGATTACCTGCGCATGGGCGAGCGTCTGGCCGCCGTGGGCTTACCTACGGTGCTGGTGTTTGAAGGCGGCTATGCGGTGGACGCGGTGGGGGTGAATGTGGTGAATGTGCTACAGGGGTTTGCCTGAGTGCCCCGGTGGGGTGGTGCATCCCCCCCTATCCCCCCAGCCCCCTTTCCACCCCCGCCGGGGTGGAAAGGGGGAGCGAACAGCCACATTTGGTTTCGTCGCCTCGGCTAGGGCACCACTGGCCGCGTATATAAAGGGTTGGCTGGCGATATAACGCTTCTGCGGACTTGGCGGGTAACGCGCCGGTAGAAGGCTAGCCGAAGCGACGAAACCAAATTCGGACTTAGCCCCCCTCTCTCGCCCGCTGGGCGAGAGAGGGGTTGGGGGAGAGAGTGGGCAAACACATCCAGAACGCCGAAACTAAATATCCCGCCTGCGCCGCGCCCGCACCAAGGCCGCAGTCGCCAGCCCCGACACCACCACCAACACCAGCGGAAACCCCACCCAGGGCGAGGCATCAATCAGCGCACCAGACAGAGATGACGCCACCAACGCCCCCAGCGTGTACGCCAGCACCAGCACCGCCGTGCTGTTGACCAGGGTAATGCCGGCCTCGCGGCTGCTGATGTCAGTCATGGTGAGGGTGTACAAATTGCCGCCTGCTGCGCCCCACAGGGCGGCCACCGGCCATACCAGCCAGGGTGCACCTTGCACCGCCAGCGTGGCGATGGACGCACCCAGCAGCATTGCGACGAGGATGAGCATCAGCGTGCGCCGCCCTTGCGCCGGGTTTTTCAGGCGGTCTATCAGCAAGCCGCCAGGCAAGGCCAGCGCCATGCCGCCCAGCCCGCTGACCGACACCAGCAAGGTTGCCGCGCCCGTGGGCAGCCCCAAGGTAAGGCCGTAGAGCGGCAAGATGGACGACAAGCCCAGCTCGAAAAAACCACCCACAAACCCGGCCAGCATGATAACCGGGTGCGCCGCCACCGCGTGCCACAGGCCAGCAAAACCGACTTTGGCCGAATCCGCATCGTGTTCGGGCGGGGTGCGCGGCACCAGCGCCGTCCAGGCCAAGCCTGTTCCCATAAACCCAATCACCACCCACAGCGCGTACGGGCTTCCGTCGCCCAGCCAGGCCAGAAGCGCCGGGCCCATGACAAAGGTCAGGCCGATCATGGTGGCGTAGGCGCCGATGTAGCGGCCGCGCTGGTCGGGCGGGGTGAATTCGGCAATAAAGGCCTCGGCCAATACCCAGCGCAAGCCCCCGGCCACGCTGGCCAGCAGCTCCAGCACAAACCAGACTTCCAGCCGCGAGGTGAGCAAAAAACCAAAGGCGGTGGCCAGCGGCACGGTGGACGCCAACCACAGCGCGCGCCTGCGGCCGATGCGCCGGGTGAGCTGCGACGCAAAGGGCGTGATGATGAAAATACCCAGCCACGAGGTCGCGGCAAACAGCCCGGCCACGGTGTTGGACACCTCGGCGCGGCGCAGCAGCAAAAGCAGCAGCGGCGAGAGCATAAAAATGCCGGTCAGCTCAAACAGGGTCGAGCCAAAAATCGCCAGCAAACCCTGGCGCGATGCGCTGCGCACCGGCGGCACCGGGATCAACCCGCGCTGCCCAGCGCCAGGCCGGCGTGCTCGCGCAGCGGGTGGAAGTGGATTTTGGGAAAGCGCTCTTGCGCCAGGCGCACGTCGTAGGGGCTGGTGCACAAATAGGCCAGGGTGTTGGCCGCGTCGCGCGCCATGCGCTGGGGGTAAGCGTTGACAAAGTCTTGCAGCTCTTTGGGCGTGTCGGCCGTCACCCAGCGCGCGCCGGTGTACTGGCAGCCTTCCAGGCGAATGTCGGCGTCGTACTCGCCTTTCAAGCGGTGCTGCACCACTTCAAACTGCAGTTGGCCGACCGCACCTAAAAGCATATTGCCGCCCATCTCGGGCTTGAACACCTGGATGGCGCCTTCTTCGCCCAGCTGCGCCAGGCCTTGTTGCAGTTGCTTGGTGCGCAGCGGGTTGCGCAGCACCACGGTCATGAACAGCTCGGGCGCAAAAAACGGCAGGCCGGTGTATTGCAGGTTGATGCTACCGTCGGTAATGGTGTCGCCCAGCTGCACGCCGCCGTGGGTGGTAAAGCCCACGATGTCGCCCGCATAGGCCTCTTCCACCGCCTCGCGGCGCTGACTCATGAAGGTGACCACGCTGGTGGGGCGCAGCTCTTTGGCGGTGCGCATGACCTTGAGCTTCATGCCCGGCGTGTACTTGCCCGAGGCCATGCGCACAAAGGCAATGCGGTCGCGGTGGTTGGCGTCCATATTGGCCTGCACCTTGAACACCACGCCGCTGAACTGTTCGTCCTCCGGCTGCATTACTTTCACGACTGGCACCTTGTTCACCAGCAGCGTGCTGGTGCGGCTTTGCGGCGCCGGGGCCAGGTCCACCAAGGCGTCGAGCACCTCCATCACGCCAAAGTTGTTTACGCCCGAGCCAAAAAATACCGGGGTTTGCTTGCCCGCCAAAAAGGCGGCGTGGTCCCAGGCGGGGGAGGCGCCGGTGGCCAGCTCCATGCTTTCTACCGCGCTGGTCCATTCAAAGCCAAAACGCTGTTGCAGCGCCTCGGGGTGCGACAGGGCAATGGCGTCAAAGTCTTGCGGCAGGCGCTCGCTGCCGCTCTCGAACACCGTCATGGCCTGGGTGCGCAGGTTGATGATGCCGCCAAACAGCTTGCCCTGGCCCACCGGCCAGGTCATGGGCACGCAGGGCATGCCGAGTTCGCGCTCTATCTCGTCCAAGATGTCCAGCGGCTCGCGCACCTCGCGGTCCATTTTGTTGACGAAGGTGATGATGGGCGTATTACGCTGGCGGCACACCTCAATCAGCCGGCGCGTCTGCGCCTCCACGCCGTTGGCCGCGTCAATCACCATCAGCGCCGCGTCTACGGCGGTGAGCACGCGGTAGGTGTCTTCGGAGAAGTCTTTGTGCCCGGGCGTGTCCAGCAGGTTGATGACGTGGTCGCGGTAGACCATTTGCATCACGCTGGACGCTACCGAAATGCCGCGCTGCTTCTCGATCTCCATCCAGTCGCTGGTGGCGTGGCGCGAAGCCTTGCGCGCCTTCACCGACCCAGCGATCTGGATGGCGCCTGAGAACAGCAAGAGCTTCTCGGTCAGCGTGGTCTTGCCCGCATCCGGGTGGGAAATGATGGCGAATGTGCGGCGGCGGCGGGTTTCAGAGGCGAAGGACAAGGCGGGGGTTTCCAAGGAGGCGGCGCGCGGAGCGCGCGGACCCTGTGATTTTAGGGGAGGGGGTGATTACGGGCTTGCGCCCCAGAAGTACGATCAGGCCCCGGTACCGGCAACACTTCAGGGGAACCCATGCCCATCGAAACCAAAATCAAAGGACCCGCGTCGTACTTTCCATCTATTGAGAAGGCATACGGAAAGCCCATTGCGCACTGGCTCGCCATTCTCGACGCCGCCGGGCAACGGCAGCATATGGAATATGTAGCCCTGCTGAAGTCAGCGCATCAACTCGGCCATGGGCACGCCAATGCCGTGGTGGCCCACTTTTTGGCGCAAAAGTGAGCCGCAGCCCGCAGAGGTTGCCCGCTGCGCGCGGCGGGTGCGGTGGCGCGTCGCAAGCCGTGACCCTAATGCAGAGTTGGCGTGGAGCGTGCCACCCGTCGCGCTAACCAGAATGCGGTAATCCGGCGATGCAGATCAAGCCACAGCGCGATAGCCAGCAGCATCCCAATCACCACGGCGGCTTGGCTCGCACCCGTCCACTCAAACCGCAGCAGGGTGCGCAAGCTCGGCACCAGGGCCAAGGCTGCCAAGAGCAGGCCCACTGCGGCCGACAGGCGCCATAGCCACAGGTTCTTGGTCGCCACGGTGGCGCCCAACCCGTGAGACGGATCGCGGTTGGCAAACACAAGCGCAATCAAGCCCAGCACCAGGCCAGAAAAAAGCGCAAACCGCACGGCAGGCGCGCTCAAGCCTAGGCGCAGCATCAAGCCGTTGGCGCACAGCAGTACGACTGCCATGCCTGCGCCTTGGCCCAGACCGCAGCCCAGTGCGCTGGCCTCAAAAGGTGAGGCGCTGCGCGCGCGCGGGGGGCGTTGCATCAGGTCTTTGGCGGGTGGCTCGGCTTCAAAGACCAAAGAGCAAGCCGGATCTATCAGCAGCTCGAGCAGCGCAATGTGCGCCGGCAGCAGCACTACCGGCCACTGCAACAGTGCAGGCACCAAGCCCAGCGCGATGACGGGCACATGCACGGCAAACACAAAGCGCGTGGCTTTGGCGATGTTGTCGTAAATTTGGCGCCCTTGGCGCAGCGCGGACACAATGCTGGAAAAGCTGTCGTCCATCAGCACCAGAGACGCGGCCTCGCGCGCCACGTCGGTACCGCGCTGGCCCATGGCGATGCCTACATCGGCAGCCTTGAGCGCTGGCGCGTCGTTGACGCCGTCACCCGTCATGGCCACGACCTCGCCACTGCTTTGCAGCAAACGCACCAGCCGCAATTTGTGCTCTGGCCGCAGCCGCGCGCAGATGTCGACATGGCGAAGGCGATCGCGCACCTGGGCATCGTCGAGGGTGGCCAGTTCGGCGCCGGTAATGACGGCGGGGCGCTCGCTCAAGCCCACGGCGCGGGCAATGGCCAAGGCGGTGGTCGGATGGTCGCCGGTCATCATCACCACACGCACGCCAGCGGCCCGGCACTGGGCGATAGCCGCGGCCACCTGGGGGCGGGGCGGATCGGCAAAGCCGATCAGACCCAGAAACTCCAGGTCAAACGCGTGCTGGCTTGCAGGCCACGTGCTTGCGCTCCATTGCCCCTGCGCTACCCCCAGCACCCGCAAGCCGCGCTCGGCCATGTGTTCCACCTGGTGGTGGATCTCAGTCAGGCGTTGGGCCGACAAGTGGCACAGGTCGGCCACCGCCTCGGGTGCACCTTTGCTGGCCAAGTCGTACGTGTCCGCCCGCGCGCCGGGGTAGCACAGGGTGAGCGCGGTGATGTCTGCTGATAGCGCGTACGCCATCGTTGGCGCAGTGCTTTGGGACGCCCTGCCTGGGCTGGCCAGGTGCTGCTGCGCAAACGCCTGGATCGCTTTTTCCATCGGGTCAAAAGCTTGCAGTGGGGTCGCGCGCAGCGCACCTTGCACCAGCGCATGAAATGCCGGGGTAAGCGCGGCGTTGGCGTCATTGCCCAGCACCTGCCCACCGATGGCCAGTTCGGCCACGTCCATTTGGTTTTGCGTGAGGGTGCCGGTCTTGTCCACCGCCAGCACGGTGATGGCGCCCAGCGCCTCTACCGCAGAGATACGCCGGGTCAGCACCCGCTGTTTGGCTATGCGCCAGGCGCCCATCGACAAAAAGACGGTGAGGATCACCGGTATTTCCTGGGGAAGCATGGACATGGTCATCGCAATGCCCGATAGCAGGCCCTCCAGCAAGGGCCAGCCATTCCACAGCCAGCGCACCAACACCAGAACCAAGGCCAGGGAAAGTGCCAAGACCATCAGCCTGCGAATCAGGCCACGGGAGGCGCGCTGCAGTCCCGAAGCCGGCTCGGTCGTTGCGCGCAGGGCCGTGCCAATGCGCCCGACTTCGGTGTTTGCACCCGTTGCAAGCACCCGCGCCTGCGCCATCCCCTGCGTAATCACGGTGCCAGCAAACAGCCGGGTGCCGGCGGACTGGCCATCACCAGACGCAGGGTCAGGGCGCTTGGCCACAGGTGCTGATTCACCCGTGAGCAGCGATTCGTCCACCGCCAATTGCCCCTCCAGTAATTGCGCGTCGGCAGCGACCCGGTCACCCTCATGCAATATCAAAATATCGCCGCAAACCACCTCACGCCCCGCGATGCGCTGCGCTTGCCCGCCCCGCACGACCAGTGCGCGCGGGGCCGAGAGGTCGCGTAAGGCTTCCAGCGCGCGCTGGGTTTTACGTTCTTGCAATAACGTGATGCCGATGATGATGCACACAAAACCGAGCAAAAACCACGCCTCGGCCCTATCGCCCAACAACCAGTAAATACCCCCGGCCGCCAATAGCATCAGAAACATCGGTTCGGCAAGCACGCTGCGCCCCATGGCGAGAATCGATTTGGGGCTGTTGCCCGGCAGCACGTTGGGGCCGTCCATGCGCAAGCGGTACGCCGCTTGCGTTGCGTCCAAGCCTTGCCATCGTCCGTCGGCGGTCCGAGAAGGGCCAGGCGCAAGCGCCACACCTTGGTCCATAAAGCGTCTTCCTCCCGCAGCTGCGCAGGCGCCCACAGCCCACGCGAACATGCTAGCGTGGGCTGGCGGGCCGAAAAGTGCGCCAGCGCAAGCGCGCAGCTTGGACCGGGCTTTAGGCCCTTAAGGCAGATTTTTAAGCGATATTGCGGCCAGCAGCGAGGGCCTTTGCGAGGCTTTGCGCCAACCTACCACTGGGGTGCCAGCTGCGCGAAACCTGCTGGCGCTTTGCGCTCTTCCTCAAAGGTGACCACGTCCCAGGCCTCGGGCTGGGCTTTGAGCTGGCGCAGCAGCAGGTTGTTGAGCGCATGGCCTGAGCGGTGTGCCCGGTAATGGGCCAACAGCGGCATGCCTACGATATAGAGGTCGCCCATGGCGTCGAGGATTTTGTGCTTGACGAACTCGTCGTCATAACGCAACCCGTCGGCGTTGAGCACCTTGTAATCGTCCATCACGATGGCGTTGTCCAGGCCGCCGCCCAGGGCCAGGCCATTGGCGCGCATCATTTCGACGTCTTTGGTAAAGCCAAAGGTGCGGGCGCGTGCAATGTCGCGCGCGTAAGAGCCCACGCTCATGTCAAACTCCACGCGCTGGCCAGTGGAGTCCACCGCCGGGTGGTTGAAATCAATCTCAAACGTCAGCTTGAAGCCGTGAAAAGGCTCTAAGGTGGCCCATTTCTCATTGCCCGGCGCGCCTTCGCGCACGCTAATGGGCGCCTTGACGCGGATAAAACGGCGGGGCGCGTTCTGCATTTCAATGCCCGCGCTTTGCAGCAAGAACACGAATGACGCGGCCGAGCCGTCCAGGATGGGCACCTCTTCAGCGGTGATGTCGACCACCATGTTGTCCACGCCCAGTCCGGCGCAGGCCGACATCAGGTGCTCTACCGTGTGCACCTTGGCGCCGCCAGAGGACAGTGTGGACGCCAGGCGCGTGTCAGTCACCGCCTCGGTGGATACCGCAATGTCCACCGGGTGGGGCAAATCGACCCGTCTAAACACAATGCCCGTGTTGGGTGCGGCCGGGCGCAAGGTGATCTCCACCCGCTGGCCGCTATGCAGCCCGACGCCAACGGCCCGGGTCATGGATGTAAGGGTTCTTTGTTTGAGCACGGGGGGATTGTAAAAGTAGCACTGGCCCCGCCGGGCCAGCACCACCTGCAAATTCACCAGCGCAGTGCACGCAGTGACAAGCCTGGGGGCTACCGACCCCGCGCCGGGCCGCCCCAAGTTGGGGAGCACCCCCTTGGGGGGGCGCAGTACACGCAGTGACAAGCCTGGGGGCTACCGACCCCGCGCCGGGCCGCCCCAAGTTGGGGAGCACCCCCTTGGGGGGGCGGCGCAGTACACGCAGTGACAAGCCTGGGGGCTACGTTTAGTCGGCCTGCTTGCGCAGGAAGGCTGGGATTTCGTAGTCGTCCATGCCGCCGCTTGACAGGGCGTCCACTTTTTGCGCTGCCGAGGTGCGGGTGCCGCGCCAGACGGCGGGTGTGCTCATATTGCCGTAGTCTGCCTGCGGTGCGGCGCTTGCGCCCATACCGGTGCTGCTACCCATGGTGCCCATGCTGGCCATGGGGGCTGTGCTTGCGCTGCGGTTGCTGCTGGCGGGGCTGACGGCGTTGTGCAGGGTAGGCACGTTGAATGGCACGTTATCGGTACCGGTGCGCAACACTTGCAGGGGGGGCGCGGTGCGGCGGTGGTTGCCTTGGCGGCCCAAGCCGGTGGCTACTACGGTGACGCGTACCTGGTCGCCCAGGTTGTCGTCGTAGGCGGTGCCGTAAATAACATGCGCTTCAGACGAGGCGTAGGCCCGGATGGTGTTCATCGCCAGCTTGGATTCGCTCAGCTTGAGCGAGCCTTTGGCCGCGGTGATCAGTACCAGCACGCCTTTGGCACCTGAGAGGTCAATGCCTTCGAGCAGCGGGCAGGCCACGGCCTGCTCGGCGGCGATGCGGGCGCGGTCCGGGCCCTTGGCCAAGGCGGTGCCCATCATGGCTTTGCCTTGCTCGCTCATGACGGTACGTACGTCTTCAAAGTCGACGTTCACGTGGCCAGGCACGTTGATGATTTCGGCAATGCCGCCCACGGCGTTTTTCAGCACATCGTTCGCATAGGCAAATGCCTCGTCCTGGCTGATGTCGTCACCCAACACCTCGAGCAGCTTTTCGTTGAGCACCACGATCAGCGAGTCCACATTGCTTTCCAGCTCTGCCAGTCCGGCATCGGCATTTTTCATGCGGGGGCCGCCTTCAAACTCGAAAGGCTTGGTCACTACGCCGACGGTCAAGATACCCATTTCCTTGGCCACTTTGGCGATGATGGGCGCAGCCCCTGTTCCGGTGCCCCCGCCCATGCCTGCGGTGATGAACAGCATGTTGGCGCCTTCGAGCGCTATGCGGATGTCGGCCTCGGCCTGTTCGGCGGACTGGCGCCCCTTGTCAGGGCGGCTGCCGGCGCCCAGACCGCTTTCGCCTAGCTGAATGCGCCGGTGTGCGCTGCTGCGGTTGAGCGCCTGCGCGTCGGTGTTCGCGCAGATGAATTCCACGCCGGTGACCGAAGACTGGATCATGTACTCCACCGCGTTACCCCCGCCGCCGCCGACGCCGATGACCTTGATCAAAGTGCCTTGGTTGAAAGATTCGTCTTCAATGAGTTCGATGGTCATACGGAGCTCCTAGTGGTTTTGCAAACGGTAAAAAAAGAAAATGAGGGGAAATTCAGGGGCAGGCGGACAGCAGGAGGCGGCCCGGCGCGCGCCATCCACAAAGACAGGGCGTGGCGCAACTGCCAGCGGTGTGGTGCTACGGGCTGGTGCATTTAAAAGTTCCCGGCAAAGAAATCGCGGATTTGGCCAAAAGCGCTCTTGACCGAGCCACCTTTTTGCGCCACCTTGATGCCGCGCATGCGTGCGATGCGGGCCTCTTCTAAAAAACCCATGACCGTGGCAGCACGCGGCTGGGCCACCATGTCGGCCAGGGCGCCACCATAAAGCGGCACACCCCTGCGCACGGGCTTGAGAAAAATGTCTTCGCCCAGCTCCACCATGCCTGGCATGACGCAGCTGCCACCCGTGAGCACGATGCCCGAGGACAGCACTTCTTCAAAGCCCGACTCGCGCATCACCTGGTTGACCAGGGTGAAGATTTCTTCAATGCGCGGCTCGATCACGCCAGCGAGCGCCTGGCGGCTGAGCATGCGCGGGCTGCGGTCGCCCAGGCCGGGCACTTCCACTTGCACATCGGGGTCCACCAGCACCTGCTTGGCGTGGCCGCTCTCGACCTTGATCTCCTCCGCGTCCTTGGTGGGCGTGCGCAGCGCCATGGCGATGTCGCTGGTGATCAGGTCCCCGGCGATCGGGATTACCGCGGTGTGGCGGATGGCCCCGTTGGTGAAGATGGCGATGTCGGTGGTGCCTGCGCCAATGTCCACCAGCGCCACGCCGAGTTCGCGCTCGTCTTCCGTCAGTACCGACAGGCTGCTGGCCAGCGGGTTGAGCATGAGTTGCTCCACTTCCAAGCCGCAGCGGCGCACGCATTTGATGATGTTTTCCGCCGCGCTTTGCGCCCCGGTGACGATGTGCACCTTGGCCTCCAGGCGCATGCCGCTCATGCCGATGGGCTCTTTCACATCCTGGCCGTCGATGATGAACTCTTGCGGCTCCACCAGCAGTAGGCGTTGGTCGCTGGAAATATGGATGGCCTTGGCGGTTTCCACCACGCGGGTTACGTCGGCCTGTGTCACCTCACGGTCCTTGATGGCCACCATGCCGCTGGAGTTGATGCCGCGGATGTGGCTGCCGGTAATGCCGGTGTAGACGCGCGTGATTTTGCAATCGGCCATCAGCTCGGCTTCTTTGAGCGCCTGCTGGATGCTGTGCACCGTGGCGTCGATATTGACCACCACGCCGCGCTTGAGTCCGTTGCTGGGCGCCGAGCCAAAGCCCGCCAGCCGCAAGGTGCCCCCGGGCAAAACCTCGGCCACCACCGCCATGACCTTGGCGGTGCCGATGTCTAAACCGACGACTAAGTCTTTGTATTCTCGGGCCATTGTGCGTACCTGCTTGGTTGATCTTCAGTGGGTGGGGGCCACGGCGGCGACGGTGCTGATGCCGCGCAGCCGGATGGCGTAACCGTTTTCGTGGCGCAGATCGGCGGACTCCAGTGCGCCGATGGGGCGCTGGTAGCGTGCCAAGACGCGCGTCAGTGTTTTCAGGAAATGCTGGCTGCGGGCTTGTACCGTGTCCAAATCGCCCCGGCCTGCTTCAATCACAGCGCCGCCGACCAGCGCCAAGCGCCAGCTGCCCTGGCTGGTGAGCTCCAGGCTCTCCACATCCAGGTCCATCGCCGAAAACAGCGGTGCCAACGTGCGGTAGGCGGCCAATACGTTGGCGCTTTGCCCCAGTGGCCCATTCAGGCGTGGCAGTTGGTCTATCTCAACCTCTCCCACATTGGCATCGAACACTTCGCCAAAGGTGTTGAGCAGGCGTGGCTCGCTGGCTTCACCCCAGTAGGCTGCGGCCTGGTGCTCTTGCAGTTGCACCCGCAGCCGGTTAGGGAAATCGCGGTGCACCACGGCGCGGCGCACCCAGGGCATGGTTTCCAATACTGCACGAGTACGCGCCAGGTCGATGGTGAAGAAAGTGCCCGCCACGCGCGACACCACGTGGGCGCGGACCGTGGGTACATTGGCGTGCGCGACGTCGCCCTGCACCGAAATGCTTTGGAAAGAGAACACCGCACGGTTGGACACCCAGCGCGTCAGCGCCATTGCCATCGCGCCCAAAAACACCGCAAACAGCAGCGCAGCGCAGCCGTTCATCAGACGCACGTCCAAGGCGCTGCCTTCGCTGCGGTTCATGCGGACCTCCTGGGCGGATGGCTGGCGTCCAGCGCGGTCAGGGCCAGCAGGCGCAGGCACAAGTCCTCGTAGCTGATGCCCTGAGCGCGGGCCGACATGGGCACCAGCGAGTGGCCTGTCATGCCTGGCGAGGTGTTCATCTCCAGCAAAAAGGGCTTGCGGTCGCTGGCGCGAACCATCAGGTCTGCCCGGCCCCAGCCGCGGCAGCCCAGCGCGCGATAGGCCGCCAACACGATGCGTGCGATCTGCGCCTCTTCAGTGGCGGGCAGGCCGCTGGGGCAGCGGTAGGACACGGCGTCAGTGAAGTATTTGTTCTGGTAGTCGTAGGCACCATCGGGCGCCTGGATGCGTACCACCGGCAGCGCCGTGGCGTCCGCACCGCTGCCCATCACCGGGCAGGTGACTTCGTCGCCCACGATGAATTCTTCGCACAGCACTTCGGGCTCGTACTGCGCAGCCAGCGCCAGTGCAGGGGCCAATTGCTCGGCTTGCGTGACCTTGGTGATGCCAATGGACGAACCCTCGTGCGGCGGTTTGACGATGAGCGGCAATCCCAGCGTGTCCAAGACGCGCTGCAAGTCTGCCGCGCTGCGTTGGTCGGGTCCGAGTACGCAAGACCGGGGCGTGGGCAGGCCCTCGGCGCTCCACAGGCGCTTGGTCATCACCTTGTTCATGGCCATGCTGGAGGCCATCACACCCGAGCCGGTGTAGGGGATTCCCATCAGTTCTAACGCGCCCTGGATGGTGCCGTCTTCGCCAAAACGGCCGTGCAAGGCGATAAAGCAGCGGCTAAAGCCCTCGGTCTTAAGCGTCCAGAGTTCGCGCTCGGCGGGGTCAAAAGCGTGGGCGTCCACGCCTTTAGAGCGCAGCGCGTGCAGCACGCCCGTCCCGGACAAAAGTGAGATCTCGCGCTCTGCAGATGCGCCGCCCATCAGCACCGCCACTTTGCCAAAGTCCGGTGTGCTCATGGTGTGCCTCCATCGGGACCCGCGGGGGCGTGTAGCAGTTCCACCATTTTGGCGGGCACGGTGCTGATGGAGCCCGCCCCCATGCACAACAGCACGTCGCCGCTGCGGGCGTTGGCCACTGCCGCAGCGGCCATGGCGGTGATGTCATCGACAAACACGGGTTCGACTTTGCCCGCCACGCGCAGAGCGCGGGCCAGGGCGCGGCCGTCAGCGGCCAGCACCGGCGCTTCGCCCGCGGCATAGACCTCGGCCAGCAGCACCGCGTCAGCTTGGCCCATGACCTTGACGAAGTCTTCAAAGCAGTCGCGCGTGCGGGTGTAGCGGTGCGGTTGAAAGGCAAGCACCAGGCGTCGTCCGGGAAAGGCGCCGCGCGCCGCGGCCAGCGTGGCGGCCATCTCTACGGGGTGGTGGCCGTAATCGTCGACCACGGTCACCAATCCACCCTGGGGTAGCGTGTGGTCGCCGTAACGTTGGAATCGCCTGCCCACGCCTTTGAATTCGGCAAGCGCCGTTTGCACCGCTGCGTCGTCAATATTGAGCTCCACCGCCACCGCAATGGCCGACAGGGCGTTGAGCACGTTGTGGCGCCCCGGCAGGTTGAGCACCACCTCCATGTCCGGCAGGGTCACGCCGTTGCGCCGCTGCACGGTGAAGTGCATTTGCCCATCTACCGCGCGCACATTGGTGGCACGCACTTGGGCGCCCTCGTCAAAGCCGTAGCTGGTAACGGGACAGGTCACCTGGTCCACGATGGCGCGCACCGCCGGGTCGTCGGTGCACAAAATGGCCGTGCCGTAAAAGGGCATGCGGTGCAAAAAGTCCACAAACGCTTGCTGCAGACGGCCAAAGTCGTGGCCGTAGGTTTCCATGTGGTCGGCGTCGATGTTGGTCACTACGGCCATTACCGGCAGCAGGTTCAGGAAGGAGGCATCTGACTCGTCGGCCTCGACCACGATGTAGTTGCCGCTGCCCAGACGCGCATTGGCACCCGCGCTATTTAATCGCCCGCCAATCACAAAAGTTGGGTCCAGACCAGCCTGGGCTAGCACGCTAGCCACCAGGCTGGTGGTGGTGGTTTTGCCGTGGGTGCCCGCAATGGCGATGCCTTGCTTGAGGCGCATCAGTTCGGCCAGCATCAGGGCGCGTGGCACCACTGGGATGTGCAATTCGCGCGCACGCAGCACTTCGGGGTTGCTGGCCTGCACGGCGGTGGAGGTGACCACTGCGTCGGCCCGGGCCACGTGCGCCGCGTCGTGGCCCACATGCGTCTGAATGCCCAGCGAGGCCAGGCGGCGCAGGGTGGCGCTGTCGGCCAAATCCGAGCCGGAGATGGTGTAGCCCAGGTTGTGCAGGATTTCGGCAATGCCGGACATGCCCGAGCCGCCGATGCCGACGAAGTGGATGTGCTCAATGGCGTGTTTCATGGGGCCAGTTCTTTGCAGGCGGCGACCAGCGCTTCGGTCGCGTGGATGTTTTGCAGGGCTTTGGCCGACTGTGCGTGCTGCAACAGAACCGTGCGGTTGCAGTGTTGCAGCCAGTCGGCCAAAAAGGCCGGCGTAAGTGTGGTCTGTGCCACCAACCAGGCGGCGCCCTGATCGACCAGAAAGCGCGCGTTGTGGGTCTGGTGGTCGTCAACGGCAAGGGGGAAAGGCACGAACAGGGCGGCAGCACCTACTGCAGCGATTTCGGTCACGGTGCTCGCGCCCGCCCGGCACAGCACCAAGTCGGCGTCGGCGTAGGCCTGCGCGGTGTTGTCGATAAAGGGCGTGAGGGTGGCTTCCACACCGGCGGCTGCATAGTTGGCGCGCAGCGCGTCCATTTGTTTCTCGCCGCTTTGGTGCACCACCACCGGGCGCTGCGCCTGTGGAATCAGCGCCAGCGCTTGGGGCACTACGCTGTTGAGGGCACGCGCGCCCAGGCTGCCTCCCACCACCAGCAGGCGCAGCGCGCCAGTGCGCGCAGCAAAGCGCTCTGCGGGTGCGGCTTGCTGCAAGAATTCGGCGCGCAGCGGGTTGCCCACGTACAGGGCACCGGGCAAGGCACCGGGGAAGGCACAAAACACCCGGCGCGCCAAGCGCGCCAACAGGCGGTTGGCCGCGCCAGCCACCGAGTTTTGCTCATGCAGTACCAAGGGAATGCGATGCAGCGCCGCCATCAAACCCGCAGGCAGACTGATATATCCACCAAAGCCCAACACTACATTGGGCCGAACGCGGCGCAGCACCTGCGCGCTTTGCACCAGGGCGCGCAGCAGGCGCAAGGGCAGCAGGGCCCATGTTTTCAAACCCTTGCCGCGCACGCCCGAGAAGGCGACGGTCTCCAACACAAAGCCCCGCGATGGCACCAGGCGGCTTTCCATACTGTCTGGCGCGCCCAGCCAGTGCACACGCCAGCCTTGTTCGCGCAGCGCCTGGGCCACGGCCAGGCCGGGAAAAATATGCCCGCCCGTGCCTCCGGCCATCACCAAGGCGGTGCGGGTGGTGGCCAAGGTGGCGCTCATGTGCGGCCGCCTTGCATCAGCTGGCGGTTCTCGAAGTCCACACGCAGCACCACGGCCAGGGCAACCAAATTGACCAGAATGGCCGAGCCGCCAAAGCTCATCAGTGGCAGGGTCAAGCCCTTGGTGGGCAAGGCGCCCAGGTTCACGCCCATGTTGATAAAGGCCTGAAAGCCCATCCAAATACCCACACCCTGTGCTACCAGACCGGCAAATACCCGGTCCAGTGCCACCGCCTGGCGGCCAATGTGCATGATGCGGCGCGTCAGCCATAAAAACAGGCCCAGCAACAGCAGCACGCCCAGCAGGCCAAACTCTTCGCCAATCACGGCCAGCAAGAAGTCGGTGTGCGCCTCGGGCAACCAGTGGAGTTTTTCCACGCTGCCGCCCAGGCCGACGCCAAAGATTTCGCCGCGCCCGATGGCGATCAAGGAGTGCGTGAGCTGGTAGCCCTTGCCCAGCGCGTTGTGCTCGGTCCAGGGGTCGAGGTAGGCGAAGATGCGCGCGCGGCGGTAGTCGTTGAACGCAATCATCAGCGCAAATGCCCCCATCAGCACGCTGGAGATCAGAAAGAACATGCGCGCGTTGACGCCGCCCAAAAACAAGATGCCCATGGCGATCACTGCAATCACCATGAATGCGCCCATGTCGGGCTCGGCCAGCAGCAAACTGCCCATGATGCCCACGGCGGCGGCCATGGGCCAGACGGCGCGAATAAAGTCTTCTTTGAGTTCAATCTTTCGCACCATGTAGCCTGCTGCGTACAACACAGCCGAGAACTTGGCCAGTTCGGAGGGCTGAAAGTTGGTGACGCCGAGCGAAATCCAACGCTTGGCGCCGTTGACCCCCTTGCCAACAAAGGGCAGCAGCACCGCCATCAGCAGCACCAAGCAGGCAATGAACAGCACGGGCGCAATGCGTTCCCAGGTTTGCAGCGGCACCTGAAAGGCGATCAGTGCGGCGGTGAGGGCGACCGCGATGGCAGCCACATGACGCACCAAGAAGTAGTTGTGCGTGTAGTTGGCAAAGCGCGGGTTGTCGGGCATGGCAATGGTGGCGGAATACACCATCACTGCGCCCCACACCACCAGTATCAGCACCACTGCCAGCAATGCGTGGTCCAGCGCCTGGCTTTGGCTGGCACTGGGCGCGGTGGAGTAGCTAGCGCGCCGACCCAGGCGCACCGGCAGCGCGTCGCCCTCGGTGGCAGCGGTCCCGAACCAGCGGCTCCACAGGGCTTGGGCGGTGCTCATGCGGCGCCTTCCAACACGGTGCCCTGGGCCAGCGCCAGGTCAGCCACGGCATCGCAAAACACCTGGGCGCGGTGTGCGTAGTCGCGAAACATGTCAAAGCTCGCGCAGGCCGGGGACATCAGCACTGCGTCGCCCGCATGGGCCTGCGCATTGGCCAGGTCCACGGCGCGCTCCATGGAGGGCGCGTCCAGCAGCGCCACACCGGTATCAGCCAGCGCCTGGCGGATCAGCGCTGCGTCGCGGCCTATTAGCACCACGGCGCGGGCAAACTGGCGTACTGGCGCGGCCAAGGGACTGAAGTCCTGGCCCTTGCCCTCGCCACCCAAAATCAGAACCAGCCGCCGCTCAGGGCCCAGACCGTTCAAAGCGGCCACGGTAGCGCCCACGTTCGTGCCTTTGCTGTCGTCAAAAAATTCCACTCCATTGACGCTGCCCACGTGCTGCACCCGGTGCGGTTCGCCCCGGTACTGGCGCAGGCCAAACAGCATGGGGCCCAAGGCGCAACCGGCGGCACTGGCCAGGGCCAGCGCCGCCAAGGCGTTGCTGGCGTTGTGGCGGCCACGGATGTGCAGGGCGTCGGCGGGCATCAGGCGCTGGATATGGAGTTCGGGCAGTTCAGCCTGCGATCCATGGCGTGCGCGCGGCAAGGTAGCGTCGGCGTCTTGTGCGCGCACCAGCCAGACCATGCCGCCCGCGGATTCCAGCCCGTAGTCGCCGGGGCGAAGCGGCATGCCCACGCCGAAGCGCACATGGGGGTGTTCCACCAACTGCTGCTTCACCCGCACTGGCGCAGGCAGCATGGCCATGACAGCGTCGTCGTCGCGGTTGAGCACCCTCAGCGTCTGCGGGCCAAAGATGCGGGCCTTGGCCGCCGCATAGTGCGCCATGTCGGGGTGCCAGTCCAGGTGGTCCTGGCTGAGGTTGAGCACCGTGGCCGCAGTAGGCGCAAAGTCTTGGGCGTATTCGAGCTGAAAGCTCGACAGTTCCAGCACCCAGACCTGGGGCAGGGCGTCGGCCTCCAGCGCCTGGGTCAAGGTGTCGAGCAGGGTGGGGCCGATATTGCCGGCCACCGCCACGGTTTTGCCTGCGGCTTGCACCAACTGGCCGGTGAGCGATGTCACCGTGGTTTTGCCGTTGGTACCGGTGATTGCCAGCACGCTGGGCTGGTACTGCTGGGTGGCATCCAGGTCCTGGAGCGCCTGGGCAAACAAGCTCAGCTCGCCGCCGACCCACAGGCCTTTGGCACGCGCCGCGTCGATCAGCGGTGCGGTTTGGTGGGGTGCGAGGCCGGGGCTGGCGAAAATGGCACGGATGTCGCTGCCCTCGATCCAGGTCGCGTCAAAAGCACCCTGCACCAAGCGGGCTGCGGGCACCGACGCGGCCAGCGCGACAGCCTGCGGCGGCGCTGCGCGGTTGTCCAGTACGGTCACCTGCGCGCCCTGGCGCACGCACCAGCGCGCCATGGCCAGGCCGGAGGCGCCCAGGCCCAAGACCAGAATGTGTTGACCGTGCAGGCTGTGTTCCATCAGCGCAGCTTCAAGGTAGACAGGCCGACCAGGCACAAGAGCATGGTGATGATCCAAAAGCGCACCACCACCTGCGTTTCTTTCCAGCCCAGCTTCTCAAAGTGGTGGTGCAAGGGCGCCATGCGCAGCAGGCGGCGGCCTTCGCCGTATTTTTTGCGGGTGTATTTGAAGTACAGCACCTGGGCCATCACCGACAGCGCCTCGGCCACAAACACGCCGCCCATGATGGCCAGCACAATTTCCTGGCGCACGATGACAGCCACCGTGCCCAGCGCTGCGCCCAGCGCCAACGCGCCCACGTCGCCCATGAACACCTGCGCCGGGTGGGTGTTGAACCACAAAAACGCCAGGCCCGCACCCGCCATGGCCGCGCAAAACACCAGCAACTCGCCCGTGCCCGGAATGTGCGGCAAGAACAGGTATTTGGAAAACACCACGCTGCCGGTCACATAAGCAAACACGCCCAGGGCGGAGGCCACCATGACCACCGGCATGATGGCCAAGCCATCCAGGCCGTCGGTCAGGTTGACCGCGTTGCTCGAACCCACGATCACCAAATAGGTCAGCACCACAAAGCCCAGCACGCCCAGCGGGTAGCTGATTTCTTTGAAAAATGGCAGTAGCAAACCGGCCTTGGGCGGCAGGTTGACGTCAAAGCCCGAGCGCACCCAATTGAAAAACAGCTCCAGCACCCGCGCATTGGAAATTTCGGAAATGCTGAACACCAGGTACAGCGCCGCCAGCACGCCTATGAGCGACTGCCAGAAATACTTCTCGCGCGAGCGCATGCCCTCGGGGTCTTTGTGCACCACCTTGCGCCAGTCGTCGACCCAGCCAATGGCGCCAAAACCCAGGGTGACGACCAGCACAATCCAGACAAAGCGGTTGCCCAGGTCGGACCACAGCAAGGTGGCGCTGGCCATGCACAGCAATATCAGCACGCCGCCCATGGTGGGTGTGCCGCTTTTGGCCAGGTGGCTTTCCATGCCGTAGCTACGGATCGGCTGGCCGATTTTGAGCGCACGCAGGCGGCGTATCACTGCGGGCCCGGCCAGCAAGCCCATCAGCAGCGCGGTCAGCGCCGCCATGACAGCGCGAAAGGTGAGGTACTGAAACACGCGCAAAAAGCCCCACTCGGGGTTCATCGCCTGCAGCCACTGCGCCAGACTTAGCAACATGCGGCTGCTCCTTGGGTGGGTGAAGTGTTCAGGGCGGCGGCGCGCTCTTGCAAGGCAGCCACCGCGCGCTCCATGCGCATAAAGCGCGAGCCTTTGACCAGCACGCTGGCGGCGGCGTCCAAGGCCGGGGCGAGTGCGGCGCACAGGGCGTCCATGTCAGCAAAGTGCTGCGCCGATCCGCCTGCGGCGGTAAATGCGTCCACTGCCGCCTGACTCAGCGCGCCCACGGCCAGCAGGCGCTCAATCCCCAACTGGCGCGCATAGGCGCCCGCTTCGGCGTGGAATTGCGGGCCTTGGGTGCCCACTTCGCCCATGTCACCGAGCACCAGCAGGCGCGGGCCGGGCAGGTCGCGCAGCACCTCGGTGGCGGCGCGCACCGAGTCGGGGTTGGCGTTGTAGGTATCGTCGACCACGGTGACGCGGCGCATGCCTACGGTGAGCGCAAAGGCCCGCGAGCGGCCCTTGACCGGCGCAAAAGCTTGCAACCCGCGCTCGACGGCTTCGGCGGGAACGCCCGCAGCCAGCGCGCAGGCCGCAGCCGCCCAGGAATTGCGCACATTGTGCTGCCCGGCAATCGCCAGGCGGTAGTGCAATGGGGTGCTGCGCCCGGCGACGGTGGCTTGGGCGTGCACGTCCCAGGCGCCGTCTGTCCAATGCGCGCTGCGCCCCACCACGGCGTCGTCGCCGGTGGCCTTGGCTCCAAAGCCCAGTGTGTGGCGCTTCTCGGCGCTGCTTTGCCACTGGGCGGTGTAATCGTCGTCCAGCGGAAACACCGCGCAACCTGAGGCGGGCAGGGCGCTAATGACGGCGCCGTTTTCGGTGGCCACGGCGTCTACCGTGTGCATGAATTCCAGGTGTTCCCGCTGCGCGTTGTTCACCAGCGCCACCGTGGGCTGCGCGATTGCCGCAAGCGTGGCGATTTCGCCGGGGTGGTTCATACCCAGCTCGACCACGGCAATGCGGTGGTGGGCGCGCAGGCGCAAGAGTGTGAGTGGCACGCCAATGGCGTTGTTCAGGTTGCCCTGGGTAGCCAGGCTGGCGTCGCCGCTTGCGTGCGCTTGCAGAATGGACGCAATCATTTGCGTGACCGTGGTTTTGCCGTTGCTGCCGGTCACGGCGATCAGCGGCAGATCAAACTGCGCACGCCAAGCGCGCGCCAGTTGGCCCAGCGCGAGCAGCGTGTCTGGCACCTCCACGCGTGGCAGCCCAGTGGGCAGCAGTTCAGCCGCCAGGCCGCTGCGGCACAGCACGGCGGTGGCACCTTTGGCTTGCGCCTGGTGGAGCAAGGTGTTGGCGTCAAAAGTGTCGCCCTGCAGCGCGACAAACAGGTCGCCTGCGGCAATGCTGCGGGTGTCCGTGTGCACGCGTAGCAAGGGCGTGGCCGGGTCGCCGTGGCTGACCACGGGGTGGCTGGCGTCGCCTGCGGCATCCAGCCATTGGCGCACCTGGCCCAGTGTCATCAGCGCGGCGCTCATGCGTGCAGCTCCGCGTGGGGGCGCGCAGCCAGCGCGCGCAGGGCGTGTTCGCGGTCCGAGAACGGGGTTTTCACGCCGCTTATCTCTTGCGTGGCCTCGTGGCCCTTGCCCGCCAGCAAAATCACATCGGTGCGCGCTGCCTGTGCCACCGCGCTGGCAATGGCTGCGCTGCGGTCCACTTGCACCTGCGGCTGCGGGTGGCCTGCCAGCCCGGCCAGAATGTGCGAGAGGATGGTGGCCGGCTTTTCGCTGCGCGGGTTGTCGCTGGTGATGACGATCTGGTCCGCCTTGGCCGCGGCAATGGCACCCATCAGCGGGCGCTTGTCGGCATCGCGGTCGCCGCCGCAGCCAAACACGCACCAGAGTTGTCCGCCGCGCTGTGTGGCCACCGGGCGCAGCGCGTCCAGGGTTTGGGCCAACGCATCGGGCGTGTGGGCGTAGTCCACCACCACCAATGGCGCGTTCTCGCCGCCCACGCATTCCAAGCGACCGGGTACCGGACGCAGCGCTTCGCACACGGCCACTGCTTCGCCCAGGTCTACGCCTTGGGCGCGCAGCGTGGCCAGCACGCCGAGCAGGTTATTGACGTTGTAGTCGCCAATCACCTGGCTTTGCAGGGTGACGCTGTGTGCGCCTTCGGTCACCTCAAAGCGCAGACCGGTGGCAGTTTGCGTGATGTGCTGCGCCCACAAGCGGGCGGGCCGCAGGGTGGATGTGGTCCACAGGTCCAGCCCCGGCGCATCGTCTTTGAGGGTGTCGGCCAGCATGGCGCCCTTGTCGTCGTCGATGTTGACCACCGCGCTGCGCAGACCAGGCCAGGAGAACAGGCGGCGCTTGGCGTCCCAATAGGCTTGCATGCTGCCGTGGTAGTCGAGGTGGTCCTGGGTGAAGTTGGTAAACACCGCCACACGCACCTGCATGCCGTTCATGCGGCCTTCTTCGATGCCGATGGACGAGGCCTCCAGTGCGCAGGCGCGTACGCCCTGCTGCGCAAACTGGTGCAGGGCGGCCTGCAATGCCACCGCGTCAGGCGTGGTCATGCCGGTGGCGCGCAGGGCGGACAGCGGGCCTGCGCCTTCCGAAGTGCCGGCATTCGCGGGTGGGGGCAGTCCGGCACCCAGCGTGCCGACCACGGCACAGGCCTGTGCCGTGCGCGAGGGCAGGGCGTTGAGCGCCTGGGCCAGCCACCAAGCGGTGGAGGTTTTGCCGTTGGTACCGGTGACGGCGAGTACGGACACGGTTTGTGAGGGATGACCGAAGAATGCATCAGCGATCACGCCTGCGTCCGCTTTGAGCCCTGTATAGGCGGCCACCCGGGGGTCGTTCAAGCCAAAGACCTCCAGCCCCTGGGCTTCGACCAGACAGGCGGCCACGCCGTGCTCCAGCGCCGGGGTCACAAACTGGCGTCCATCCACCAGCGCGCCCGGTGTGGCTACAAAGCCGTCACCCGCGCGCAGGCTGCGGCTATCGCTGCCCAGCACGCCGGTCACGCGCTCGTGCAGCCATTGGGAGGCTTGTGCGGGGGTGCTCAGCAGCGTGGCCATCAGAAGCTTTCCTGCACCGCGTTGGCTACGATTTGCGGCTGGATGGCGATGTCGGGCTGTACGCCCATGACGCGCAGCGTTTGCTGCACGGTTTCACTGAACACCGGTGCTGCCACCTCGCCACCGAAGTATTTGCCGGCGGTGGGCTCGTCCAGCATGACGCCTACGATGATGCGGGGGTGGTCAATCGGCGCCATGCCGACAAACCAGCTGCGGTACTTGCGGTTGCCATCGCTGCCATAGCCTTTGCCCACTTGTTTGTAGGCAGTCCCAGATTTGCCGCCGACCGAATAGCCTGCGGTTTGCGCCTTGGGGCCGGTGCCTCCTGGGCCTGCGGCCATTTGCAGCATCTTGCGCACCTTGGCAGCGGTTTCGGCGGTGAATACCGGCACGCCTACTGCCGGCTCGCTGTTTTTGAGCAAGGTGGCGCGGATGACCTGTCCGTCGTGGGAGAAAACGGTGTACGAGCGCACCATCTGGAACAGCGAGGCTGACAGGCCGTAGCCGTACGAGGCGGTGGCCTGCTCGATCGGACGCCAGCTCTTGGCCGGGCGCAGCCGCCCCGACACCACGCCCGGAAATTCGATTTGTGGTTTTTGCCCGAACCCTGCGCCGGAGAAGGTTTCCCACATCTCGCTGGCCGGCATTTGCATGGCAATTTTGGTGGTGCCGACATTGCTTGACACCTGAATGACTTGTTCCACCGTCAAAGCGCCATGGGGGTGGGCGTCGCGGATGGTGGCACCGGTGATGGTGACCGAGCCGGGAGACGTGTCGATGATGGTCGACGTCTTGACGCGCCCGGTGTTGAGTGCCAGCCCGATGGTGAAGGGCTTCATCACCGACCCCGGCTCAAAGGTGTCGGTCAGTGCCCGGTTGCGTAACTGCGCGCCGCTCAGGTTGACGCGCTTTTCCGGGTTGTAGCTCGGGTAGTTGGCCAGCGCCAGCACCTCTCCGGTGTTGGCGTCGAGCACCACGATGCTGCCAGCCTGCGCCCGGTTGGTCAGCACCGCATCACGCAGTTTTTGGTAGGCAAAAAACTGGACCTTGGTGTCGATGCTGAGCTGAACGTCCTGCCCGGCTTCCGGCGGCACCGTCTCGCCCACCTGCTCTACCGCGCGGCCTAGCCGGTCTTTGATGACATGGCGCGCGCCTGCGCGACCCAGTAAGGTGCTGTTAAACAGCAGCTCCATGCCCTCTTGGCCGTTGTCTTCTACATTGGTAAACCCCACCACATGGGCGGCGGCCTCGCCTTCCGGGTATTGGCGCCGGTATTCGGTGCGCTGGTAAATGCCTTTGAAGTTGAGTTCGGCGATTTTTTTAGCGTTATCCGGGTCGATCTGGCGTTTGAGCCAGACAAAACTCTTGTCTTCGTCGGCCAGCTTCTTGGTCAGTTCGGTTGGCGCAATGTCCAGCAGCTTGGCCAGCGTGGCGCGCTCGGCGTCGTCGAGCGAAACGTCCTCTGGGATCGCCCAGATGCTCGGTGCGGGCACGCTGGAGGCCAGGATCAGCCCATTGCGGTCCAGGATGCGGCCCCGGTTGGCTGGCAACTCTAGCGTGCGGTTGTAGCGCACCTCACCTTGGTGCTGGAAAAAGTCGTTGTTGAATACTTGGATATAGGCGGCGCGCGCACCCAAGCCGACGAAGCCCAGGGCGATCGCGCCGACCACGAATTTGCTGCGCCACACGGGTGTGCGGCTGGTCAGCAAGGGGCTGGCGGTGTACTGGATGCTGCGGCTCATGGTTTGGCCTGCCCTGCCTCGCCAGCGCTCAGGTAATAAGTGATACCGGGCGTCACCTGGCGCATCTGCAGTTTCTCGCGTGCCACGCGCTCGACCCGTGCTGGCGTCGCTTGGCTGCGTTTTTCCACTTGCAGGCGTTCGAGCTCCGTGCTCAGGCGACGCGCCTCTCGGTGGGCTTTTTCCAGTTCGGTAAACAAGCGGCGCGACTCGTACTGCACACCCACCAAGTACATGGCGCTGCCCAGGGCAGCCAGCGCCAGCAGGATGTTGACGCGGGTCATGCGCGGGTTCCTGCTTGGGCTTGCGTGCGAACGGCCACGCGCATGATGGCGCTGCGCGCACGCGCGTTGGCCGCCACTTCCGCGGCTGTGGGCCGGCTGCGGCCAAGCGCGCGCAAGCGCATGGGTTTTGGTGCCGCAAAGGGCATGCGCCGGTCGTACTCGTCTTTGGAGTGCTTGGCGATGAATTGCTTGACGATGCGGTCTTCGAGGGAATGAAAACTGATCACTACCAGGCGGCCACCGGGTGCAAGCACCTGCAGTGCGGCGTCTAGCGCCTGCTGTAGCTCTTCAAGCTCGGCATTGATGAAAATCCGAAAAGCCTGAAATGTGCGCGTTGCAGGGTTCTGGCCCGGCTCGCGGGTTTTGACCGTGTCAGCCACGAGCTGGGCCAGTTCGGTGGTGGTTGAAAGGGGCCCGTGCTCTTGTCGGCGAGCCACAATCGCCTTTGCAATGGCGCCAGCAAACCGTTCTTCGCCGTAGTCACGTATCACCTCCGTAATGTTTTCGACATCTGCGTCGACCAGCCACTGCGCCACGCTGATCCCGCGCGTGGTGTCCATGCGCATGTCCAATGGGCCTTCAAAGCGAAAGCTAAAACCCCGCGCAGGCGTATCAATTTGGGGCGAGCTCACACCCAAATCCATCAAAATGCCTGACACGCTGGCGGATCCCAAGTCGCCGAGGTGCGAAAAGCCCTCTTGCCGAATGGAAAAACGCGGGTCGCTGATGGCGCTGGCCTGCGCTGCAGCCTGCGGGTCGCGGTCAAACGCGATCAGACGCCCCTGGGGCGAGAGCATCGACAAAATGCGCCGGGAATGTCCGCCGCGCCCAAAGGTGGCGTCCACATAGACCCCGTCGGTCGCAGGTGTCGCGCTTTCGGGGGACTGCTCCAGCAAGGCGCTCACCGCTTCCTGCAGCAAGACCGTGGTGTGCTCGGGGGATGCTTCCACGGCGAAGATCAAAAGGAAAAGTCTTTGAACACGTCAGGCATTTGCTCTTGCATTGCCCGGGCTTCCTGGGCTTCGTAGCTGGCTTTGTCCCACAGCTCAAAGTGGTTGCCCATGCCCAGCAAGACTGTGTCCTTGGTGATGCCAGCGCTGCTGCGCAGTTCGGGAGAAATCAAGATGCGCCCGGTGCTGTCCAGCTCTACATCCATGGCATTGCCCAAAAAGATGCGCTTCCACCATTGGGCTGACATCGGCAGCGCGGCAATACGGTCGCGAAACAGGTCCCATTCCGGCCTTGGGAAAACCATCAGGCAGCCATGGGGGTGTTTGGTGATGGTTAGCAATCCGGCGGCCACAGCGCTGAGCACGTCACGGTGCCGGGTTGGAACGGACAGCCGCCCCTTTGCATCCAGCGTGAGTGACGAAGCACCTTGAAACACCACAAATAACCCCTTTGTCCAACTAGGCAAGTGAAGTGGTGTCCCAAAGACACTTTGTCCCACTAATTTGCACTTAATTGCACTTTACCAGCATTTTGGCGTTTTGAGGCTTGTCCTAGGTCAATTTTTTCCAATGAAATCAATGACTTAGAGGCGTTTTTTCGCCCGAAGCGATATCAAAAAACGTTTTAAATTAAGCACTTAGCGTACCTAGTGAACGTAATGCTTCAGATCTGGCGCGCCAAAGTTGCAAACCCCTCGCGCGCTTGGCCTGAGGGGAAAAGTCTTGGGGTGGAGGGTTTAGCGCCCGTCGCGCAGTTCGACTTGCGCGTTTGCGTGCAGACCCCGGTGATGCCAGTAGGCCGCCACCAGCAGGCTTACGCCCTTGAAGCAGACCTCGATGGACTGCGCTTGCGCACGGCTGACCCAATTTACCAGCGCGCCGGTTGAGTCGGGGTCCATGCGCACCAGCCTTCGGCACGCAATAGGGAGCACGGAGCCCGGAGAGCCTCCCGGCTTTGCGGGCAGCCCCAGGGCTTGAGCGCCGACCAATTGCCCTTGTAATTGCAGTACGGGCTGGTGCGGCTGCTTCGGGCCCGCGCCTTGCAGGCCCGAGTGGTTTGCCCACGCTCCCGCATCGCCGTCGAACCGTGCTTGCCCTGCTTGCCAGATGGGAGCCGGCTCAATAAAGGTCATGCAGTAGTCCGACACGGCTTGGTCAAATGCGTCTCGCATGTGCATCAGCTGCAACATGGCCAGGCGCAAGTGCCACAGGCTGCGCGGGCACTGCGCCTCTCCCTGAGGGGTGGCTTGTTGCAGCACGGACAGCAATGTGGGCGTATCAAAAAAAAGCACGTGTGCCGGTGCCGGCATGTCAGGGCCCAGCGCCGCAGACAACTGCTGTGCCGCCGTGGCGTCAATTGCATTGAGGGCATACCAGTCGACCGCGCATTGCTTGACCGATTGCCAGTGGGCGATCAGCGCATGCGCCGCTGCGGCGTCCAGCAGGGCCGGGCACCGCCATACGCTCATCTGGTCCAGCACCGAGGGTGCAAATAATTCCACTGGCGCATGGTGCGCATTGGTGCTTCCTGGTGCGATTTGTTCGTCCGCACTGGCCGTCCAATCATGCCAAGTCGGCGTCGCGCCATCCCAGTAGTCGAAATACTCCAAGACGGCACCGTCAAATTCAGCCCGATTGCCAGAGGTGCGGTAGGTTTCTATGAGCGCGAGCAGCCAGCAAAGCACCTTGGCGCTGCGCTGCGGACTGGCACGCAAAGCGACCAAGAGCCCTTGCCGTGCCTCATCAGTGCGACCGCCGGCGAAGTCGCTTGCAGCAGCAGTCAACACCGGATCACCCATCAGGTCCGCCAATGGGCGTGGCGGCGTGATTTCTTCGTGGCCGGCGTCGCGTGCAGGTCCTTGCAGGCTTTTCCACGGCGTAGTCAGGCTGGAGCTTTCCACGGGTTGCGTCGCCGCTGGCGGTGGGATTCTTGCGGTTTGCAGGTTCCTGGCGCGTTGGCTGCTGGCTGTTTCTACGGCAGCCACCGCCTCTTGGAGGGCGGCGGGCAAGGTTGCGCTTGGGGTGGCCGCAGCAGGCCGCGTCTTGGCGTTGACATCCACCCAACGTTGATCCATCCGCGCTTCGATTTCGTCGATTTTTTTCAGCGTGTCCAAGGGGACAAGATGGCTTGGCGGCGCCACCGCCTCGAAACCTTCTAACGGCCTTTCCGATCCATTGGCTGCAGTACCGTCATGCAAACTGCGCAGGTAGGCCAGTTCTTGTTGCCGAATCTGCTGCAGCTGGCGTCGGCGTTCGGCGCGGACAGCCTTTGGAAGCGCGCCCGACTCCAGCTTGTCCATCGCCAGGCTACTGGGGCGCGGGCGCTCATTGGCGTCTGTCACGGTCAATGAATTGCGCAGGGCCGCGGCTTAGTCGCCAAACATTTTTTGCTTGAGTTCACGCCGTTGTTGCGCCTCCAGCGACAAGGTAGCCGTTGGGCGTGCAAGCAAGCGCCCCACGCCGATGGCTTCGCCGGTTTCGTCGCAGTAGCCGTAGTCGCCGGCGTCAATGCGCGCGATGGACTGTTCAATCTTCTTGAGCAGCTTGCGCTCGCGGTCGCGGGTACGCAACTCCAGCGCGTGCTCTTCCTCAATCGTCGCACGGTCCGCTGGATCGGGCACCACGGAAGTGTCTTCCCGCAAGTGCTCGGTCGTCTCACCAGCGCTGTGGAGGATGTCGCGTTTGAGTGTGGTCAGCTTGAGCCTGAAGGCGGCCAGCTGCACCTCGTTCATGTATTCCGAGTCGGGCATGGCCAGCAACTCGGCGTCCGTCAGGCGCTCGACGGGCGTGGTTTTCCAGTTGTTGGCGAGTTTGCTGTCTTTTTTCACAACGGCTGGAATCACAGGCGCTGCGGACGGAGCCTGGCTGGCTTGGTTGAAGCTGGACTTGGCTGCCGTGGATGCGACGGACTGTGCCATGGACGGCACGGTTAACTGGGCCAGTCGCGACGAAGGGCGGCCTGATTTCACGGGAACGGCGTTTGCTGCGGCAAGCGGTGCAGGTGCGGAAGGTTTGGAGGTGTTCACATTCACAGAAGGATTAGCTTGGGGATTGGCCACGACGGCCGGGGTCTTGGCAGGTTTTGCTTTGGGAGGCGACTTCACTGCTGCCGTTTCAGCTGTGGGAGGGGGGGTGACGGATGTTTTGGCTGCTGCCAAGGGTTTGGGAAGCTTCTCTTTGGTCACGCCGTTTGCTTTCGCAGCCACCGCCACAGGCGCCAGGGTGGCGGCGGGTTTTTTCACGGAGTCAGAGGCTTTCGGGGTGCCATCAGGCTTTGATTTCTCGCTCTCCGTAACGGGCGCGACCGGCGCCGACGCGGGTTTGGGCACTTTGGTTGCAGGCTTCTTTGCCGCGGTGGCCTTTGTAGGGGTCGCGCTTGCGGTTTTGGCGTTCACTTTTTGTCTCCTGACAGAAACACTGGGGGATTTGCTACGCGGGGCTGTGTCTGCCGCATCGGAGTCGGGTGGAGACCCGGCTCCGGCGCGGGAGTGTACAGGCTTGCCCAAAGGAAATCCCATCATTTGCAATAGGGTGACGAACATGATGACCCAGGAAAAATGCCGACCTCACGCGGGCGAATAAATGCTGCGCTGCACAAAAAGCAAATTGTCGCCGAAAACTAGACCAGTGCCTGCTCCATGCCCTGGAGCAAGATGTCTTTGGGTAAGTCAATACCAATGAACACCAGCTTGCTGCTTTTGGTTTCGCCCGCCGCCCAGGCCGGCCCCAAGTCGCTGCCCATGAGCTGGTGCACGCCTTGGAAGATCACCTTGCGCTCACTGCCCTGCATATAAAGAACGCCTTTGTAGCGCAGCATGCGCGGGCCATAGATGTTGACGATGGCGCCCAAAAAGTCCTCCAGCTTGGCCGGGTCGAAGGCACGCTCGGACTTGAATACGAAGCTTTTCACGTCGTCGTCCACATGGTGGTGGTGGCCGCTGTGGTCGCCGTGCCCATGGGAGGGGTGGTCGCAGGCTTCGCCGTGGTCGTGGTCATGGTGGTGATCGTGGTCCTGTGCGCTCAGAAAGTCGGGGTCAATGTCGAGCTTGGCGTTGAGGTTGAAGCCGCGCAGGTCGAAAAAGTTTTTGATCGCCACATCGCCAAAGTGCACCGTATGCTGCGGCGCGCGCGGGTTCATGTGTTTGAGGCGGTGTTGCAGGGCGTGCAGGTCTTGGGCCGACACCAGCTCGGACTTGCTGATGAAAATCTGGTCCGCAAAGCCCACCTGGCGGCGCGCTTCTTGGCGGTCGTCCAGCTGCTCGGGCGCATGTTTGGCGTCCACCAGGGTCAATATAGCGTCCAGCAGGTAAGACTCGGCCACCTCATCGTCCATGAAAAAGGTTTGCGCCACCGGTCCGGGGTCGGCCAGGCCGGTGGTTTCGATCACCACGCGGTCGAAGTCGAGCTCGCCTTTGCGCTTTTTCTCAGCCAGGTCGCGCAGGGTGGCGCGCAGGTCCTCACGGATGGTGCAGCAGATGCAGCCGTTGCTCATCTGGATGATTTGTTCGGTGGTGTCGGACACCAAAATATCGCTGTCGATGTTTTCCTCACCAAACTCGTTTTCGATGACGGCGATTTTTTGCCCGTGCGCCTCCGTGAGGATGCGTTTGAGTACGGTGGTCTTGCCAGCGCCCAGAAAGCCGGTCAGGATGGTGGCGGGAATGAGAGACATGGGTGCTTCCGTTGAAAATGCGAAACGGCTATTTTCGCAGCCTGCGCCCAGGCCCTCGCTGCCCAGCGGCAATATGCCGGGCAAATGTTTGCTTTTTTGACGTGTATCAAGCAGCAAGGGCCGTTGGCCCCTACAGTTGGGACGTTACCAACCCTTGGAGAAATTTGATGATTTCAATGGATGCTGCCCACAAAGCAAAGCTGATGCATGACCTGCGTGTGGTGATCGACGATGCGCAAGAGTTGTTGCGCATGACTGCAGACCAGGTCGGCGAGGGGGCGGTGGGGGTGCGTGCACGCATCGAGGCCCGACTGGCGGAGGCGACGCGCGAGCTCAAACACATACAAGAGGCTGCCGTAAACAGCGCCAAGGCCGCAGGCGACGCCACCGATGAGTACGTACGTGACCATCCCTGGCAGTCCATAGGCATTGCCGCAGGCTTGGGGCTTTTGGCTGGGCTTTTGTTGCGCAAGCAATGAGCCCGGTGCAAGCCGCGCTATGCGTGAATCCCGCCAAGGCAATTTTTCCGACAGCCACGCGAGCGAGCGGCACGCAGGCGGTGGCGGCTTGTTAGCTTCTTTGCGCCAGCTGCTTTCGACTTTGTTGGAGACCGCTCAGGTGCGCCTGGAGTTGCTGGGCACCGAGCTCGAAGTCGAAAAACGTCGCGTGCTTGATGTCTTGGTGCTAGCGGCGGTGGCCTTGGTTTGCCTGTCGCTTGGCTTGGTAATGCTGTGCGCCACCGTCATTTTGCTGGTGGACGACGCCTACCGCCTGGCTGCCGCAGGCGCTATGGGCTTGCTTATGCTGGGCGGCGGTTTGGTTTTGCTGGGCCTGGCACGGCGGCGATTGCGCAACCCGCTGGGCATGTTTCACGCGAGCGCCCAAGAACTGGCGCGCGACCGGGGCCAGGAATGACCCGGCCCGTGGACCTGCCAAAGCAAGTGGATACCTTGCATGAAATCTCGGGAACTTGAGCTGCGTCTGCGCCAAGAGCGCGCGGTATGGCGCAGCGCCCAGCTGCGCCGCAGTTTGGCGCTGCAAGCGCAAACACTGGCAGCCCCATTGCAGCAGGTCGATCGCCTGCGCGGCGGCCTGTTTTGGCTGCGCCGCCACCCGCTGGCGCTGGCGGCTTTGGTTGCAGGCGTGGTCGCGTTCACGCCGCGCAAGGCCTTGTCCAAAGCGGCGGGCCTTTGGTCGCTCTGGTGCACCTTTCAGGGCTTTGGCCGCTAGCAGCGGACACCGCCCCCGGTTTATCGCTCGTCCAAGCGCCCGTCGGCGTGCTGCGCGAAGCGGCCTTTTTCGCGTGGATGTACCGGATCGCTGCTCGCCCAGGGCCAGCCGCCAAACTCGGTGCGCCGGTAGTCGGCGAAAGCCTGGTGGATTTCCGCTTGGGTGTTCATCACAAACGGGCCGTACTGCGCCACCGGTTCGCCGATCGGACGGGCTTGGAGCATCAGCAGTTCGGCGACCTGCCCGCTGTTGACCAGTTCCAGCGCGTCCTGCGCCCGCACCTCCACCACCGAATGCGGCGCAATAGTTTGACCCGCCATAGTGAGCGCGTCGCCCTTGAAGTAGTAGATTTGGCGCCGTGTGTCCGGGTGGTGGGCTGCGGGCAATGTCCAGCGGGCGCCCGTCTCCATGCGGATGGTGAAGATCGCCAAGTCCGCATCGGACGCGCTGGCCCAGGAGTCGGGCGGCGGCGGCAGGCCTTGGGCGCCGTCCAGGGCTCCGGCGACCACCATCACCTCGGTGCCATGGCCTTGCGCATCCACCTGGCGCACGGTGGGCACGTTTTCGCCCCAGAGCATGGTGAAGTGGGGCTCGGCCATCTTGTTTTTCGCCGGCAGGTTGAGCCAGATCTGAAACAGCTCAGCCGGATTGGGCGCGTCAAGCTTGCGCAGCGGAAACATTTCGCAGTGCACGATGCCCTTGCCCGCCGTGAGCCATTGCACGTCGCCCGGGCCAAAGCGGGCGGTGGCACCCAGCGAGTCGGAGTGGTCAATATGGCCCTGGCGCACGATGGTCACCGTTTCAAAACCCCGGTGCGGGTGCGCCGGAAAGCCGGGAATGGTTTTGCCGTGGTACATGCTCCAGCCGTCTTTGCCTGCAAAGTCCTGGCCCAGGTTGCGCCCTCCCAAGGAAGCGTCCGGCCCCATGGCGGCGTTGCCGCGCGGATAGGCGTCCACGTGGTGCACGCAAAACAAAAACGGGTCTATCGTCGGCCAGGGCGGCGCCGACAGGGGCGTGATGCGCAGGATGCTGGGGCTGGTGGTACTTTGGGTCATCGAATACATCTCCTGGCGGGGCTGGTAACGGACAAACAAACAGTGCGGCTGATAATGCCACCCCATGATTGTCCGCCCCTTGTTGCTGCGTTGTGCGCTGGCCTTGCTGCTGCTTGCGCTGGCGCTGGTGTGGGACTTGTCCCTGCGCAAGGTGGCGCCGCTTGCCCCACAGGCTGCAGCAGCGCCAGGCGAGGCCGTCGCCACGGGCCGCTGGGTGCAGCGCGGGCACGGCAGTATTCCCATGCCCGATGGCGTATTGGCGGCGCATGCCAGCGCTTTGCTGGCCATGCCTGCAGCCCACGCGGCCGCGCTCACTGTGTTTTGGTTTGCGGGTGACCGCGAGAGCGCGCCCAATGTGCAAATTGCCGCGTCCCAGTGGGACCGCAGTACCCAGGCCTGGACCGCGCCGCAGTACGTCGTCAACCGCCACGCGGTAGGTGATGCGCTGGGTGCGGGTGTGCGCCGCATTGGCAATCCCATTGCCTGGATCGACGCCTCCGGTCGCATGCACTTGTTTGTGGTCGGCACCGGCTGGGGGGGCTGGGCGGCGTCGCGGATTGTGCATTTGCGCCAAGCCAGCGCGCTGGGCGATCCGGAGCTGCACTTTGAGCCCCTGGGCCTGCTGCCGATGTCGTGGTTCTGGAACCTGAGCTACCTCGTGCGCACTTCGCCTCTGCCTTTGGCAGACGGGGGCATGGTCTTGCCCGCCTATTTTGAGATGGGTACCAAAATACCCGTAGCGCTGCGCTTCGATGCGCAAGGGGCGTACCTGGGCATGGTGCGCATCTCGCGACGCACGTTCACCTTGCAACCCGCGCTGCTGGCGTTGAGCCCCAGCCACTGGACCGCACTGATGCGCGACCATGGTGACCAGGGCAGGATCCGCATATCCGAGACGCTGGACGGCGGCGCCACCTGGCACGACGCCGCTGACCTGCCGCTGGACAACCCCGACGCCGGTATCGCCACGCTCAGCGTGGGCGCCCAGCACCTGCTGGCCTTCAACCCCTCCACCAGCGACCGCCAGACCTTGCGGCTGGCCAACTCCAGAAATGGCCTGTCCTGGTCCACCGTGGAAGACCTGGAGCATGGCGGCCCGGGCGATGAATATTCCTACCCCGCCATGGCCTGGGCCGACCAGAGCCTGTGGGTGAGCTATACCGACCGCCGCAAGCGCATCGCCTGGCGGCGCTTTGACTGGGTGGCCGACGCGTCTGCCCCCATTCAGCTGGCTGACCCGACCGTTTCGCTAAAGGCCGCGCCATGAACCTGTGGGACCTCTGGCATACGCTGACCCTGCAGTCCGCCCCTTTGTTGCCGTCGGCGCAGAGCCTGGTCTGGGCGCGTCATTTGCTTTGGAGTCTGGTGCTGGCGGCGCTGGGGCTGCTCTGGGTGTCGCGCCTGGACCGTGCGCCCGCGCTGCGGCGCTGGTTGCCCTGGGGACTGGCGCTGTGGGCCTGGGTGCCGGGGCCGTGGGGTGTGACTTTTTGGCTGGCGCTGTCCTTCCAGATTCCCAGCCTGACTTCGGGCTTTTTGGCTACCGGTGTGCTGCTCCACGGCATTCCCAGCCAGCCCAGGCCGCTCACCGCGCCAGGGGCAAAAACTGCGACCTGGACTGGGCGGTGGTCGCTGGCGGCGGTTGGTTTGGGTGTGGTTCTTGTGCTCGACACCTTCGCCGTGTTCACCGTCGCAATTTACCCCTGGGGCTTCACCCCTGTGGCACTGGCGCTGGCCTGGGGCTTTGCTTTGCTTCCTTTTGTGGTGTCGGGCACTTCGGCCTTGCGCCAGGCGGGTGTGGGGGCGCTTTGCGCGGCGCTGCTGGTGTTTACGCTGACGCGCTGGCCCAGCGGCAATGTGTGGGACGCGGTGCTGGACCCCTGGCTTTGGCTCGTGGCTTTGGGCAGCTTGCTGCGCCGGCTGTGGCGCCGCCACTGATCCGCGAGCGCCAGCGTCTTTTGGTGTGCTGTGCTCAGTCCGCAGGAACCAGCAGCCACTCCCGCCCCAACAGCCATTGCTCCGGGTGCCAGACATTGGCCAGAGTAACTTCGCCGCTCTTGTGGCGGCTCTTGACATGCCAGCGGTAGCCCAGCGCGGTACAGCGCGGTGCGCAGGGCGGCGCGGTGGCTTGGGAGTCGCTGTCAATCCAGACCACGGCATCGAAGTTTCGCAATAAAAAGTCCAGACGCTCGGCTGGCGGCAGCTCCGGGAACAGGGCGCCGGTATTGCGGCCGTCCGTGTCATAGGGTGCCAGCGTGCTGTGCGGCATTAAAAAGTGAAAGCGCTCGTACTGGGCGGTAAAGCCATTGGGCACGGCCACGCGTTTGCCCGCCAAGTGCTGCGCTGCGAGTGCGCTGTACTGCGCCAGCGACGCGTCCAGCGGCGCCACCATCAGGCCAAAGCTGGCGTAGACGCTCAAGCACGCCAGCAGCGTGGCCTTGCGGCTCCAGTCGCGCCGTACCAAGGCCGCCAGACCTGCCGCCAAACCCACGGCAACCGCGAGCATGGCGGCCCAGCGCCAGAGCGGGTCGCCCACGTCCATGCCCCCCAGCACCCAGGCGATGCGCCCCAGCACCACCAAGGCGGCGCTGGTGAGCAGCAACGTGAGCAAAAACCACCCCCGCGCCAGCCGCTCCCAGTACAGCGCCAGCAGTATCGCCAGCGCTGGCATGGCCGGTATCACATAGCGCGCGGAGCGCTGGCTGGGGATGCTGAAAATGACCAGCCACACCAGCAGCCACAGCCACAGCGTGCGCTGCGCGGGTGTGGCTTTTGCCCAAGGCTGGCCTTGAAGGAGCGCCCGGCCCCCGGCCCAGGCCAGGCCTACAACAACAAAAAACAGCAGTCCGGCGTTTTCGCAATAGGCCAGCAACTGCGTCAACAGCGGGTAGTCGCCCCACAAGGCGGCATGCCAGTAGCCTTGGGCGCCAGCCATCTTGCCAGCGTTCTCGCCCACGACAAATTCTTGCCACACGGCTGCGGGGTCCGGGTCCAGGGCAAACCAGAGCGCAAACACGCCCAGTGCCAGCCCGGTGCTCCAGGCCACGGCCACTGTGCTGCGCAGCAGGTGGCGCAGCCGCCAGGGCTGGCCCGCTAGCAAGGCGCACCACAGGGTGGCAGCCGCAGGTGCCACCAGGGCAAAGGACTTGTACAACAGCCCCAGGCCCATGCACAGACCAAACGCACCAAACCACAGCAGCACCGCCGGGGCACGCCAGGGCGCGGCGCGGGCCAACCAGGCGGGTCCGGTATTCACCGCACCGGGCGGGCGCAACTGGCTCCACAGCATCGCCCACATGGGCAGCGCCAGCCAAAAGGTCTCGGGCGCGGACGTCAGGTACACCCGGCCGTAGCGGAAGCTGGAGAAAAATGCCAGGTAAATCACCGCTGCCAGGAAAGCAGTGCGCCAGTTGTCGCTCAGTCGCTGCGCGGCCCAGGCCACCGCGCCCGCAGTGAGTAGCGTATAGACCACGCTGGGCAGGCGCAGCGCAAACAGCGACCAGTTCGCGCCCCAGTCCCCCGCCACCAATGCTTGCCAAAACAAGAGCGGCGGCTTGGTGTTGCGCATGTGGTCCAGGTCGGACACCAAGGGCAGCCAGTGGCCGGCTTGCGCGGTGAGGCGGGCGATGTGGATGTAGACCATCTCGTCGCCATTGGTGGGCGCATAGAAGCTGCTCAGGCCGAAAAAGTACAGGCCCGCAGCCAAAAGTAGCAGTGGCAGCGAGGGCCACAGCGGCGCAGTGTTGGCGCTATCGTTCGCGCGCTTTGGGGCGCGTTCCAAGGCGCGTTCCAAGGCGCGTTTGGGGGCGGTTTGGGTGGGCGCCATGCGCGTGCTCAGCGGCGGCGGAAAGTCCAGCGGTCATTGGCCAAAAAGTTGCTCACGCTGGCAATCACGATGGCAATCACATTGGCCAGCATGTAGTGCATCAGGTGCGCCAGCCACAGCGTCAGGGTGTATTGCAGCGCAATGCCAAACCACGAGGCCAATGCGTATTTCAGCAACTGCGCCCCCAGTGTGGGCGCGGCAATAGGGACCGCGCCCAACGCCGCTGCGCGCTGCGCCTGCACGCGGTCGGCCCAGGTCCACATCCGGTTCCAGGTGAAGTTGTTCACCGTGGCCACCGCAATCGCCAGCGCCAGGGACGCATAGGGCTTGCCTTGCGGCCCCTCAAAGGACTGAAAAAGGTACTCATGGCCCAGGTACAGCACCACCATATTGACCACCGTGCCGCTGGCGCCCACCAGGCCAAACTTCAGGTAGCGAAAGCGTGTTAGCCACGCCATGGCGCCTAAGGCGCGCGCTTGCCAACCGGTGTTTGTGGTCATGCGGTGACGGGCGTTGCCTGCAAGTAGCGCAGCGCATCGGCCAGCACCGGGTCGGGCGCAATGCGCTTGAGGCATTGGTTGTCACCGTCGCAAAAGGTCAGGCGGTGGTTGTAGGCGCTCAGGCAGGGCGAGCAGGCGATGCCGCTTTCCAAAACCATATTGCGCGCGCCCAGCGGGCCGTAGAGCTTGCCGGTCTCCGGCCCGAAAAACACCATGGTCTGGATGGGTGTGAGCGTGGCAAAGTGGCCGGGCCCGCCGTCGTTGGTGATCAGCAGCCGCGCGGCATAAAACAGCATCAGCAGCTCGCGGATGCTGCGGGTGTAGCCGGTCAGGTCAATGCAAAAGTCGCTTTGGACCTGGGCCTGCAAATCTTTGGCCAGTTGCGCATCGTCTTTCAGTCCAATCAGCCCTACCGCAAACCCGGCTACGCACAAGCCCTGCGCCACCCGCGCGTAGTGGGCTGCGGGCCAGGCGCGCTCGGGCAAGATGCCGCCGCCCGCGTACAGCAGCACCAGCGTGCGCCGCGCCGCCGCCGGGTGGTCGCGGTGCAACTGGGCTCGGTAGGCGGCCAGCTCGGTGTCCGAAAACGGCACCGAGAGTTCCGTCTGCGTGGGCGTCGTGCGAATCGGCGCGGCCTTGTTGCGCGGCACGCTGTCGCCCGACAAGGCGTCCACCAGCGACAAAAACTGCTTGCTAATGTGCTGGTAGGGGTTGTAAGGAATGGCGCGGTTGATAAAGCTGCCCCGGTACAGCCCCTCTTGGGTGTGGGGCGTAAAGCCCACCCGCAGCGGCGCGCCGCAGGCAAACGACAGCAGGCTGCTCACGCGCGAAAACAGCTCGCAGTCCACCACCGCGTCGACACCCAAGCGGCGCATATGCAGGCTGACACGCAGGATGTCTCCCACCAGCCGGGCCCCCGAACTGTCATCCAAGCTGTGCAAGTGCTCGTCCTGGCTCAGGCGCAGCAGTTTGGAGACCTCTTGGTTTTTCTTGAGTTGCAGCACATGAATAGCTGCGCTGGGATAGCGCCTGCGCAGCTCGGCAAACATCGGCCCGGCCAAGACGATGCTGCCCATCTCGGAGAGCAAAATCACCAGAATGTTGCGCGGCTGCGCTGATAGCACAGGCGCCTTGGCGCCTGTCAGCCGAACCCACCCCGACACCACCGCGCACAGCAACTGACCTACCCAGCGGTCAATAAAGCGTTGTGTCTGGAGTTTCATCCGGCGTTCGTTTTACATGCCCGCAGCGTTGCTGCTTTGTGCCTGTGGCGCAAACCAGCAGATTGCTGACGCAAAGGCCTGTTTCACAGGCCCGCCGCTGCCCGCAGCGTCGCTGCTTTGTGCCTGTGGCGCAAACCAGCGGATTGCTAACGCAATGGCCTGCTTCACAGGCCCGCCGCTGCCCGCAGCGTCGCTGCTTTGTCTGTGCGCTCCCAGGTGAACTCGGGCTCTTCGCGGCCGAAGTGGCCGTAGGCAGCGGTTTTTTCGTAGATGGGCCGCAGCAAATCGAGCATCTGGATGATGCCCTTGGGCCGCAGGTCAAAGTGTTCGTTGACCAGGGCGGCGATTTTGTCGTCCGAAATCACGCCGGTGCCCTCGGTGTACACCGTCACGTTCATGGGCTTGGCCACGCCAATGGCATAGGCCACCTGAATCTGGCACTGCCGGGCCAAGCCAGCGGCCACAATATTTTTGGCCACATAGCGGGCAGCGTAGGCGGCAGAGCGGTCCACTTTGGTGGGGTCTTTGCCAGAGAATGCGCCGCCGCCGTGCGGGCAGGCGCCGCCATAGGTATCGACAATGATCTTGCGCCCGGTCAGGCCGCAGTCGCCTTGCGGGCCGCCGACCACAAAGCGGCCGGTGGGGTTGACCAGGTAGCGGGTGTTGATCAGCCACTCTTTGGGCAGCACCGGCTTGATGATTTCTTCAATCACCGCGTCGATGAATTCCTGCTTCATGGTGGAGCCGTTGCTCATTTCGGGGCTGTGCTGGCTGGACAAGACCACCGTGTCAATGCTGTGCGGCTTGCCGTCGACATAGCGCATAGTGACCTGGCTCTTGGCGTCCGGGCGCAGAAAGGGCAGGCGCCCGTCCTTGCGCAGCTGCGCCTGGCGCTCCACCAGGCGGTGGGCGTAGTAAATCGGCGCGGGCATCAGTTCGGGTGTTTCGTTGCAGGCGTAGCCAAACATCAGGCCCTGGTCGCCTGCGCCGGTGTTGAGGTGGTCGTCTGACGCGTGGTCCACGCCCTGGGCGATGTCGTTGCTTTGCTTGTCGTAAGCCACCAGCACCGCGCAGCCTTTGTAGTCAATGCCGTACTCGGTGTTGTCGTAGCCAATGCGCTTGATGGTGTCGCGCGCCACCTGGATGTAGTCCACGTGCGCGTTGGTGGTGATTTCACCGGCCAGCACCACGAGGCCGGTGTTGCACAGTGTCTCGGCCGCCACGCGGGACTTGGGGTCTTGCTTAAAGATCGCGTCTAGGATCGCGTCCGAAATTTGGTCGGCCACCTTGTCGGGGTGTCCTTCAGAGACGGATTCAGAGGTAAAGAGAAAATCGTTCGCCATAAAGTGTGACTCCAAAAAAACAACAGATCGCGTTGCTTGGGCCTTGGAGCTTTCAGCGAACGCTTTAGCAGATCTGCCCCGGGGGACAGTGCACAATGGCAGCCCGTTGTCAGGCCGCCATCGCGCTGGTCGCCCTGCAAGTAGTTCATAACTCAGCGACCGACCCAATCTTACTGCACCCCATGGCTTTTGTTCTCCAACTGCTCGCACGCCTGCCGCTGTGGCTGCTGCATGGGGCAGGTGCCGCTGTGGGTTGGGCGGTGTTTTTGTTTTCTGGCAGCTACCGCCACCGCTTCTTGGTCAACGCCCGCCAGGCTGGTGTGCGCGCTGCCCAGTGGCGTGCGGCGGTGTCTGCCGCAGGCTGCTTGGCCACCGAGTTGCCACGCCTGTGGCTGGGCCCGTCGGTGCCGGTGCGGTGGCAGGGTGCCCATTGGGTAGACGACGCCTTGGCCCGAGGCCAGGGCGTGGTATTTGTTACCCCGCACCTGGGCTGTTTTGAAATCACTGCGCAGGCCTACGCCGCGCGCTATGGCAAGACCCACCCCATGACTGCGCTGTACCGCCCCGCGCGCCAGGTTTGGCTGGCTGCGCTGGAGGCCAGAGCGCGTGCCCGACCGGGCCTGCACACCGCACCTACGACGCTGGCCGGCGTCAAGCAAATGCTCAAGGCCCTCAAACGCGGGGATTGCGTTGGTTTGTTGCCCGACCAGGTTCCGCCGCTGCACCAGGGCATATGGGCGCCATTTTTCGGCAAAGCGGCCTACACCATGACCCTGGCGACCCGGTTGGCGCAGCAAACCGGTGCGACGACCTTGCTCGCCTGGGGTGAGCGATTGCCGTGGGGCCGAGGTTATGTGGTGCACGTGGTGCCAACACAGCCCCTCACGGCGGCCCAGGGCGAGGGCGCCGTTGTGCAGATGAACCGCTTGCTCGAAGCGCTGATACTTCAGCACCCGGGCCAGTATCTTTGGGGCTACGCGCGCTACAAGCAGCCGCAGGCAGATGCGCCGCCGGGCGCCGATGGTTTGGCCCAGCCTTCCACTCGCCACTGAGCCCAACCGTGCTAACCCGGATTCCCCTGTTGTTGACCCAGTGGCTCGCCATCGTGCCGCTGGGCTGGCTGCGTGCGCTCGGCTGGTTTCTGGGCGCGCTGCTGTACCTCGGCGTGGCCTCGCGGCGCAAGGTGGTGGCGACCAATTTGCGGCTGTGTTTTCCGGCTTGGTCGGCTGCGCAGCGCCGCGCACAGACTTTCCTGTGTTTTGTCTATTTCGCCCAAGCTTGGCTGGACCGGGGCTGGCTCTGGTACGCCGCGCCGGAGCTCACACGCAATCGGATCAAGCTCGTAGGCGCCGTCCATGAGCTCGATGGCGATGCGCCGACCCTGGTATTTACCCCGCATTTTGTCGGAATGGACGCGGGCTGGGCGGCTTTAACGCAGCAGCTCCCCCGTAAATTCATGACCGTGTATGCCCGGCAAACCAACCCGGTGGTGGATGCATGGATATTGAAAGGCCGCCAGCGTTTTGGCAACGGGCGCCCTTTCGACCGCACTGAGGGCTTCAAGCCGGTGCTGGCCGGACTGCGCGCCGGTGAGCCCTTGTGCCTGCTCCCCGACATGAATTACGAGCCACGGGATTCGTTATTTGTGCCCTTTTATGGCGTGTTGGCCGCCACCGTGCCGTCGCTGCCGCGGGTGGCGCGCTTGGGTCGGGCCAAAGTCATCGCGATGGTGGCCCGAATCACGCCCCAGGGCTACGAAGTCGAAATTTCACCCGCCTGGCCCGACTACCCTAGCAATGACCTGGCGGCTGACACGGCGCTGATGAACTTGCGTTTGCAGTCCTATATCGACGTTTCACCCGCCCAGTACTACTGGGTGCACAAGCGCTTCAAAGACCGCCCCGTGGGTGAGATGCCGCCGTACTGAGTTAACCGTTTGAGGGCGGGGCGCCCAAGGCTTGAGATCCATCGTCCTACGGCACTTGGGCAGGGAGTGCGGCCGGTGTGGCCCCGTTCGGGTGCGCCCAGTCCCACAGCAGGGTGGCGACATCCTCCACCCCGGTGCGCTTGGGCGCTGAAAACAAGCGCACTTCGCCGCCTCCGGCCTGCAGTTTGGCAATCGACAAGGCTTTGGTCGATTCGGCCCGGGTCAGTTTGTCGGCTTTGGTTAAAACCACCAGGAATTTCAGCCCCTCTTCCACGCGCGGACGAATTACATCGAGCAAGACCTCATCCAGCTCGGTCATGCCGTGGCGCGGGTCGCACATCAGCACGATGCCCTTGAGGTTCTCGCGGCTGACCAGGTAATTGGCCATTACCTGTTGCCAGCGAATCTTGTCTTGCTTGGGAACTGCCGCATAGCCGTAGCCGGGCAAGTCGGTCAGCACCGCATCCATCACGCCCTGCTTGCCCAGGGAAAACAAGTTGATATGTTGCGTGCGCCCGGGGCGCTTGGAGGCAAATGCGAGCTGCTTTTGCTGGGTGAGGGTGTTGATGCAGGTGGATTTGCCGGCGTTGGATCGTCCGACAAAAGCAATTTCCGGCACGTCCAAGGCCGGCAAAAAGTGCAGTTGCGGCGCTGTGGTGAGAAATTTGGCGGTGTGCAGCCAGCCCATGGCGGTCACGCCGGCGGACTTTGCGCCTGCGGTGGTGGTGGCTTGGGGAGGGGGTTCAGACGTGGGGTTTGTGGTGGCGGTCATGCTTGTAATGGTTGTTGTAGCGGGTAAACCCAGACGCGCATTGTAGAATGCGACTGTTTTTTTGCCCACCAGACACACCCCTGCCCTATGAAGTCGATCGCACAACTGTTTCTCGTCGCAGCGCTGGCTGCAGGCTCGTTCGCGGTATCCGCCAACACTGCCGCACCCGAGGCTCCCGCCAAAGCGGCCAAGCCCGACTTGGCCAAAGGCGAGGCCAGCTTTGGCGCTGTTTGCGCAGCCTGCCACGGAGCCGATGGCAATTCAGGTACACCGGCCAATCCTAAATTGGCCCAGCAGCACCCCGAGTACCTGGTCAAACAGTTGCAAGAGTTCAAGTCGGGCAAACGTGCCAACGCGGTGATGAGTGGCATGGCCGCTGCGCTCTCTGAGGACGATATGCGCAACATTGCCTATTGGCTCACCACCAAAGTGTCCAAACCAGGCTTTGCGAAAGACAAAGAAACCGTGGCCTTGGGCGAGCGCATCTACCGCGGCGGCATTGCTGACCGCCTGGTACCAGCTTGCGCTGGTTGCCACAGCCCCAATGGCGCAGGAATTCCCTCCCAATACCCCCGTCTAAGCGGTCAGCATTCAGAGTATGCGGCGGCACAATTGACGGCTTTCCGTGACGGCGTGCGCAAAAACAACAACACGATGAGTCAAGTGGCGGCAAAATTGAACGATCGTGAGATTAAAGCCCTCGCCGATTACGTTGCCGGTCTGCGCTAAGCGCATCCCGGCATTCGCATAAATGCTTTGCCGGGAGTAGGGGATGGACAAAAATAAAGCGCTAGTGGGGGCAAACACGCCCCTTCCCAGCGAAATTACCGATCGCCAATGGGTTGAAAGCCGCAGGCTGTGGCTGCAACGCGCAGCCACTGGGGTTGTTGGAATGGGTGCTGCAAGCTGGGCTTCGCGTCAGGCCTTGGCGCAGTCCTCAGGCACGGAAAAGCCAGGCAAACTGCCTAGCCTGGCCAACGTTGGGTCTAAAGTTCCCGGTGCTGCTGCGCTGGAAAAGGTGACTGCTTATAAAGACGCCAGCGGCTACAACAATTTTTATGAGTTCGGCACCGACAAAGCCGATCCGGCTGCCAACGCCCATACCCTCAAGACCACGCCCTGGACCGTAGAGGTAGAGGGGCTGGTGCAAAAACCAGGCAAGTTCGCACTGGAAGACTTGCTCAAACTCAGCCCCATGGAAGAGCGCATTTACCGTTTGCGCTGCGTGGAGGGCTGGTCCATGGTCATTCCGTGGGTGGGCTATTCGCTGGCGGCACTGATAGCACGCGTCCAGCCCTTGGGCAGTGCCAAGTATGTTGAATTTGTATCCCTGGCCGACCCCAAAACCATGCCCTTTGTCGGGAGCCGTGTGTTGGATTGGCCGTATGTGGAGGCGCTGCGGCTTGATGAGGCTTTGCATCCGCTGACCCTGCTGGCTTTTGGTATGTACGGCGAGGTGCTTCCCAACCAGAACGGCGCCCCGGTGCGCCTGGTGGTGCCCTGGAAGTACGGATTCAAGAGCGCCAAGAGCATCGTCAAAATCCGCTTCACTGAAAAGCAGCCTGCCACCGCTTGGAACAAGGCGGCAGCCAATGAGTACGGCTTTTATTCCAATGTCAACCCGCTGGTCGACCACCCGCGCTGGAGCCAGGCGACCGAGCGGCGCATTGGAGAAGACAGCCTGTTCTCGAAAAAACGAAAAACGCTGATGTTCAACGGCTACGAGGCGCAGGTTGGGCACCTCTACGCCGGCATGGACCTGAAGACCAACTTCTAGGCGGCGCGTCACGGATTTGTATGTGGCGCGCAAAGTTGCAACGTTTTTTGGCGGGAGCCGCGGCCAAGCCCCTGCTTTTTTGCCTGCTCCTGATGCCTTTGGCCTGGCTGGTTTACGGCGCAGCTTTTGACCGCTTGGGCGCCAACCCGGCTGAGGCCTTAGTGCGGGCCACGGGCGACTGGACCCTGCGCATGCTGTGCCTGGTGTTGCTGGTGACGCCACTGCGCGTTGTGGGCAAGTTGCCCACGTTGGCGCGGCTGCGCCGCATGGTGGGTTTGTTTGTGTTTTTCTACGTGCTGCTGCACTTCATTGCTTACGGCTGGCTCGACATGGGCTTTGATGCCGACGATATTGCCAGGGACATCGCCAAGCGCCCGTTTATCTTGGTCGGTTTTGCGGCCTTGCTGCTGCTCACTGCGCTGGCTGCCACTTCATTTAACGCAGCAATTCGCGCACTCGGGGCCAAACGCTGGCGCCAGCTGCACCGTGCCGTGTACGGGGTGGCAGCCTTGGGAATCCTCCACTTTTACTGGATGCGTGCGGCCAAACACAACTTTGCCGAGGTGGCGGTGTACGCCGCGATTTTGGGCGTGTTGCTGGGCTGGCGCCTTTGGAGCCGCTTTAGCCGACCAGCGTCTCGAGCGCAAACAGCGACTTGACGCTTTCGCGCGCACGCACCAGGGTGGCGCGGTCGCCGTCCACCAAAATTTCGGCAGCGCGTCCCCGTGAGTTGTAGTTGCTGGCCATACTCATGCAGTAAGCGCCAGCGGACATCACTGCCAGCAGGTCCCCTGCGCCCACTTGCAGCGTGCGGTCGCGGCCGATCCAGTCGCCGCTTTCGCACACCGGGCCCACCACATCGCAGACCATGGCCGCATGCGCCGAGGGCGCGGCGTCCAGCGGTACGATGGCGTGAAAAGCCTGGTACATGGCCGGGCGCGGCAGGTCGTTCATGGCGGCGTCCACTATGCAAAAGTTTTTTTGTTCCCCGGGCTTGAGGTAAAGCACTTCGGTCACGCACGCCCCGGCGTTACCCACCAGCGAGCGACCGGGCTCGATCATCAGTTTGCGTTGACCGTAGCCGCGGGCGTCAAGCTTGGCCAGCAGTTTGGACCACAAAGCATCGGCTTGGGGCGGCGCGTCGCCCTGGTAATTGATGCCCAGGCCGCCGCCGAAGTCGATGTGTTCAATGGGGATGCCACACGCTTCAATGGACTGCACCAGGTCGAGCATGCGGTCCATGGCGTCCAGGTAGGGCGTCTCTTCGGTGATTTGCGAGCCGATGTGGCAATCGATACCCACAATTTTGAGCCCGGCAAGCGAGGCAGCGTGCTGGTACACCGCCAGCGTGCGCTCATGGGCGATGCCGAATTTATTGCCTTTGAGGCCGGTGGAAATGTAGGGATGGGTCTTGGGGTCCACATTAGGGTTGACGCGAATGCTGATGGGCGCGCGCGTCTGCATCTCCAGGGCAACCGCGTTCAGCACGTCGATTTCTGCTTCGCTCTCCACATTGAAGCAGCCAATGCCGGCAGCCAGTGCCTGGCGCATCTCATCGCGCGTTTTGCCCACGCCAGAAAAAATCACCTTGGCCACATCGCCGCCTGCAGCCTGCACCCGCGCCAGTTCGCCCGCTGACACAATGTCAAAGCCGCACCCAGCCTGGGCAAACACCTGCAGCACCGCCAGCGTGGAATTGGCCTTCATGGCGTAGCAAATTTGCGCGTCGCGCCCGGCAAAGCCGCGTTGGTAGGCCGCCAGCGCTCCGAGCATGGACGCCTTGGAGTAGACAAACAGCGGCGTGCCATATTCTTGCGCCAGGGCGCCCAAGGCGCAGCCCTCGGCGTAGAGCTGGTCGCCGAGGTAATGAAAATGGGGTTGGCCGGGGAGAGTGGATTGCATGAATAAGTTTTCAGGAAGCCCGCGATGGGTTGATGATGGGCCTTGGGGCCAGAGGCACGTGCAAATCGGGCGCTTGCGCCAGCTTTTGCGGCAAGTACAGTGGCCCCGTTTGTCCGCAGCCTGCTAGATTCAGTACACCAGCCAGCGCAAGCAGCATGGCAAGCCGAATATTTGTGATTTTCAACATGGTGAAATTGTAATGACCGACCTTGAGTTCCTGGACCGCGCCGAATCCCTGCTGCAAGCACTGGAGGCGCAGTGTGACCAATTGAACGACCGCAGCGATGTGGACATCGACAACCAGCGCGTGGGCGGCATGGTGACGCTGACCTTTGCCAACCGCAGCCAAATCATCGTGAACCTTCAAAAGCCGTTGCAAGAGGTGTGGATGGCTGCACGTTCAGGCGGCTACCACTACCGCTGGGTGGATGGCCGTTGGCAGGACACCAAGGGCGAGGGCGAGTTTTTCGCGGCGCTCAGCCGTGACGCCAGCGCGCAGGCCGGGCTCGACCTGCGCTTTGGCGCTTGATTTAGTTACGAAACAGGTCCAGGATCGACTTCTTTTCGTCGTTTGCGGGCAGTCCGAGGTGGGGGGTATTGTTGCTGGCGCTCGTCGGTGTGTTGCTAGCGCCAGAGCCCACAGCACCCACACCCGCGCCTTTGGCAAACTCTTCAAAGTACCACTCGTTATTCAGGCGCACAATGCCTTCAGGCGGCTCGGGCTCCATCACAGGCACATTCTTCAGCGCTGTTTCCATGAAGCTTATCCACACCGGCAGGCTCAGGCCGCCGCCGGTTTCGCGGTCGCCGAGTTTGCGCGGCGTGTCATAGCCAATCCAAGTCACTGCTGCCAAGGTGGGTTGGTAGCCCGCAAACCAGGCGTCCATGGAGTCATTGGTGGTGCCGGTCTTGCCGTAGACGTCTGGGCGCTTGAGGGTGGCCTGCGCACGGGCTGCGGTGCCGGAGCGCGTAACTTCCTGTAGCAAGCTGGTCATCATGAAAGCGTTGCGCGGCTCAATCGCGCGGTTTTCCTCGTTGAGCAGGGGCGTCGGGGTTTCAACCAGTACCTTGCCGCGTTGCTCGCTGACTTTAGCTACCAGCCAGGGGCTCACGCGGATGCCACCGTTTGCGAACACCGAATAGGCAGTGGCCATTTGCATCGGTGTAACCGATCCCGCACCAAGTGCCATGGTGAGGTAGGGTGGATGCTTGTCGGCGTCAAAACCAAATCGACCGATCCATTCCTGCGCGTACGGCGCGCCGATGGACTGCAGTATTTGGATGGAAATCATGTTTTTTGACTTGGCCAGTCCCTTGCGCAGCGTCATTGGGCCCTCAAACGTGCCATCGTAGTTCTTGGGCTCCCACGGCTGGCCGCCGGTCACGCCAGCGTCGAAAAACAGCGGTGCGTCATTCACCACGGTCGACGCGGTAAAGCCTTTTTCCAGTGCTGCCGAATAAATAAAGGGCTTGAAGCTCGAGCCCGGCTGGCGCCAGGCCTGGGTGACATGGTTGAATTTGTTTTTATTGAAGTCAAAGCCGCCGACCAAGGCTTTGATGGCGCCATCGCGCGGGTCCAGTGCCACGAAGGCACCTTCGACTTCGGGCAGTTGGGTGATTTCCCAGCTGTCTTTGGGTGTTTTGGCGACGCGGATTACTGCACCTGCGCGCAGGCGGATGTTGGGCGCCGCCTTGTCCGACAGGCCCGATTGCGCGGGCTTGAGGCCGTCGCCGGTAATGACCAGTATTTCGCCCCCTTGGCGCATGGCACGGATGTGTTTGACGTCTGCTTCCAAGACCACCGCGGATTGCACATCCCCATTGTCTGGGTGCTCATCCAGCGCTTCGTCCACGGCATCCTCAAGCTCCTGTGGATCTTGCGGCAGGGTGATGAACTTCTCCGGCCCACGGTAAACCTGGCGGCGCTCGAAATCCATAATGCCGCGGCGCAGCGCCTTGTAAGCGGCTTCCTGTTGCGCGCTCACCAGCGTGGTTTTTACGTCCAGGCCGCGGGTATAGGTCTCATTGCCATACTGCGCAAACATCAGCTGACGTACCATTTCTGCCACGTACTCGGCGTGAACGAAGTTACGGTTCGCTGCCGTCTTAATCTGTAGCACTTCTCTTTTGGCGGATTCCGCTTCAATGG
>CANFWT010000012.1 GCA_947450895.1 Comamonadaceae bacterium | reverse complement strand
TCGGCGATGAGCGCGTTCTCGGCGTCCTGTTTGGGTTCGTAGCGGTAGCAGGACTCGCTGATGGAGAACACGGCACAGGCAACCCGTATGGCAAGCCCACGCTGATGCACAACCTCTTTGGCCATCTCGCGCCTGCGAGACGGCCGGGCTACTTTTTTGCGAGGTACTCGTTGGCGATTTCGGCCTTGAGCTTTTCTTCGAGGTACATCTTCTTGAGGCGCCGGTTCTCGTCTTCGAGCTCCTTCATGCGGGTGATCATGGAGGTGTCCATGCCGCCGAACTTGGCGCGCCACTTGTAGAACGTGGCGGTGCTGATGCCCAACTCACGGCAGATCTCCGGTACCGGCAGACCGACTTCAACACGCTTCAAGGCAGCCATGATCTGGCTGTCAGTAAATCTTGACTTCTTCACGTAGAACTTCCTTCTTGGAAAATTCTACTTCTAGGGCCTTTGGTCTATTGGGGGGATTACCCACCCAATTCATCAAATCTAGCCGTCAAAGCCGCTTGCTCCGCCAACGGCGGTATTGCGAGCTTCAATTTTCTCAAATCACCAATATTGATTTGCTGCAGAGCGGTGCCATAGGTCTTCTCTTTGATTTGGGTCTGAACAAAGCCCGAACACATCAAGTAGTAACCGAAGTCCTGCGCCACTACCGTTGGTTCAAAGAAAATCGGAACAATGCCACGGGTCACGTTTGCACCAGCGAGCTCCTTGCATGCTGTAGAAATTTGGCCGGTTGTGCCTCGGACACAAAGCAGAAGGTCACCTCCGCGTAAAGTGGTGCGGCGGTATGAGGCTGCTAGGGCTGGATCAATGCGCTTGAGTCCTTCGATTTCAATTGTTCTTCCGCCTAAGTCCGTTGGGCGAACAATCGGCATGCCGCCAGCGTACTCCTCACCCGGTTGAACGATGCCGTAAGACAAGGTGCATTCGCTATCCACCACATCTTCAAACGAAATGCGTTTCCAACCTGCGCCCTGGTCGTCAAACACCGACTGCAGGTGACTCTCAAAAATGGCCAGCGCATTCTGTAGATTCTTCTCGGTATGGGCCTTGGCGGTGGCGATGCCGTCAAAGGCTTCGTCGAGGAGGGTGACGATGTGTTGCTGTTCGGGGAGCGGAGGGATGGGAAAGTCAATATCAAGTATCTGCTTCGAGGAAAGATGCTTCACTGTGGTGTAGCCTGTGACTTCCTCAATCGCCTTCAAATAGCTATTCACCCCATAGAACAAAAACCGTGGTAACAACTTTAGGTCAAAGCCCTGAAGCCGACAAACTCGTTGATTGAGGAGCGCAGGCTCGCCTTTCCACGCGTAGCAGCCAAACTCACCATCCATCCCAATAAGCAGGTCGCCTGCATTGACAACATATTTGTTGTCATAGCTACCGCTAAATCGAGTTTTAGTCTCCACACCGGCATTCAAACTGCGGATACGGATTAGAGGCATGCCTTTTGAAGGGTTGAACTCTTTGGAGTCGAATGCGTAGCCATTTTGAACTTCAAGTAGATCACCAAGTCGCCGTATCGCCCACTTCGCTGTCATACCCCTAACTCCGACAATGCCAATTGCAACGGCTGCAAGGGTAAATACAAGTCAAATCCGCCTATAGCACACGGAGCGCGCGGGCAAGCCGCCATAAATTGAGAAGCAATCACAACAACTCCCGAATCGACGCCAGCACTTCAGCAGCCTCCGCATCCAGCGCAGCGATCTCGTCCATGATGTCCTGCGGACTGCGGTGGGCCACCACTTCGCCGCCAGTCGGGTTCTTCACCGACAGGTCAAACGTACTGGCGTTCACCGTTGCCACATCCACCGACCAGCTCTGCGCCGTATCGGCAAAGGTTTTTTGCGCTGTTATGAACGGCACCAAGTCAGCATCGTTGAGCGGGTTGGTTTTGCCCATGTTGCGGCCCACGTCCAACTGGTAGAACCAGACCTTGCGCGTGGGGGCGCCTTTTTCAAAGAACAGCACCACGGTTTTGACGCCCGCACCCTGAAAGGTGCCGCCGGGGCAGTCCAGTACGGTGTGCAGGTTGCAGCTCTCCAGCAACAGCTTGCGCAGGCTCACACTGGCGTTGTCGGTGTTGCTTAAAAAAGTGTTCTTGATGACGATGGCGGCACGCCCACCGGCTTTGAGCGACTTGATGAAGTGCTGCAAAAACAGAAACGCCGTCTCGCCGGTTTTGACCGGAAAGTTTTGCTGCACCTCTTTGCGCTCTTTGCCTCCAAACGGTGGGTTGGCCAGGATCACGTCAAAACGGTCTTTGTCCTGAATGTCGGCAATGTTCTCGGCCAGGGTGTTTGCGTGCACGATGTTGGGGGCTTCAATGCCGTGCAGGATCATGTTCATGATCGCAATAACGTAGGCCAGGCTCTTTTTCTCTTTGCCGTAGAAGGTGCGGGTTTGCAGCGTCTTTTGGTCAGAGGTGCTCAGGTTGGGCTGGCGTTGCAGGTAGTCAAAGGCTTCGCACAAAAAGCCTGCCGAGCCGCAAGCACCGTCGTAAATGCGCTCACCGATCTTGGGGGCCACCACCTGGATCATGGCGCGGATCAGAGGCCGGGGCGTGTAGTACTCACCGCCGTTGCGTCCGGCGTTGCCCATGTTTTTGATCTTGGTCTCATAGAGGTGCGAGAGTTCGTGCTTCTCGGTCTGCGACCGAAAGCGCAACTCGTCCACCAGCTCAATCACATCGCGCAGGTTGTAGCCGCTCTGAATGCGGTTTTTGATCTCTCCAAACACCTCGCCAATTTTGTATTCGATGGTCTGCGGCCCGCTGGCCCGTTGTTTGAAGCCGTGCAGGTAGGCAAACAATTTGTTGTTGACGAAGTCGCGCAGGTCGTCGCCTGTCATGGCGGTGTTGTGGTCCAACTTGCCATCAGCACCCTTAGGTGTGGCCCATGTCTCCCAGCGGTAGGCTTTGTCGATGATGAAGCTGTATTTTTTGCCGTCTAGCTCAGCCTCAAGTGCCTTGTCGGCCTCTAGTGCGTCCAGGTACTTCAGGAACAGCAGCCAGGACGATTGCTCGGTGTAATCCAGCTCGCTGGTGCAGCCTGCGTCTTTGTGCAGGATGTCGTCTATATTTTTAAAGGTTTGTTCGAACATGGGAAAGTTGTTTGGTCAGGTCGCGGGGTTGGTGGCGTGACTGCTCCCAGGGCGCGATGTACCCGGTAGTTCTGATGACTGGTTTGGATTGACCGGCATGATCCCCTCCATGTATGGCGGTGGAATTATTTTCTTTAGACAGAGTTTACAGGTCATAAGTAGTAATCTGCCATGTTTGATGGCATCAGGCGCGTGCCGCCGATCTGATGAAGTGGCGCACAGACTCCACCCAAGCAGTTTATCGGTCATCTGAAACTGCTAGCGTTCGCGCCCGGGCAAGCCCCTGGAACGCCCCGGGCACGCTGACATTGGCGATATCGTCCAGAGCAATGCTGCGCGACCAGTCCAAGCTGTAGAAGTGGGTGTGGGAGCCAGACTGGCCTTGTTCCAGCGTCTGCAGCAAAGCCACTTCCGCGCAGGCATCTGTGCCAAAAGCGCCTCGCAGGGCCAGATATGAATCAAGTGGGCTATCGGGAATCAGGAACCCCTGGATTCTAGTTAGCGCCTCAATGTTGAATTTGTACGACACAAGCTCACGAGATGACCTTGCGGGCAGTTCTTTCAGCCAAAACACATGCGTTTAAGAACAGTGCGGCAGGCTCATCCCATGCGCTTTGATAAGAGCAAAGTGGGTGCTCTTGATCAAGAAATGAGTTCACCATGTTCAAAGCCGCTACCACACCCCGCGTCTGCCGCACTGCGCTAGCCTTGTCACTCAACCTGGTCCTTTTGGCCGCCTGTGGCGGTGGTGGCGGAACGCCCGCACCAACTGGCCCGGTCACGTCCACCCTTAGCTTTTCCCTGCAAACCGGCTACCGCACCTTAATTGCCAATGGCGCGGCCAACAACTTCACCATCAGCGGCACTTGTGCTGGCTCGGGCAATCATACGGTGGGAGCCGCTAACACGACTACGACCTTTGAAGGGGCTGCCGCCTTGTCGGCCGCATCGACATGGACCATGACCTTCACAAACTGCACACCGTCTTCCAATGCAGCGACTTCCACCACCTATTACGACACTAACTACCTGCCACGCGGTTTTTCATCAGTAGGAACAAATTACGGTGTCTACCAGACTGCGCCCACCATCCCGAGCACCGTCATGGTCGGAAATACCGGCACCATCGGTACCGAGACGCTCTACACCAATAGCACCAAAACTGTGGGCAATGGCACCACCGTGGTGAGCTACGTGGTAGAGGCAGATACCGCCAACACGGCCATCGTCAACCTGATTGCCCGGATTTACAACGCGGGCGGCACGCTCACCGCCACCGAACAAGACCGCTACCGGATAGACGCCTATGGCACTTTGACGCCGGTGAGCGCGGACATCCAGTACTCCTATACGTCCACCACGCATTTGCTGCTCACTTATTCGTCCAACTTTGGTCGATAAATCCTCTGAGCAGCGCCCAGAGTAGCAACCGGGAAAATACCTTTTTTTGGAATGATTTTGTAAGTTACATTTGATAGTCGAAAATAAAATTATTGATTGGTTCCAGTATGAAAACATCGCTCTATTTGGCCTGCCTGTCAGCGCCTATTTTCTTGCTCGGCGCCTGCGCCCACCAGGAGGAATCCCGCACCTTGGCGATCCAGAAAGTTGAGTCCGCCGGGCAGTCTTACAGCGGACCGCGCACCCCGATGTCGGTGGGCAAGTTTGACAATCGCTCCTCGTTCCTGCGCGGAATCTTTACAGATGGCGTCGATCGACTTGGCAGCCAGGCTCAAACGATCTTGGTAACCCACCTCCAGCAAAGCCGCCGCTTCAATGTGCTGGACCGAACCAACATGACTGAGATTAAGGAAGAGGCCGGGATCTTGAAGAAGGCTCAGAACCTGAAGGGCGCCGACTTCGTAGTAACAGGCGACGTGACCGAGTTTGGCCGCAAAGACGTCGGCGACAAGCAACTGTTTGGCCTGCTCGGGCGTGGAAAAACACAGATCGCCTACGCCAAGGTGAATCTCAACATCATCAACACCCTGACGTCCGAAGTCGTCTTCTCCGCGCAGGGTGCTGGGGAATACAGCCTGTCTGAGCGGGAAATCATCGGCTTTGGCGGCACTGCCAGCTACGACTCCACCTTAAACGGCAAGGTGCTTGATTTGGCAATCCGTGAAGCGGTGAACAACCTGGTCAACGGTGTTGACAGCGGTGCATGGAAGCCTGGTCTCTGATTTAGCGTATTTATTTAGAAGGTATTCAATGTTCCTCAAGCTCATCCGCCCAACCGCACTGTTGGCCCTGGCATCCATCCTTGTGGCATGCGCCACCAAGACCCCTTCGCTCTATAGCTGGCAGGGTTACCAAGCCAACCTGGACGCCTACTTTCGGGCGAGCAGCCTGAGCCCCGACGCCCAAACGCAATTGATGGAGCAAGACCTCCAGAATATCCGAGCCTCCGGGTTGGCTGTGCCGCCGGGCTACCACGCCCACCTGGGCCTGTTGTACGGGGAGCAGGGCGACCTGGACAAGTTTGCGCAGCAAGTGGCGCTCGAGAAGAACAAATTCCCGGAGTCCCAGACCTTCATGGACTTCCTGACGCGCAATTTCAAGAAGTGAGCGGTTTATGAAATACCAGACCTTTTCCAAGATCGCCATTGCGTTCGTCGCCGTTGTTCTTATGGCGGGCTGCGCCACCAAAAAACCGGGCTGGGACTATTCGGCCTACAAGGCGAGCAAGCCTCGTTCCATTCTGGTGCTGCCACCAGTCAACAACTCGCCGGACATCACCGCCACCTACAGCGTGATGTCTTTCGTAACCAAACCTCTGGCCGAGGCGGGCTACTACGTGATGCCAGTGGGCATGGTGGCCCAGGCGTTCAAGGAAAACGGCCTGACCCAGCCTTCGGACATGCACGCGACTTCTCCAGATAAGTTGCGCCAGATATTTGGGGCTGATGCGGCGCTCTACATCACCGTGATCAAATTCGGGGTGTCATACACGGTGGTGAACAGCGAAACGATGGTCCAAGTGCAAGGCAAGCTCGTAGACCTGAAAACTGGCGTCACCCTGTGGCAAGGCGCCGCCCAGGCTTCCAGCGTTGAAAACGAGCAACAGCAGCAGGGAGGCTTGGCGGCGATGCTGATTACCGCCGTCATCAAGCAAGTTCTGGCGAGCACCTTCGACGACAGCCACCGGTATTCTGGAATGGCTACTGACCGGCTGCTGGCCACTGGAGTGCCGAACAATGGTTTGCTGTACGGACCGAGGTCACCGAGTTATGGCAAGGACTAAACCTTTAAATGCTATTTTCTAGGTGACAGCAGCCAATATTTGATGTTCGTCGCAGCAGGCTAAAGTTTCGTTAAAGTATTTGCGCATTAGAGGGTGCTTCCGCATAGCGCATATTTAATTAAATTTTAGTATACCCCCTGCTGACTATTTGTCCGTCCGAAATTTCCCCCGCGCGTGCCCCGTATCAAGCCCGGAGTATTTAAGTTTCTCCGTCTCGATGCGTTCCCTTGAACAACGCAGCAAGAAGGCACAGGTGAACCAGTCTGGGCTGCGTTTCAAGCACGATCACTGGCACCCGCACTGCGCATGCCGTTGGCTTGGCTTTTCCCTCCACATGCCAGCTCAGATAAACCAGTCGCCACACTTGGTCTTGTATGAATGACCGTGTCTTGCAAGTGTGGGCCAAGACCCGTGCACCAGAAAATGAATTTTCCATCAATTGCTTTTGACTCCTCGAAGGCTCACCCATTCCCACCCATTCCCATGCGTTCCCACCCGTTCTGGGAGCGACTGAAAAGGGCAATGGGATATGGTGAGTTATCACCATTTCCACCCATTCCCAAATGTTTTTCTTAAGGGAACGGGTGGAATGGGAACGAGTGGAATATGGGGCGGTCATGCCTCCTCTCCCGCCGAATCGCTGGGTTGCGCGTCAACATCGGGAACGGGTGGAATTGCCTGTTTTTTCCAGCTGTCGGGTATCACCAGCTTGCTATCAGGCAAGGCAGAACCAGCCAATACGGCTTCATGTTCCTCTGTTGTCAGGTTCACCAGAAACGCCTTTTTGCTGTTGACAGCGCGAAACTTGGCGGGAACGTCCACTTCGTAAAGCCACCGTTCAGACAATAGGTTTTCGATCATCGCCACCACCTCCGACTTCTTGCGACGAATTTTCGACTTAATCCCAGCACGGTTCAGCGGGTGACCCAACAGCCACGCCTCGTCTACCGCATCGCGTATGTCCTGGCGTAGGCGCGCTTCGTCATCCTTGCGTCGTTGCTCTGTGGCCTGCTCCGTCGCTGCCTTTCGGCTCCTTTCCGCTGGCGCAGCAATACCCCAGCGCATTTCGACAATTTCCCAGTTGCCGAATTCGTCCGGCTCGGTGGTTTGCGAGGTGAAGCTCGTTATTTCGAGCTCCCGCCATCTCGGCTCAAACCGGGTCTTGCCCAGAAGCAGATACCGCCTTTCGCCCTCTTGAACTAGAAAGATGGTCTGGTTAGCGTCACCCTCGATAGCAGATGCACCCCGGCTAGATAGTGCGGCGACTTCAGCGCGCCCAACATTCGGCTTGGCAACATGGCCGATTAACCACACCGGCAAACCGTCGAAACCCTGCTTCAACGCGGACATCATGTATGAGGCTTCGCTATTGTCGTTCTCATTTTCCAGCGCCAGCACCGCGCTCTTGGTGTCCAGTACTACCAGCGGCAGCACGTCTACGCCTTGCACTGTGCGATTGAACTGCGCTCGGTAGGTTGTGCCCACAGCGGCAACACGCGTCGGGTCAAGCCTCACGGCCTCCACGATGTGCAGGCGCTCGCGGATCAGGTCGAGACTAATGTTCAGGTCGCCGACAATCCCGGCCAGGATGCGCCGGACCTGCTCCACATCTTCAGTGATGTAGACAACATGCCTCCAATGGCACGGCAGCAATTCATCTCCATGCAGCCCAGCGGCGGTCATCGCCAGCGGTAACAGTGCTGTCGTTTTACCTACCCCGTGAGCGCCTGAAATAACAGTCACACCATGCCCAATGAAGCCCGGGATCACCCATCGCGGAGGTTTGGGCCTGCCTTCAATGTCAACGAAGTTTGCCAGCTGGTGAACATTTGAGACAGGCTTAGGTGGCTCAATCGGGTTTTCCAATAGCAAAGCCAGAGCATCGCCACCCTCTGCGCGAGCCAAGTCGGCCACATCGCTATTTGGCGACCACCCGTCGGGCATCACAACAACGGCAGCCCCCACATCAGCAGCGATCTTTTGAGCTTCCTGTTCCTTGCCCATATCAGGCACAAGCACCAGCCGGGCGTTTGGGTCTTGCTCGCGCATTGCCTCGGCAACCCGACGAACATTGCCCCATCCAAAGCAACACACGGCGCGGTGTCCTGTGGCCTGCCAAACGGCCCAGGCCGCTCCTATGCCCTCGCACAGATGTGCAGGCCCCACATTCGGCCCCACAGTGAAGGTCGCCCCCTTCATGGTCGCACCAGGAAGGTTTACTTTCTTGCCAACTCCATCCGGTGGAATAAATTGGGCACTCTGCATTTCACCATCTGGCGCAAAAGCGGGCACCATCAGGAAACCGGCGACAGATTGCCCAGAAATTCGCAGGGTTTCACTGGCAGGAACCACGCGCAGAGTGTTTAACGGCACCCCAGCTGCACCCTTGGCGGCAATGTAACCGTGCGCGTTGGTAGCAGCTTCGCAGCGATCCCATACCTCAACTGCAGAAATGCCAGGCATTGGCTTACCAAGTGGCTCAGGTCGGGGTATTGCTGGCTGGCGTTGGTGGCCAACATTGCCCTCTACCCAACCATAGTCTCGCGCCATGCCGAACAATGTGGCAACACCAACACCACCGGGCAAAATTTTGAAACTGCGAAAAGTCGATTGGCAGTCTTGCGCGTTGTAGTTATTACATAGTGAGCTCCAATGGTTAAAGTCTTCAAAGCTACCACCACCAGCATGAAAGGCCATTCCAGCCTTCACCCACATTTCACGGGATAGGTCTGGCGGTATCGCATGCAGGGCATCACGGAGACGATCGGGGTTATGTGCGTTAATCATGGGCCAGCTCCAGCATTGAACGGTTAGGTTCGGCTTTGCTGCGGCGCACACCCTGAGGGCAATTGAGGTCGACAGTGTTATGCAGGTAGGTATTTGCGGGTTGGTTTTTTAATGCAGACCGCCCGTTGCAATTTGTGAAACACACATTCCAGTACTCCACTAAGCGGGGCCTCATGCTGTCACCCCTGCCAATACTTTCACAGAAGCCGTCGGCCAAGCCAGCAGACCGCCAATACGACGCGGGCGAATCGGACCACTCTCCAAACAGGCCCAGACGCGTAGGGTTTGCGGACGCCGGTTCAGATAGTGGGCAGTTTCCGCAGTTGTGAGATTTGGCTTTGTGACTTGTTCAAGCGGTAGATATTGCACGGTGAACTGTTGCGAGGCAGTGGCTTCGCGCATCGCTTGGATGCTTTGGTACGGGTGAATTTGCAAGTTGGTTCTCCAAAAACACCACCGAAGAGTGATGTATGGAGCCTCATTCTTTGCATATCAGCGCAACGTAGAAATCCCGGAGATTGCTCGGAGAAATCCCAGATAAATTGCGGAGAATCAGCCCTTGAGTGTGTGTTTAATGCCCGGAAGGCTACTCATGCTGTTCATTTTTTGTGCAAGCAAGTTGGTAGACTTTGAAGTCTTTTCCAGCTTGTTGTTTGCTCTCGCCCATTCCATCGCATCTTGCTCATGCCAACCACGTGCACCGGCTTTTGCAGCAGCAAGTCCATTCCGTCCTGCGTCGGCCATATCACGTTGTATGGTGGGCCATTCGTGCTTATGCTGCGCTAGCATTGCCGCCTTGGTCATGCTGAATTTAGGTCCGGTCTTGCCAGACTCGCCAAATGCCTCAAATGCGCCGGGGGCAGGCGTCACGGGTGGACTTGCTGACGCTGCTTGAACTTCAGTACTGAAACCTTCAGTAGCGATTGGTTCGGCACCGCCCGCAGACTGGTCTGCGTTCTTCTTTTGATTCAAAGCGCCAGGCCACGGGATGGCTTTGCGGGTTCTTCCATTTATTAGTGCCAACTTCCCAACGTCCAACCCCTCACGAATTAGGTTACGCCACTCACTCCAAGTGTCCCTATTTAGCAGCCAGCGGGCACGATTTAATCTCACAGGTTCTGGGGCTGAATAATTTAGGATCAAATCTCGTTCCACCGTGTCGCACGGATATTCAGGATTCCCAAGTAAAAGCTGAATAGCTTCGTGAACGATACGATCACTGCTCAGTCTATTCACAACTTCGCTGGATAACTCGTCAAGGTAATTTCTAACGCCCACGGAATCGATATTTGCGAAATCCAGGTGCTTTGGTGTGGGTGGCAATGCGGCACCAGTAGACCTAATCCATTCGCACAACTCTTTTGTACTGACCGCGCCACCCAAAAACTCATCATTTGGTTCAGTCTGAAAATAATTAATACTCACCATGCCCCCGCGTTTTCAGTCTTGACTAAAGAAACCTCTGCCTGTCGGTGAAGGTGTCCGATTTTTCACCATCAATGATTAGTCATCGACTAAGCAGAGGCAAAACAGTTACGCGGCTTCCAGCACAGGCGCGGCCATGGGCTTGATGCGCTTGCGGTCTTTGGCGGTCTGGCGTGCCGTCCATAAATCACGCTGAGTTTGCAGCGCGAGCCAGTAGCCCGGCGTAGTGCCCAGGGCTTCGGACAGTCGTAAGTCCATATCGGCAGACACGGCGGCGTGGCCGTGCAGCACGCGCGACAGCATCACGCGGCTGATACCAATGTGCGCGGCGAAGGCGGTCACGCTTGCGCCCAGGTCATCAAGCCAGCCTGCCAGCAGTTCGCCAGGGTGCGCGGGGTTGTGCATGTTCATGGTCTGTGCCTCAGTGGTAATCCAAATAATCCAATAGCTCTAAATCGGTTCCGACAAACCTAAAAGCCAGTCGCCAATTAGCCTGTACCGTCACGGCATAAAAACCCGCGCGGTCGCCAGACAGTGCGTGCAGGCGCCACGACGGGCGCCCCAGGTCCTGCGGACCACTGGCTGCGTTCAGGGCGGTTAGCAGCTCGCGCAGGCGCTTGGCGTGGATGGCTTGAATGCCTGCCATGCGGCCCGTCTTGAAATAAACCTCAAGCCCTTTGTGCCGGAATGTGAGAATCATAAACTGTTAAGCCTTGATTTACAAGTTAAGCGCCCACGACACGCAAAGCCCCAGGGGTGGCCTTTGGTTCAAAGTTCACACCAGCTTGTTCCAGTATCCACGCTTCGATCCTTTTATGGTGCACTGCTAGCAGCTCAAGAGGTCGAATCGTGTAGTGCTTTTCAGCAGTTGCACTCGGCTTGTGTCCTTGTATTTGGGCTACCACGCCCACGGGAACTTCTAGCCATTCGGTCAGGCTCTTGAATGAGCGACGCAGGCCGTGCAGGGTCAATCCCTCTAGTCCGGCAACTTTGCAGGCGCGCGCGTGTGGCGTGTTGGGGACGGTCAGGCAGCCGGTACCACTTGACGGGCTCGAAAACACCCATTCATTGCGGCGGGGTAGCGCGGCCAGCAGGTTTGCAACAAAAGGGGTCAAAGGTATGGTGCGTTCACCTTCGACCTTGTCGCGGATGGTCATCCCCTGCCATTGAAGGTTAACGTCGGTCCACTTAAGCGTCAGCACTTCGCCACGCCTAGCTCCTGTGAGCAGCAGAGTTTGTAGGTAGGCTGCAATGACGGGGTTTTGTAATTGTCGCACTGCGGTAAACCAAGCGGCCAGTTGACCACGCTGAAGAACGTCGGATTTCACGGAAGCTTTGCCCAGTGCCTCGCGGGTCTTTTTGGTCTTGGCTGGGTTTTGCGATGGCAGGAGGTTGGCGTATTCTTTTTGCTCGCTGCACCATGTCAGGAAAACTGTAAGTAGTCGCCATGCCAATCTTGCCGATGAGGGGCGTGTTTTGCCTTCAAGTGCCGCCCATTCTTGGATCCTCTCGGGTGTCAGGTCGACCATACGGCAGTCTAGAAGGCTTGCCAGCGGGCCTGCTTGGGTTATTGCGCCCCTGCTTCCCCGTCGTTGAGAGAATTCACCCCCACGCTTGGCTTTGTCCAGGTGGTCACGGTAGTGCAGGGCACCCCAAAATTGGCGGCGCTTTTCGATGTAGTCGTCCCAGACCTCGACAAAGGTAATCAGCTGACGTTTTTCCTTGGCGTTCTTTTCCTGGAGGGCCTGTTGCTCACGGACTTCCTGTACCGCTTTTTTGGCGGCTTGTAGGCGCTCTAGCTCTCTTGGGTCTGTGCCTTGTTCAGTCAGGCCACGTAGGCGGTGTGCTTCGGCTTGGGCTTGGGCAATGCCGATAGCAGGCCATTCACCCAATGCGCGAGTGAAGAGTTTGCCCTTGACCCGAGTTTCAAACTGCCAGTTTTTCCCGAACGGTGTGATGCGAACACGCAGTCCTTTCTTGTCGGCGTCTTTAAGCAGCGCGAAGGGCTTGTCTGGTGGGCAAGCGGCGCGTTCTAGAAGGCTATGCGTAAGTTCATGCACATCTGTGAAATCGATAGCAGCTGTTTTGCTAGGTCTTGCCATTGTGGATGCTCCCAAAGCCGTTACAGACTAAATACAGACTGAAAGCCTCTATTTTTCAGAATTTCAATCAACAATTGATGCTGTGGTTAAATCCAGTATAAATGCATAACTCGTTGATTTATATGAATTATATCAACGATGCTCAACATGGGTAAATGGTATCTTTTCAGGATTGTGATTCCTGTTGTCGTGGGTTCGAGCCCCATCAGCCACCCCAAATAAAGCAAAAAAGCCCCGCTTCACAAAAGTGGGGCTTTTTTTGTGCCTCGTGCCCGCACTATCTAGCAACATCCACTGGAGTGAGTGCGGCTACTGGCGGCTAATGCAAGTAGCACCAATGGGCCGAGGCGTGGGTCCGTGGGGGACAGTTTCTTATACTTACCGGCACAGCGATTGGCGTAGTGTTCCTTTGGCGGCGGACCCGTTTACGGATGACGACCTCGCTTCGGAGGCGTCACCCCACAACGCTGACTGGACCTAAGGCAAAGCGGCCTCGGGTGGGCGGCGGCAAGCTTTGAACGGTGACCGTAGAAAGAACAAACCGTTATTTCAGCACCTCAGGCAAAAGCCACCGCACCTCAAAATGGCAGACCGTCAGAATACGCCATTCGACTCAACAAAAAAACATGCCTTTTACGCCCCTGAACCGTCGCCATCTGGTGCGCGCTAGCCTAGCCGGTACGAGCTTGGCTTGGCTGTCCGGCGCCACGCACGCGAGCACGAATCTGCCTGGTGGTTCATTGGTGTTCCCACGGGACGCTGGCGCCCACCCCAACTTCCAGACAGAGTGGTGGTACCTGACCGGCTGTGCGAATGTGGATGGAATAACCGCTGGCTTGGGGTTTCAGGTCACTTTTTTTCGGCGCCGGGTGGGCTCCACGCAAAGCATGGAGTCGGCACTGGCCGCTAAGCAGCTTCTGTTTGCACACGCAGCCGTAAGTGATGTGGCGGGCAAGACGCTGTGGTCAAATCAGCGCATTGCGCGCTGGTCGGGTACGCCCGCAGGTGCAAACCCCGCTGATGTTGCCTGGGCCAGATTGGACGACTCCGGCGTGGTGCTGCGCGACTGGTCGCTCACGCGGACACCCGCGGGCGCCCTGCGCGCCCAGGTGCGTGCGGCAGACTTTGCACTGGACCTGCGCTTTACAGACACGCAGCCTCTGCTCTTGCAAGGCGACCAGGGCCGCTCGCGCAAGGGGCCGGAAGCGGCCCAGTTCAGCTATTACTACAGCCGCCCGCAGTTGCAGGCGCAAGGCGAAATCAGCCTCAAAGGCAAGCGTAAAGTGCTGGAAGCGGGCAGCAGCGCCTGGCTGGACCAGGAATGGAGCGATGCGCTCCTGCATCCCGACGCCGTGGGCTGGGACTGGATAGGCATCAACCTGCAAGACGGCAGCGCGCTCACCGCCTTTCGGCTGCGGCGCAAGGATGGCAGCGCATTGTGGGACGGTGGCTCATTTCGCAAGGGCGACCGAGCGCTTAACTTTCAGTCTGGCGAAGTGGTGTTTGAACCGGAACGCCGGTGGCGCAGCCCGCGCACCCAAGCTAGCTACCCCGTGCAATGGCAATTGCGCACGCCCAGCGGCAGCTACACCGTCAACGCCGTGTTTGACGCCCAAGAGCTTGACAGCCGCAGCTCGACCGGCACGGTGTACTGGGAGGGCTTGTGCGAACTGCGGGACAGCCAACAGCGCCTGGTGGGGCGCGGTTACCTGGAAATGACGGGCTACGCGGCGCCGCTGGTGCTCTGAATCCGAGCCTACCCGCGGCGCGCCGAAGGCTCCCCGGAGGTACGACAATAGACCCCTGCAAGTCGCTTGCCATTTGCGCCCACTGCCCAACTTAATGTTCCATGACCACTGAACGTCCTAAATCTAAAAGTCCAAAATCCCTCACCGGCTTGCTGCCGTTTTTGCGCCCTTACCGCGCCCGCATTGGTCTGGCGCTGGTGTTTTTGGTGATGGCGGCCACGGCAACGTTGGCCTTTCCGGTGGCGCTGCGCATGCTGATCGATGGCGGTCTGGTACGCAACGACAAGGGCGAGCAGATGATGGCCATGCGCGAGCACTTTGTGGCGCTGTTTGGCGTGGCCACGGCGCTAGGCGTTTTTTCGGCGCTGCGCTTTTATATGGTGAGCTGGCTGGGCGAGCGGGTGACCGCCGACATTCGCAATGCGGTCTACCACCACGTGCTACACCAAAGCCCCGAGTTTTTCGAGACCACACAAACCGGCGAGGTGCTCTCGCGTCTGTCCGCTGACACCACGCTGGTGCAGACCGTGGTGGGTTCGTCCCTGAGCATGGGCCTGCGCAACATGGTGCTGGGCCTGGGCGCCTTGAGCGTGCTGGTGTGGACCAACCCGCTGGTGATGCTGCAGGTGCTGGTGGTGCTGGTGCTGATCGTGCTGCCCAGCCTGTGGTTTGGCCGGCGGGTGCGCAAGCTCTCGCGCGCCAGCCAGGACCGCATTGCGGATTCCAGCGCCATCGCCGCCGAGGTGCTCAACGCCATTCCGGTGGTGCAAAGCTACACGGCGGAAGGCCGCGAGTCCGCGCGCTTTACCACCTCCACTGAAAACGGTTTTGACACCGCCGTGCGCCGCAGCGGCGCGCGCGCGGTGCTGGTGGGCTTCATCATCATTGCCACCTCGGCAGCGCTTTTGTGGGGCTTGTACCAGGGCACACAGGCGGTGGTGGCCGGGCGTATCACGGCGGGCGACCTGGGCCAGACGGTGGTCTATGTAATTTTGCTGGCCAGCGCGTTTGCGGTGTTGGGCGAGGTGTATGGCGATTTGCTGCGCGCCGCAGGCGCCACCGAGCGCCTGATGGAGCTGCTGCACACCCAGTCGCCCATTGCCTCACCGGCGCAGCCCGTGCGCTTGCCTCAGGTGCGCGCGGGCAGCGCGGTGCGCTTTGAATCGTTGGAGTTTCACTATCCCTCGCGGCCCTCGCAGCAGGCTTTGTCAGGCTTCACGCTGGATGTGCAGCCCGGGCAAACCGTGGCCATCGTGGGCCCCAGCGGCGCGGGCAAGAGCACGGTGTTCCAGCTGCTCCTGCGCTTTTATGACCCGCAGGCCGGGCGCATCGTGCTCGACGGCGTGGCCACGCACGATCTGGCGCTGGCCGACCTGCGCGAACGCATTGGCATCGTGCCGCAAGACGCGGTCATTTTTTCCACCAGCGCACTAGAGAACATCCGCTATGGCCGCCCCAGCGCCACCGATGCCGAGGTGCAACAAGCCGCCGAGGCCGCCTTTGCGCACGATTTCATTACCGAACTGCCCGAGGGCTACCACACCTTTTTGGGCGAGCGGGGCTTGCGCCTCTCGGGCGGCCAGCGCCAGCGCATCGCCATTGCCCGCGCCATGCTGAAGAACCCACCGCTGCTGCTGCTTGATGAGGCCACCAGCGCCCTGGACGCCGAGAGCGAGCGCATGGTGCAAGCCGCGCTGGAGTCGGCCATGCGCAACCGCACCACGCTGGTGATCGCCCACCGCCTGGCCACGGTGCAAAAAGCCGACCTGATCGTGGTGCTGGACCAGGGCGTGCTGGTAGAACAGGGCACGCACGCCGAGCTGGTGGCGCGCGGGGGCGTGTACGCGGGCCTAGCGGCCCTGCAGTTCAACGCCTGAGGCTGGCACTGGCAAACCGGGCGCTGCAAGGCGCCCTCGGGCGTGTTCAGCGGGTCAGCGTGTCGCCGGACTTCTTGACCGCGTCGCCCACCTTGTAGCCGGGGTCCTGGCTGAACTCGTAGCTGCGTTTGCTGCCATCACCAAACTGGGCGCTGACCGTCCAGATGGTATGGGTTTTGACCTTTTCCTCGATCATCTTGCCGGCATAGGCACCGCCCAACGCGCCAGCAATGGTGGCCAGGTCTTTGCCCGTGCCGCCGCCCACCTGGTTGCCCAAGAGGGCGCCGCCCAGGCCGCCGGCAATCAGCCCAAGCGGGGTTCCCTGCCCCGCTTTTTCTGTGACGGCCACCGACAGGACCTGACCGCAGTCCTGGCATACCACTGCTGTTTTGGCCGGCGCGGTCACGGCAGCTGCAGCGCTAGGACTGGCAGCCGCCAATCGGGCATGGGCCTCCGCCAAGGCCTTGTCATATTCCGCCTTCGCGTCGCGCCGGCACTGCAAGCGCGCACTGGAACTGGCTTCGTCGCTGCACAGACCCTTGTCGTTGGCGTAGCGTAAGGCCGCAGCGCGGTTGTCCGCAGCGAACTGGGCTTTGGGCGTCAACGGTGCATCGGCCTCAAGGCCGTACACCAAAGGCGCAAATGCACAGGCAAACAAGATCGCGGATAAACGGGTTTTCATGGCGGGCTCCAACAAAGCATAAAACCCAAGTGTGTCGAGCACGTCGCTACCCGTCTGTGCGGTGCATCACACCGCCATGCTATGGCGCGCATACGAGACAGCTGCGGCCTCAGGGCGTACCCGCCCGCCATGCAAAGCTCGTAGCATGGGCGAATGTCAATGTAAACCACGAAGCCTCAAACCGGAGACCGCTATGTTAAGAACCAAAGCCTATGGCGCGCAAAGCACCACCTCGCCCATCTCGCCCTTGGACATCGAGCGGCGCGAGCCCGGGCCTTATGACGTGTTGTTTGACATCCTGTACTGCGGGGTGTGCCATACCGATATTCACTTTTCGCGCGGGCAGTTGCCACGGCCCATGTACCCGATGGTGCCAGGCCACGAGGTGGTCGGCAAAGTCACCCGCGTGGGCAGCGCCGTGACCCGCCACCAGGTGGGTGACATCGTGGGCGTGGGCTGCTTGGTGGACTCGTGCCGGGGTTGTAGCGAATGCAAGGCGGGCGAAGAGCAGTTTTGTGGCAGCCGGGTCGGCACCTACAACGGGCTGGAGCGTGACGGTAAAACGCAGACGTTTGGCGGTTACTCCCAATGCATGACGGTGGACGAAGGCTACATCCTGAAGATTTCACCCCGCATGGACCCCGCTGCCGCTGCGCCGCTGCTGTGCGCGGGCATCACCACGTATTCACCGCTACGGCACTGGAAAGTCGGCAAAGGCAGCCGCGTGGCGGTGGTTGGCCTGGGTGGTCTGGGCCATTTGGCAGTCAAGATTGCCGCCGCCATGGGCGCAGAAGTGACGGTTCTGAGCACCTCGGAGGACAAACGCGCCGATGCGCTGCGCCTGGGCGCCACCGACTTTGCCGTAAGCAAAGACCCCAAGACCTTCGAACGCCTGGCCGGTCAGTTTGACCTGATTCTCAACACCGTGTCTGCCAATCTGAACTACGACGCCTACATCAGCCTGCTCAAGCGCGATGGAAATCTGGTCATCCTGGGAATTCCGGACACCTCCATCTCCTTCAACGCCTTTGGCCTGATGCTCAAGCGCCGCAGCGTGTCGGCCTCGTTCATCGGCGGCATTCGCCAAACCCAGGAAATGCTGGACTTCTGCGCCGAGCACGGCATCGCCTCGGACATCGAAATCATCGCCATGGACCAGATCAACACGGCCTACGAGCGCATTTTGCAAAGCGATGTGCGTTACCGCTTTGTGATTGACTTGGCGACCTTGGGCTGAATGCGCAGCCATTGCGCCGCAGTCATCAAGCAGCTTATTTTTTAGGCAACTTTTCCATGACCTGCGGCACCAGATCGCTAATCTGCTGAAACACTTTGGCATAAAACTCGGGTGATTGGCCATACGCATCAAGCACTTCTACGGCTTGGCCTGTGGCGTATTCGGACAGCAAAACGACCTTGGTTTTGGCCTCAGGAAACTCGGACAGGATGCGATCGCGGTGTGCGGGAGTCATTACCAAGATCAAGTCAGAGAAAAGGACCACACTTTTGTCAAACTGCGCGGCACGGTGAGCAGTTACATCGATACCCAAAGGTGCCATCAACTTCACGAACTCCTGCCCTGGCACCACGTTATAAGGATTGAGATTAACTGCGCGCGAAATCACCGCCACGTTGGTGCCATGCTGCGCGGCCCAACGCTGTGCCAAAGCGGCTGCCGTCATGCTTCGCCCGGTGTTCCCGGAGTCCACGAAAGCAATTCGAACCGGTGTGGCCGCTGAGGCTAAGGCCACGAACGTGAAGGTGGCGATGAATAGGGCGACAAATCGGGCAAGGTATTGGGACATAACGCTCCTAAAGACACGGTTGAAAATGGCCTGCAGGATGCACGCACATTGCATGCCAAGGGGGCTCCATGGCGCGAACGCTCAGCTGGCGGCCTTTGCATCCTTGTGCCGCGTTCCCTCGTAATACCTTTGGGTGCTTATTGCAAGGTAGTCTTTGAAGATTCGGGCAGCAGCAGCGGAAGCACTGCGACGCCCTCCTCCAGCAATTCACGCGTTTCATGGGCCGTGGCCTGGCCACGAATGGCGCGTTGCGGCGCATCTCCGTAATGAATTTTGCGGGCTTCTTCGGCAAAGCGGTCCCCGACGTCGGTCGTGCTGGAAAGCAGCTTGCGCGATATTTCTAGCCAGGCTGTCAGCAGGTCCGCGTGCTTTGGATGCGCTAGCGCGATCTCGTCCCGGGGAGCGTCTGGATTTTGCGCTGTGGAGGAGTGCACACCGGACAAGTTCAGCCGCGGCGCGCTGGGTTTTTTTAGCACTTGCACGTCGCCACATACCGGGCAGTGCAGCAATGACCTGTCCTTTTGGGACAAAAAATCTTCCTCTGATGCAAACCAGCCTTCAAAAGGATGGCCCTGCCCACATTGAAGGTCTAATACTTTCATGGCCAGGTCAGCCAATTGAGCTTCCAGGCACCGGAGAGCACGTTTTGTAGCCACAATGTTCCCGCCAAGGTCTTGGCGTCAGTCACCTGCCCATCACAACACCATTGCAGGAGTTCCTGTGGGCTGGCGGTGAAGACGTCCAGAAATTCACCCTGGTCGAGCGCCCGTGGGCCCGCCGTTAAGCCGCGAGCAAACCAGACTTCGATGAACTCGGTCGAATAAGAAATAACGGGATGCATGATCCCCGCACGCGCCCACTCTCTCGCGCGGTAACCGGTTTCTTCCAGCAATTCGCGCTGGGCGCAGGCCCACACGGCCTCACCGGCATCCAGCTTTCCGGCAGGAAACTCAACCATCACCGCGCCCACGGGGTAGCGAAACTGGCGCTCCAGCACCAGCCGCACGTTACCAGCCGGGTCTGTGTCCATGGGAATGACCATCACAGCACCCGGATGCACAACATATTCGCGGCTGGCGAGCGTACCGTCTGGCAGCGTTACTTCATCACGGAAGGCGTGAAGGAATTTACCTTTGAACAACTCCTGGCTGGAGTTGCAGGTTTCTCGCAAATGGGCGTCCGTCAAGGCAGAAGACATGGCCAGACCCTGGCTAAGCCGCAAACCGAGCTCAAGTACCGAGCATCTGGAGCACAGACTGCGCCGACAATGCCATCAGCCCGGCTGGAAAGATACCCAAGAGCAGTACCAAGGCACCGTTCACGCCCAAGACTACACGCACGCCGTTGCTGCCCACCACCGGACTGGCCGTCAACGGGGCGTCAAAATACATCACTTTCACTACGCGCAGGTAGTAGAACGCGCCCACGAGCGACATCATGACCGCAAAAACCGCCATGCCGATCTGCGTCGGCTGGCCAGACACCAGCAAGGCCTGCAAGACCGACAACTTGGCATAAAACCCGACCATGGGGGGAATGCCGGCCATAGAGAACATGCATGCGGCCATCACGCCAGCGTACAGTGGGCTGACTTGGTTCAAACCGGCAAAGTCGGCAATTTCTTCACTCTCGAAGCCATCGCGGGCCAGCAGCATGATGACACCGAAGGCCGCCAAGGTGGTCAGCACATAGGTGATTACATAGAACATAGCTGAACTGTAGGCGTTAGCGGCGGTGACGGTATTGCCATTGACAACCCCGGACATCACGCCGATGAGCACAAATCCCATTTGCGAAATCGTGGAAAACGCCAGCATGCGCTTGAGATTGGTCTGTGCAATAGCCGCCATATTGCCGATAAACAGCGAGGCAATCGACAGCACCATCAGCATCTGCTGCCAGTCGATCGCCAGGGGCAGCATTCCTTCGACCAGCAGGCGCATAGTGATAGCAAAAGCAGCCAACTTGGGTGCGCCACCGATCATCAGCGTGATGGCGGTCGGAGCACCTTGGTAAACGTCAGGTATCCACATGTGAAACGGCACCACACCCAATTTGAAAGCCAGACCGGCCACAATAAAAACCAGTCCAAAAATCAGTACCTGGTGGCGTACCTGCCCCGAAACGATCGCTTTGAACACCGCGTTGATGTCCAGCGAACCGGTAGCGCCGTAGAGCATCGACATCCCGTACAGCAAAAAGCCTGAGGCCATTGCACCCAGCACAAAATACTTCATAGCAGCCTCGACGGCAGATTCATGATCTCGGCGCAAGGCCACCAGGGCGTAACTTGACAGAGTAAGCAGCTCAAGACCCATGTAAATAATGATGAAGTTGTTGCCCGAGATCATGATGAACATGCCCAAGAGCGCGAACATGCCCAAGGTAAACAACTCGCCACCACGCAACATGTCACGCGCCGCTGAGTAAGGCCGGCCGTAAACCATGGTTACCATGACCGCCAGGGTGGCAAAACACTTGAGCCAAGCCGCCATGGTGTCGGCAACTACCATATTCCCAAAGCCGTACAGCGTGAGACCGGTGCTGGCATAGAAACCTTCCACCGCAGCAATCACAGCGAGTGTCGCCATGGTGTAGGCGAAAGTGAGCCCACGCAAGGGTCCCTGGGGACGCAGATCCACCAAGGCGATGACACAGGCCATCACCAGCAACAGCGCCTCAGGAAATACCGCAATCCAACTGATCTGGTCCATCATGTTTCGTTTCTCAAGTCAGCAGGTATTAGTTCAGCTTGGACACTGCTACGTGTCGGAGCAATTCGGTCACCGATGCATCCATCACATCGGTGAAAGGTTTGGGATTCACACCCATCCACAAGACAGCCACCGCCAACAGAGACAGCATCACGAACTCGCGGGCATTGATGTCGCTGAGTTCTTTGACGTGCTTATTGGCCACCGGGCCGAGGTACACGCGTTTGAACATCCAAAGGGTGTAAGCCGCGCCAAAAATCAGCGCGCTGGCAGCGCAGAAGCCAATCCAGAAGTTGAACTTGACCGCCGCCAAAATCACCATCCACTCGCCGACAAAGCCTGCGGTGCCGGGCAGGCCGCAATTGGCCATGGCAAACAGCAAAGAAAAGGCCGCAAATTTAGGCATGGTGTTGACTACGCCGCCATAGCTGGAGATCTCGCGCGAGTGCACGCGGTCGTACAACACGCCAATCGAAAGGAACATCGCACCAGAGACAAATCCGTGGGCGATCATTTGCACCAGACCGCCGGACACGCCGAGGTCAATGAATATAAAGAAGCCCAGGGTGACAAAACCCATGTGCGCCACCGACGAATAGGCCACCAGTTTTTTCATGTCCTGCTGAACCAAAGCCACCAGTCCGACATAGACCACGGCGATCAGGGACAGCGCAACCATTAGCCAGGCCCACTCATGCGCTGCGTCGGGCGCGATCGGCAGGGAAAAGCGCAAAAATCCGTAGGCACCGAGCTTGAGCATGATGGCCGCCAGCACCGCCGAGCCACCCGTGGGGGCCTCCACGTGCACATCGGGCAACCAGGTGTGTACCGGCCACATGGGCACCTTGACGGCAAAGGCCGCGAAAAATGCGAAGAACAGCGCGGTCTGCTCCAGCTTACTCAGCGGCAGGGCATGCCACCCCGCGATGTCAAAGCTGCCACCAGACTGGATATAAAGGTAAATCAGTGCAACGAGCGTCAATAGCGAACCGAGCAAGGTGTACAGGAAGAACTTGAACGCAGCATAGATCTTGTTCGGGCCGCCCCAAATACCGATGATCAGGTACATCGGGATCAGCGTGGCTTCAAAAAACACGTAAAACAGCAAACCGTCGAGCGCGCTGAAAACGCCGATCATCAGGCCCGACAGAATCAAAAAGGCGGCCATGTACTGGTTGACCTTGCGGGTAATCACTTCCCATCCGGCAATAACGACCACCACATTGATGAAGGCTGTCAGCAGCACAAACCAAAAGGAAATTCCGTCTACACCCAGGTGGTAGTTGACGTTAAAGCGCTGGATCCAGCCCGTGTTCTCGACAAACTGCATGTCGGCGGTACCCAGCTGAAATCCGGCGTACAGCGGCAAGGTAACCAAAAAGCTCGCAACCGCCCCGACCAGGGCCAACCAACGTACCGCCGTGGCATGCTCGTCGCGCCCAAAAGCGAGCAAGACGATGCCAAAGGCAATCGGCATCCAAATAGCAAGGCTCAACAATCCCATTTTTCTTATTCCTTACTTGTTGAGCCAAACGAAATACGTCATGAGCACAAAAATCCCCAAAATCATGGCCAGCGCATAGTGGTACAGGTAGCCGGACTGGAGCTGACGCACACGCCCAGAAATCCAAGCCACCAGCTTCCATGAGCCGTTGACCAACAAGCCATCAATCAGTATGCGGTCGCCTCCCTTCCAAAGGCCGGTTCCCAGGAGGCGCGCGCCACGCGCCAAGATGTTTTCGTTGATCCAGTCGATGAAATACTTGTTTTCCAGCAAAACCACAAGGGGCCGCAGCACGCGGGCCAAGGCCGCAGGCACCGCCGGGTTGACCAAGTACATATACCAAGCCGTCACCACACCGCCCAGGGCGAGCCAAAACGGGGCCGAAGTGAGCGCGTGAACCGCCATTGCTACCGGTCCGTGGAAGGCCTCGCCCAGTTCTTGCATCACCGGATGCTTGTCGGCGTTGACCACGATAGCGTCCTTGAAGAACTCGCCAAACAGCATGGGCTCAATGGTCATGAAACCAATCACCACAGAGGGAACAGCCAGCATCACCAATGGCACCCACACCACCCAGGGCGACTCGTGTGGCACGGCGTGCGCGTCATGGTGGCCGTGGGCGTCATGGTGGTCGCCGACGTGGTCAGCATCGTGGTGCGCGTCCGGGTTTTGGTCGTAGCGCTCTTTGCCGTGGAAGACCAGAAAGTACATGCGGAACGAGTAGAACGCCGTGACAAACACCCCGGCCAAGACCGCGAAATGGGCGAAACCAGCGGCGGGCAGATGGCTCTCGGCCACGGCTTCAATGATGCTGTCCTTGGAATAGAAGCCGGAGAAAAATGGCGTACCAATCAGCGCCAAAGACCCGAGCAAGGAGGTGATCCAGGTAATCGGCATGTATTTGCGCACGCCGCCCATCCAGCGGATGTCCTGGTTGTGGTGCATGCCCATGATGACCGAACCAGCGCCCAAAAACAGCAAAGCCTTGAAAAACGCGTGCGTCACCAGGTGGAACACCGCCACTGAATAGGCCGACGCACCCAGCGCCACGGTCATATAGCCGAGCTGCGACAGCGTGGAATACGCCACAACGCGCTTGATGTCGTTCTGGATGATGCCCAAAAAGCCCATGAACAAGGCGGTTATCGCGCCAATGACCAAGATGAAGTTCAGCGCCGTATCCGACAACTCAAAAAGCGGCGACATGCGTGCCACCATGAAGATACCTGCGGTCACCATGGTCGCTGCGTGGATCAAAGCCGAAATCGGGGTCGGGCCTTCCATGGAATCAGGCAACCAGACGTGCAAGGGAAACTGGGCCGACTTGCCCATGGCACCAATGAACAGGCAGATGCAAATCACAGTGACCAGCATCCAGTCAGTGCCAGGTAGCACCAGCGCGGTGAGTTCGGACGCCTTGCCAAACACTTCCGCGTAGTTCAACGTGCCGGTATAAGCCGCCAGCAGGCCAATGCCCAAGATAAAGCCAAAGTCGCCCACGCGGTTGACCAAAAAGGCCTTCATATTGGCAAAAATCGCGCTTGGCTTGTTGAACCAAAAGCCGATCAGCAGATACGACACCAGGCCAACGGCCTCCCAGCCAAAGAACAGTTGGAGCATGTTGTTGCTCATCACCAGCATCAGCATCGCAAAGGTAAACAGCGAGATGTAAGCGAAGAATCGGTTGTAGCCCTCGTCCTCGTCCATGTAGCCGATGGTGTACAGGTGCACCATGAGCGAGACAAAGGTCACCACGCACATCATCATCGCGGTCAGACCATCGACCATGAAGCCGATTTCCATCTTCAAGCCGCCCACCACCATCCAGGTGTAAAGCGTCTCGTTCAGGCGGGCACCGTCTTGCACCACGCTTTGCAGTGTTAAGGCTGAAAGAACAAATGCCAGCAGCACACCGCCAATGGTCAACGAATGCGCAACTTTGCGCCCTATCCAGTTGCCGCCAAATTGGGTGCCAAAAATACCAGCCAACACGGCGCCCACCAGGGGCGCCATGGGCACAACAAGCAGCGTGGCTGCACTGAGGGTTTGACTCATCTTGTTTTCAACCCTTGAGCGTATTGAGTTCGTCCACGCTGATGCTGGACTTGCTGCGGAACAACAGCACCAGAATCGCCAGACCGATGGCCGATTCGGCAGCCGCCACCGTCAGAATGAAAAACACGAACACTTGGCCGTGCATGTCGTTCAGGTAATGGGAAAAGGCGACAAAGTTGGTATTGACCGCCAAGAGCATCAGCTCAATGGCCATGAGCAGCACGATCAGATTGCGCCGGTTCAGGAAAATACCGACCACCGAGAGCGCAAACAACATGGCGCCCAGCGATAGAAAATGTCCGAGGGTCAGTGTCATGCTTTTGTCTCCGTCTGCGCAGCGTCTTCCACCACCGGTACCGGGGCCACCTGGCTGGCGGACATTTTCAGCACCGTCATCCGGTCCGCCGCTCTGACACGCACTTGGTCACCCGGGCTCACGTACTTGCTGTCTTTGCGCGCGCGCAGCGTGAGTGCAATGGCGGCAATCATGGCCACCAGCAGGATTGCGGCGGCAATTTCTAATGGGTACAGGTACTCGGTGTAGATCAATTTACCCAGCTGCTGGGTGTTGGACAGGCCACCTGCAACATCGGATACTGCGTTGGGGTCATCGATGACGCGGAATCCACCCATCAAGACAGCCGCCATTTCCAGCGCGATAACCACCCCAACACCAGCCGCCAATGGGAAGTGGTTCCAGAAACCCACGCGCAGATTCTCGACATTGATGTCCATCATCATCACCACGAACAAGAACAGCACCATGACCGCGCCCACGTACACCAGCACCAAGGTAATCGACAGGAACTCAGCCTTGAGCAGCATCCAGACCATAGAGGCCTGGAAAAAGGTCAGCACCAAAAACAGCGCTGCGTGTACCGGGTTGCGCGCGGTAATGACGCGAAAGGCGGCGAACAGCAAAACCGCCGAGAAAACGTAAAACAGACCGGTTGTGACACTCATATTCAACATCTTTCGTGCGACCGATCAGCGGTACTTGGCATCGGCCTGCTTGGCGGCTGCAATTTCGGTCTCGTAGCGGTCGCCCACGGCCAGCAGCATGTCTTTGGTGAAATACAGGTCACCGCGCTTTTCGCCGTGGTATTCCAGAATGTGCGTTTCCACAATCGAGTCCACCGGGCAGCTCTCTTCGCAAAAGCCGCAAAAAATGCACTTCGTCAGGTCAATGTCATAACGCGTGGTGCGGCGCGAGCCGTCGTCGCGCACATCCGACTCAATCGTGATAGCCATGGCTGGGCACACGGCTTCGCACAGTTTGCAGGCAATGCAACGTTCTTCGCCGTTTTCATACCGGCGCAGCGCGTGGAGACCCCGAAAACGGGGAGAGAGCGGTGTTTTTTCCTCCGGGAATTGCACCGTGAACTTGGGGCGAAACGCGTAGCGCATCGTCAGGGCCAGGCCCTTGAGCAACTCCACCAGCAAGAAACTGTAGAGAAAGTCCCGCAGCGAAAAAGCTGGCGGCTTGTAAGCCACATTGTTTGAAGCCATGTCTGTCTCTTACTTCCAGATACTCAAGGGCGTCTGCATCCAGACCCCAACAACCACCAACCACACCAAGGTGACGGGGATAAATACTTTCCAGCCCAAACGCATGATTTGGTCGTAGCGAAAGCGGGGGAAAGTGGCGCGCACCCAAATAAAGAAGCTGACCACCAAGCAGGTTTTGAGGCCCAACCAGATGCCGCCTGGAATCCAGTCCAATGCAGCCAAGGGCGACAACCAGCCGCCCAGAAACATGATGGCGGCCAAAATGGACACCAGCCACATATTGGCGTACTCGGCCAGGTAAAACATGGCGTAAGACATGCCGGAATACTCCACCATGTGTCCAGCCACGATTTCGGCCTCGCCCTCGACCACGTCAAACGGGTGGCGGTTGGTCTCGGCCATACCAGAGATCACATAGACCACAAAAATCGGCAGCAGCGGCAGCCAGTTCCAGGACAACACGCCCACGCCCTGGGACGCAAACGTTCCCTTGGCCTGCGCCATGACGATGTCAGTCATGTTCATGCTGCCGGTAATCATGAGCACGATGACCAGGCAAAAACCCATGGCGATCTCATAGCTCACCATCTGGGCGGACGCGCGTAGCGCACCCAAAAACGCGTACTTGGAGTTCGACGCCCAACCCGCAATCACCACGCCATAAACTTCCATGGACGTGATGGCCATGACAAACAGCAGTCCGGCGTTGACGTTGGCCAGGGCCACGTCAGGCCCAAACGGCACCACTGCCCAAGCGGCCAGTGCGGGCATGATGGTCAAAATCGGGCCGATGAAAAACAGTCCTTTATTGGCCGCAGCGGGAACCAAAATTTCTTTGGTCAGCAGCTTGAGCGCATCGGCAATCGGCTGCAGCAAGCCCCAGGGGCCAACCCGGTTGGGGCCAATACGCACCTGCATCCAACCCAGAAACTTGCGCTCCCACAGCGTCAGGTAAGCCACCGCGCCCATGAGCGGCAGCAACACCACCACGATCTTGAGCAAGGTCCACAGCACAGGCCAGGCCACCGCCGTCCACCAGGTCTGGGATGACAAATGCAAACCACCATTAAAGAGCGCGTCGATCATGCCAAAGCTCCTTGCGCCACTGCGTCGGACACGACGCGGGCGTCGGCCGTCATTTGCAGGGAAGTGGCGCGGCGCACCAGGGAATCGAGCTGGTAAATCCGCGCAACACAAGGCTCGGCGCCGTTGTACGCTCCCTCAAACGGGGCGTTGCAGGCGTTGTTCAAACGCGCCTGCGGCACAAACTCCGGCGCTGCGCCACCAAAAATCGCCGCCAGCACGTCTTGTGAGGACTCGAAGTCAAAGCCCTCGACCTTCATCATATTGCCCAAGACCCGCAGTACTTTCCAGGCCGGGCGCGCGTCGCCCAGCGGTTTGACCACCGCATGGAAACTTTGCACCCGCCCTTCGGCATTCACAAACGTGCCCGGTGTCTCGCTAAACGGTGCGATTGGCAGCAGCACATCGGCGCAGCCCATGTTGGCCTTGAAGGGGCTCAGGCTGACTACCATTTCGGCTTTCGCCAACGTACTCACGGCGTGGGCGCCGGGGGCGCTGTCAAATTCGGGTTCGTTGTTAACCAAGAGGACCGCTTTGAGCGCGCCGCCCAACATCTGCCCCGCGTGCAAGCCGCCAACGCCGGGTGTGGCGTGGACGAACTGGGCGCCAACGGTGTTCGCTGCCTCGGTCAGATAACCCACAGTGGCACCGGTATGTTGCGCAATCCAGTTGGCCACTGACAGCAGCGCCGATGCTTGGCTGTGATGCGCCGCTGCGTTCCCTAGCAACACCGCTTTGCGCTCGCCACCCATGAGCGACTTGGCAATAGCCATCGCCTGGGGAGTTGCGGCCTGCGGATAAGGCGAAGGCAGTTGTGCCAGTTCGGCCACGGCACCGGCTACGCTTTGCAATCTGGCCAGCCACTCTGCGGCCGGGGCAACAATTGCATTGGCCACAGGCATCGCCCAGTCGCTGGCGCTCGCGCCAAGCACGCTGAGCGCGCCACCCGCCTTGACGGCCTGGCGAATGCGCTGGGCAAACAAGGGATGGTCTTTGCGCAAGTTCGAGCCCACCACGAGCACGCGCTGCAAAGTGGTCAGGGATGCTATCGGCACGCCAAGGTAACGCACGCCGTCAGTAGACGTGAAATCGGCGTTGCGAAGGCGGTAATCGATGTTTTCGCTGCCCATACCCCGCACCAGTTGGCCCGCGAGGTGCAACTCTTCGAGCGTGCTGTGCGGGCTGACCAGAGCGCCAACGGCAGCGGCGCCATGGTTGCTCTTGATTTGCTTCAGGCCATTGGCCACGTACTCCAAGGCCGTTTGCCAGTCCACATCGACCCACTTGCCGCCATGCTTGATCATGGGCGAGGTCAGTCGCTCGGAAGAATTCAGCGCCTCGTAGGAAAAACGGTCGCGGTCGGCTATCCAGCATTCGTTGACAGCTTCGTTTTCCAATGGCACAACGCGCATTACCTGCTGATTTTTCACCTGGACGATGAGGTTGGCGCCGGTCGAGTCGTGCGGGCTGATGGACTTGCGGCGCGAAAGCTCCCAGGTGCGGGCGCTGTAGCGGAAAGGCTTGCTGGTCAGCGCGCCCACCGGGCAAATGTCAATCATGTTGCCCGAAAGCTCAGAGTCAATGGTCTGGCCGAGAAAGGTCTCGATCTCGGAATGCTCTCCCCGGTTGGACATGCCTAGCTCCATGACGCCGGCCACTTCCTGGCCAAAGCGCACGCAGCGGGTGCAATGAATGCAGCGGCTCATTTCCTGCATGCTGATCAGCGGGCCCACGTCTTTGACCGCGACTACGCGCTTTTCTTCGGCGTAGCGAGAGTTGGACCCGCCATAGCCTACCGCCAAGTCTTGCAACTGGCATTCGCCACCCTGGTCGCAAATCGGGCAGTCCAGCGGGTGGTTGATGAGCAAAAACTCCATCACCGACTGCTGCGCCTTGATGGCCTTGTCGGTCTTGGTACGCACCACCATGCCTTGGGTGACCGGCGTGGCGCAGGCGGGCATGGGCTTGGGGGCTTTTTCAATGTCCACCAGGCACATGCGGCAGTTGGCGGCAATGCTGAGCTTCTTGTGGTAGCAGAAATGGGGAATGTAGGTGCCCGCTTTCTCGGCCGCATGCATGACCATGCTGCCTTCCAGAATCTCTACCTTCTTGCCGTCGAGTTCGATTTCAACCATGGTGTGATGCCGATCAAACGTAAGCGCCGACCACGCAGGTCTTGTGCTCCACGTGGTAAACAAATTCGTCGCGGAAGTGCTTGAGCATGCCGCGCACCGGCATGGCCGCTGCGTCGCCCAGGGCGCAAATGGTGCGGCCCATGATGTCGCCGGCCACGCTGTCGAGCATGTCGAGGTCGCTGGCGCGGCCGTGGCCGTTTTCGATGCGGTCGACCATGCGCCACAACCAGCCCGTGCCTTCGCGGCAAGGCGTGCACTGACCGCAGGATTCGTGCGAGTAGAAATAAGACAGGCGTTGCAGCGCTTTGACCATGCAGCGCGAGTCGTCCATCACGATCACAGCGCCTGAGCCCAGCATGGAGCCAGCCTTGGCGATCGAGTCGTAATCCATGGTGACGTCCATCATCACACCGGCGGGCAGCACGGGGGCTGACGATCCGCCAGGGATCACGGCCTTCAGTTGGCGCCCGGTGCGCACGCCGCCCGCAAGTTCAAGCAACTTGGAAAAAGGCGTTCCCATGGGGATTTCGTAATTGCCCGGACGCTCCACGTCACCGCTGACCGAGAAAATCTTGGTGCCGCCGTTATTCGGTTTACCGCAGGCCAGATAGGCCGCGCCGCCGTTGCGAATAATCCAGGGGACTGCCGCAAAGGTTTCGGTGTTGTTGATGGTGGTCGGTTTGCCGTACAGGCCAAAGCTGGCGGGGAACGGCGGCTTGAAGCGCGGCTGGCCTTTTTTGCCTTCGAGCGACTCCAGCAAGGCGGTTTCTTCACCGCAAATATAGGCGCCAAAGCCGTGGCTGGCGTGCAGCTGAAAGTTAAAGCTGCTGCCCATGATCGCATCACCCAGGTAGCCCGCAGCGCGCGCTTGTTCCAAGGCGGCTTCGAAGCGCTCGTAGGTCTGGAAAATTTCGCCGTGGATGTAGTTGTAGCCCACGTTGATGCCCATGGCAAAAGCGGCGATCGCCATGCCTTCAATCACCGCGTGCGGGTTGAACTGCATGATGTCGCGGTCTTTGCACGTGCCCGGTTCGCCTTCGTCCGAATTGCAGACCAGGTATTTTTGGCCCGGGAACTGGCGCGGCATAAAGCTCCACTTCAGTCCGGTCGGGAAACCCGCGCCACCGCGCCCGCGCAAACCCGACTCTTTGACCGTGGCAATCACCTGGTCTTGGGTCAGGCCTTCGCCGCCGTCTTTGCCCAAGATTTTGCGCAATGCAGCGTAACCACCGCGCGCAACGTAATCCTCTAAGCCCCAATTGGTGCCGTTCAGGTCGGCCATGATTTGCGGCGCAATGTGGCGCCCGTGAAAGGACGACTCCAAGCCGGTGGCCTGGAATTGAGACAGCAGTTGGTCAACGTTCACAGCGCGCCCTCCGCTGCCTTCAGGCCGTCAATCAACTGGTCCAATTTGTCATTGCTCATAAAGCTGCACATGGTGCGGTCGTTGACCAGCAGCACCGGAGCATCGGCGCAAGCGCCCTGGCATTCGCTGGGTTGCAGGGTGATCAGGCCGTCGGCCGTGGTTTGCCCGGCATGGATGCCAAGCTTGTGCTCCAGATGCGCCAGGGCTTGCGCGCCACCGCGCAGTTGGCAGGGCAAATTGGTGCAGACGTTGAGCTTGTATTTCCCCAGCGGCTTTTGGTTGTACATGTTGTAGAAGGTGGTGACCTCGTGCACCGCCATGGGCGCCATGCCCAGATGCGAGGCAACCGCCTGTTCGCTCTCGGGGCTGACCCAGCCGAGCTCCTGCTGCACGATGGCCAGGCATGCCATTACCGCAGACTGTCTTTGGTCCGCAGGAAACTTGGCAACTTCGCGGTCGAAGCGCGCTTTGGTGGCGTCCGAGATCATCGGTCAATCTCTCCAAAAACAATGTCCATGGTGCCAATGATGGACACCGCGTCAGCAATCATGTGGCCTTTGGCCATTTCATTGAGACCAGCCAAATGGGCAAAGCCCGGTGGACGAATCTTCAGGCGGTAGGGCTTGTTGGCACCGTCGCTGACGATGTAGATGCCAAACTCGCCTTTTGGGTGTTCCACCGCCGCATAAGCCTCGCCCTGGGGCACGTGAAAGCCCTCGGTAAACAGCTTGAAGTGGTGGATCAAGCCTTCCATATTGTTTTTCATTTCCTCGCGCGAAGGCGCCGCCACCTTGTGGTTGTCGGTAATCACCGGGCCGGGGTTGGCCTGCAACCACTTCACGCACTGCGCGATGATGTGGTTGGACTGCTTCATTTCTTCCATGCGCACCAAATAGCGGTCGTACACATCACCGGTTTTGCCGACAGGAATGTCAAAGTCCAACTGCGAATACACGTCATAGGGCTGCTTTTTGCGCAGGTCCCAGGCGATACCCGAGCCGCGCAGCATCGGGCCGGTAAAGCCCATGTTGAGCGCACGCTCTGGCGTCACGATGCCGATGTTGACGGTGCGCTGCTTCCAGATGCGGTTGTCGGTCAGCAGCGTGTGGTATTCCTCCAAGCATTTTGGAAAGCGCTGGGTGAAGTCACCGATAAAGTCAAGCAGCGAGCCTTGGCGGTTCTTGTTGAGCTCGGCCACGCCCTTGGCGTTGCGCACGCGGCTGGCCTTGAACTGGGGCATGGTGTCCGGCAGGTCGCGGTACACACCGCCCGGGCGGAAGTAGGCCGCGTGCATGCGCGCGCCGCTGGCGGCCTCGTACATATCAAACAGGTCTTCGCGTTCCCGGAAGGTGTAAATGAGGATGGTGGAGCTGCCACAGTCATTGCCGTGTGAACCCAGCCACATCAGGTGGTTGAGCAAGCGTGTAATCTCCGCATACATCACACGGATGTACTGCGCGCGCACTGGCACCTCAATGCCCAACAACTTTTCAATGGCCAGGCAGTAGGCGTGCTCGTTGCACATCATGGACACGTAATCAAGCCGGTCCATGTACGGCAAGGCCTGCATATAGGTCTTGGTCTCAGCGAGCTTTTCGGTGGCGCGGTGCAAGAGTCCGATGTGCGGATCGGCACGTTGGATCACTTCGCCATCGAGCTCCAGCACCAGGCGCAGCACGCCGTGCGCCGCCGGATGCTGGGGTCCAAAGTTCAGGGTGTAGTTCTTGATTTCAGCCATGCAAACTGTGCCTAGTGCAGGCCTCCGTATTTGTCTTCCCGGATGATGCGCGGGGTGATTTCGCGGGTCTCGATGGTCACCGGCTGGTAGACCACGCGCGCCTGCTCGGCGTCGTAGCGCATTTCCACATGGCCGGTGGTGGGAAAGTCTTTGCGAAACGGGTGGCCGATAAAGCCGTAGTCGGTGAGGATGCGGCGCAGGTCATCGTGCCCTTCAAACACCACGCCGAACAAATCAAAAGCCTCGCGCTCAAACCAGTTGGCTGAATTCCAGACGTCGTTGATCGAGTCCACTATCGGCATGTCGTCGTCCGGCGCAAACACCTTGAGCCGCACGCGCTGGTTCAAGCTAACTGATAACAAATGCACCACCACGCAGTAGCGCAGGCCTTGATATCCCGCACTGCCGTAATCAGAATAGTCCACAGCGCACAGGTCTATCATTTGCTCAAACTGACAGCCCGGGGCGTCGCGCAGCAAAAGCGCCGCAGCGTGGTATTCATGGGCTGAAACCAGCACCTGGACTTCACCCAGGTCCAAAGAAACGCGCTTGACTTTATCTCCCAGCGCGCGCACCACGGCCGCCTGGGTGTCTTCGGGACGAACAGAAAATTCAGTCATATCGGTGCTCAGGCCCGGGCAATGGTTTCGGTGCGGCGGATTTTTTGCTGCAGCTGCAAAATACCGTAAATCAAGGCTTCCGCAGTAGGCGGGCAGCCGGGAACGTAAACATCCACCGGCACAATGCGGTCACAACCCCGCACCACGGAGTAGCTGTAGTGGTAATAACCGCCGCCGTTGGCGCAAGAGCCCATGCTGATTACCCAGCGCGGCTCGGACATTTGGTCGTACACCTTGCGCAAGGCGGGGGCCATTTTGTTGCACAAGGTGCCCGCCACAATCATCAAGTCCGACTGGCGCGGACTGGCGCGAAACACCTCAGAGCCAAAGCGGCTGATGTCATAACGCGCGGCAGCGGCGTGCATCATTTCCACGGCGCAGCAGGCCAAGCCGAAAGTCATGGGCCAGATGGAGCCAGTTTTGGCCCAATTCGACACCGCGTCGTAACTGGTGGTGACAAAACCTTCGTTGAGGACGCCTTCAATCATTCATCTACTCCCAATCCAGGGCACCTTTTTTCCACTCGTAGGCAAAACCCACGACCAGAATCGCCAAGAACACCATTACCGACCAGAAGCCCGTAGGGCCGATTTCCTTCAGGGACACGGCCCAGGGAAACAAAAATGCAATTTCCAGGTCGAACAAAATGAACAGAATGGCTACAAGGTAGTAGCGCACATCGAACTTCATACGGGCGTCTTCGAACGCCTCGAAACCGCATTCGTAAGGGGAATTTTTCGCCGCATCAGGTCGGTTCGGCCCCAAGAGATAGCCCAAAACCTGGGGAAGTATGCCAACACCAACCCCAACCAAAATGAACATTAAGACGGGAAGGTATTGGTCAATGCGCATGGCTAAATTCTGATCACCATTACTTGCGCAATCCCTACAGGAGCAAGGCGGCGCAAGGTTTGAATTATTGATTTGGTGCCGTCGGCGAGACTCGAACTCGCAAAGCTTTCGCCACTACCACCTCAAGATAGCGTGTCTACCAATTTCACCACGACGGCTGTGTCACTCGGAGCGCTTGGTGCCTGATGGCCCTGGCATTGCTCCAATGTGGCCTAGAGTTTACCCTGATTTGACAGGCCTACTTCGGCCGCCGAGGTATTAAAGTGCGTGAGCGCTCCTGTTCTGGGCAAGTGATAATGAACGCTTTGAGAATCAAGCAAGTTCCCGTCAACTTTAAACAGACCGACCCCAGATGACCATTCTTATCACCGGCGGCGCCGGCTTCATCGGCAGTAACTTCGTTTTGGATTGGCTGTCTGCTTCTGACGAACGCGTCATCAACCTCGACAAGCTTACCTACGCCGGCAATGTCCACAATCTGGCCGAGCTGGCCAACGATCCGCGCCATATCTTTGTACAAGGCGACATCGGGGACGCCGGGCTGGTGGCAGGCCTTTTGAAAGAACATCGCCCGCGTGCCGTCTTGAACTTTGCTGCCGAAAGCCACGTGGACCGCTCGATTCTCGGCCCTGGGGACTTCATCCAGACCAATATTGTGGGCACCTTTCACCTACTGGAGCAGGTTCGCGCGTTCTGGAGTGCCCTGGAGCCTCAAGCCCAAGCCGATTTCCGTTTTCTGCACGTCTCAACCGACGAAGTCTATGGATCGCTTTCCAGCGACGATGCCGCCTTCACTGAAACCCACCGTTACGAGCCCAACAGCCCTTACAGCGCCAGTAAAGCAGCCAGCGACCACTTGGTCCGGGCTTACCACCACACCTATGGGCTACCGGTGCTGACCACCAATTGCTCGAACAATTACGGGCCGCTGCATTTTCCAGAAAAACTCATCCCCTTAATGATCGTCAATGCGCAGGCAGGCAAACCGCTGCCGGTGTACGGAGACGGTCAACAAGTACGCGACTGGCTCTACGTCAAGGACCACTGCAGCGCCATCCGCAAAGTATTGCAAGGCGGACGCCTCGGCGAGACCTACAACATTGGCGGCTGGAACGAAAAACCCAATTTGGACATCGTCCACACCGTGTGCGACCTGTTGGACGAACTCAAGCCACGCGCAGACGGCCAGTCTTACCGGAGCCAGATCGCTTATGTGACGGACAGACCGGGTCACGACCGCCGCTATGCAATCGACGCCCGAAAAATTGAGCAAGAGTTGGGCTGGAAGCCGACTGAGACGTTTGAAACGGGCATACGCAAAACAGTGCAGTGGTACCTAGACCACCCGCAATGGGTAGCCCAAGTGCAAAGCGGCGCCTACCGCGAATGGGTCGCCACCCAATACGCCCAGGTCTGACGGGTGCTGCGGTGAAAATATTGCTCTTGGGTTGTAACGGACAGGTCGGCTGGGAGTTGCAGCGCAGCCTGTCTGTTTTAGGCGAAGTAGTGGCCTTGGGTTCAGGCCCTGCGCAAGGTGAGGGCGCGCTGTGTGGCGACCTGGGTAACTTAGAAGCTTTGGCACACACGGTACGCCGGGTAGCTCCCCAGATAATCGTCAATGCGGCGGCCTACACCGCAGTCGACCGGGCCGAGACCGAACCCGAAAGAGCACGCGCCATCAACGCAGTAGCACCTGGCTTATTGGCCGCAGAAGCGCAACGTCTGGGCGCTTGGCTGGTGCATTACTCCACGGACTATGTGTTCGACGGCAGTGGCAGCGTCGCTTGGCAGGAAGGCGACTTATGCGCGCCGCTGAGCGTCTACGGACGTACCAAGCTGGAAGGCGAACGTCTGCTTACGCAATGCCCGCGCCACCTGAACTTTCGCACCAGCTGGGTCTACGCGGCCCGCGGCGGCAATTTCGCCAAAACGATGCTGCGGTTGGCCGCAGAACGTGAATCACTCACCGTGATCGACGACCAAATTGGTGCGCCGACCTCGGCGGAGCTGCTGGCCGACACCACGGCGCACGCCCTGCGCATAGCAATGGCCAACCCGGCGCTGGCCGGCACGTACCACTGTGTTGCTGGGGGGGAAACCAGTTGGCGCGCGTATGCGCAATTTGTGCTCAGCCAGGCGCACCTTTTAGGCGTAGAACTGAGGGCCGGGCCCGATCAGGTACTACCAACCAGCACAGCGAACTACCCCACCCCCGCGAAGCGACCATTGAACTCGCGGCTCAACACAGAACGGCTGCGCAGCACCTTCTCCCTACACTTGCCACATTGGCAAACGGGAGTCCAACGAATGCTGCAAGAAACTTTAGGAACCCAGAAGGCATGAACAAGTCCAACACCCCTGCGCGCAAGGGCATCGTTCTGGCGGGCGGATCCGGCACCCGCCTGTACCCTGCCACCCAAGCGATCAGCAAACAACTGCTGCCCATTTACGACAAGCCCATGATTTACTACCCCTTGAGTACGCTGCTGCTGGCGGGCATACGGGAGATCTTGATTATTTCTACACCCCAGGACACGCCACGTTTTGAGCAACTCTTGGGCGACGGCAGCCAGTGGGGACTGCACCTGTCCTACGCAGTGCAAGCGGCACCAGAGGGCTTGGCACAGGCTTTCCTGATTGGTGAGTCCTTTTTAAACGGCGCTTCCAGCGCACTGGTACTGGGTGACAACATCTTCTACGGACATGATTTTGCGGCGCTGTTGAGTTCAGCTTGCGCGCAGACCGAGGGCGCTACGGTATTTGCCTATGCGGTGCACGACCCCGAGCGTTACGGCGTGGTGGAGTTTGACGCCGCCGGCAGGGCGATCAGCCTTGAGGAAAAGCCCGCCAACCCTAAATCTCGTTATGCGGTTACTGGCCTGTACTTTTACGACAGCAAAGTCGTTGAACTCGCCAAGAAGGTGCAACCATCAGCGCGCGGAGAACTTGAAATAACCGACCTGAATCGCCTGTACCTAGAACAAGGCGCGCTGGACGTACAAACCATGGGGCGCGGCTACGCCTGGCTCGACACTGGCACCCATGAATCCATGTTGGAAGCCAGCCAGTTCATTCATACGATTGAAAACCGCCAAGGCCTGAAAGTGGCCGCACCCGAAGAGATCGCCTGGCGCAGCGGTTGGATCGACGACGCCCAATTGACGCGCCTGGCAGCGCCACTGGCCAAGTCAGGCTATGGCCAGTACCTGCTGCGCATGCTGACAGAGAAAGTCTACTGATGAAAGCCACCTCCACCGCGATTCCTGACGTCTTGTTGATTGAGCCCCGCGTATTTGGCGACGCCCGGGGGTTCTTTTTTGAAAGTTTCAACGCCCGTGCATTTGCGCAAGCGACCGGCCTGGACCTGAACTTCGTCCAGGACAACCATTCGAAATCAGCGCATGGCGTTCTGCGCGGACTGCACTACCAGGAACAAAAGCCTCAAGGCAAACTGGTACGGGTTGTGGCGGGAGAGGTGTTCGATGTCGCGGTAGACATACGCCCCCAGTCACCGACTTACGGGCAATGGGTTGGCGAAATACTATCAGCCGACAACCAGCGCCAGCTCTGGGTTCCACCGGGCCTGGCGCACGGATTTTTGGTCCTGTCGGAGTCTGCCGAATTCTTGTACAAAACCACCGACTACTACGCCCCCGAGTTCGAACGCTGCATCGCCTGGAACGATCCCGCGCTTGCCATCGCCTGGCCGCTCAACGGCGCAGAGCCGCTGGTATCGAGCAAAGACGCACTCGGACGGCGCTTTTTGTAGCCATGGAATTCTCCGACAGCATCCAGTTTTCCAGTACGGGCGTACTGTCCGGCATTGGCCGGGCCCTGGTAGCCGCTGGAAATTTAGAACTAAAAACAGCTGAGGCCGCCTACCAACGCTCCAAGGCCAGCAAAAAGAGCTATGTTGCAGAGTTGGTGGACTCCGGGGCCGTCTCTTCGGTCGCGCTGGCCCATACCCTGTCTAAGGCCTTTATCGCTCCGCTGCTAGATCTGGACGCAATCGATATTGCCGGCCTGCCACCCAATCTTTTGGATGAAAAAATCTGCCGCGATTACCAATTGCTGGCGTTGCGCAAACGGCAAAACACACTGGTAGTTGCCACTGCCGACCCCTCTAACCGGGAGGCTGCGGACAAGATTAAATTTGCAACCCAGGCCACGGTCGAGTGGGTCATTGTCGAGTTTGACAAACTTTTCAAAGTCAACTCTGCGCGATTCGCCGACCAAACCGAGCAGTTTTCTACCAACTTTTTGGACAGTGAGTTTCAAGAAGAAAATCCAGAAATTATCAATGAGGGGGAAAATGAATCCGGCGGTCTGGACAGTGAAATTGAAGACGCGCCAGTGGTTCGGTTTTTGCAAAAAATGCTGTTTGACGCCTACGCCATGGGCGCGTCCGATCTGCATTTCGAACCGTATGAATTCACCTACCGGGTTCGTTTTCGGATCGACGGTGAACTGCGAGAAATCAACACGCCGCCCGTCAGCATCAAAGAGAAATTGGCCTCCCGCATCAAAGTCATTTCCCGCATGGACATATCCGAACGCAGGGTGCCACAAGACGGGCGAATGAAGCTCAAGATGTCGCGCGACAAGACCATCGACTTCAGGGTGAGCACGCTGCCAACATTGTTTGGTGAAAAAATTGTGATCCGAATTTTGGATCCCAGCAGCGCGAAACTCGGCATTGACGCGCTGGGGTACGAGGAGCAAGAGAAATCCCGTTTGCTCAAAGCCATTGAGCGGCCCTATGGCATGGTTTTGGTAACAGGGCCGACAGGATCCGGGAAAACCGTATCGCTTTACACCTGTCTGAACTTGCTCAATCAACCCGGGGTCAATATCGCGACTGCTGAAGATCCTTCAGAAATAAATCTACCCGGCGTAAACCAAGTCAATGTCAATGAAAAGGCAGGCCTGACTTTTGCCGTCGCGCTGAAATCCTTCCTGCGCCAAGATCCGGACGTCATTATGGTGGGCGAAATTCGCGACCTGGAAACGGCCGATATTTCCATCAAAGCGGCGCAAACTGGCCATATGGTTTTATCGACCTTGCACACCAACGATGCGCCGACCACGCTGACACGCTTGCGCAATATGGGGGTGGCGCCCTTCAATATTGCTTCGAGCGTAATTTTGATCACCGCGCAGCGCCTGGCCAGGCGCCTGTGCGCCAAGTGCAAAGTGCCGACCGAACTGCCGGAGCAAACGCTGCTGGCTGCTGGCTTCAAAGCCGAGCAACTTGATGGCAGTTGGAAGCCTTATCGTCCGGTGGGTTGCGCCGCCTGCAACAGTGGCTACAAGGGACGGGTAGGTATTTACCAGGTGATGCCCATTAGCGAAGAAATCCAACGAATCATTTTGCGTGACGGATCTTCCATGGACATTGCCGCACAGGCGGAGCGCGAGGGCGTGCGGTCGCTGCGGGCTTCCGGACTGCACAAAGTCAAGCTGGGCCTGACTTCGCTCGAAGAGGTTCTGGCGGTCACCAACGAATAGCAAATACCACCGAGCGCACTTATCTATGGCGACCATCCAAAAATCCGAAGCCTTGCGGCGTAAAAATATCGCGGCGGAATCGGTATTCGAGTGGAAAGGCACCGACCGCAATGGACGAGCGGTCAATGGCGAAACACGCGCTGTGGCTGAAAATATCGTGCGGGCCATGCTTCGCCGCCAGGGCATCAAACCTCTCAAGATAAAGAAGCGTCGTACTGGTCGCATACAACCTATTAAACCCAAAGAGGTGGCAATATTTACCCGGCAACTGTCCACCATGATGAAGGCAGGGGTTCCGCTGCTCCAAGCATTCGATATTGTCGGGCAGGGTAACCCCAATCCCTCTTTGGGCAAGTTGATCAGCGACCTTCGGGCCGAGATTGAAACCGGCTCCTCGATGAGTAGCGCCTTCAGAAAATACCCTAACCAGTTCAGTGATCTTTATTGCAATCTCGTCGCGGCAGGGGAATCTGCGGGTATTTTGGATTCGCTACTAGACCGACTTGCAACCTATATGGAAAAAATAGAAGCAGTCAAATCCAAAATCAAATCTGCGTTGATGTACCCCACCAGTGTTTTGTTGGTCGCCTTTGCGGTGGTAACCATCATCATGATTTGGGTAATCCCCTCCTTTAAGGAGGTTTTTTCATCTTTTGGGGGGGAATTGCCCGCGCCAACATTGCTGGTGATCGCCATGAGCGAGTTTTTTCTGCAGTACTGGTATCTCATTTTCGGCAGCTTGGGCGGTGGCGGCTATCTGTTTATGCGGGCGTTGAGAACCAGCACGAGCCTGCAAGCATCCGTCGACCGACTGCTGTTGCGTCTGCCAATTTTCGGAGTTCTGGTACGAAAGTCTTGCATCGCACGCTGGACCAGAACGCTCGCAACCATGTTTGCGGCAGGCGTCCCGATGGTCGAAGCACTCGAGGCGGTGGGCGGCGCCGCGGGAAATGCCGAATATGCACAGGCCACTGTTGGCATCCGTCAGCAGGTTTCGGTCGGAGGTTCCCTTACAACGGCAATGACGCATTCCAAACTCTTTCCCCCCATGGTGCTGCAGATGTGCGCCATTGGTGAAGAGTCGGGCTCAATTGACTACATGCTCGGCAAGGCAGCGGACTTTTATGAAGCTGAAGTTGACGATATGGTGGCGGGCATTTCAAGTTTGATGGAGCCAATCATCATCGTCGTGTTGGGCGGCATCATTGGCGGCATCGTAGTCGCCATGTACATGCCCATCTTCAAGATGGGACAAATGGTATGACCTTGATCGACTTTCCTTACGCATTGGCAGGGGCCATCCTCGGCGGCCTCATGGTCGGGAGCTTCTTGAATGTGCTTATTTTTCGACTGCCCAAGATGATGGAGCGGCAGTGGGCGCGCGATTACCAAGAGTGGTCTGGAAGCCCCGAAACGCCACAGACGCCGTATAATCTGGCGGTGCCACGTTCTTCTTGCCCTGTGTGCGCCCACCCCATACGGTGGTACGAGAACATACCCGTGGTGAGCTATCTGGCGCTTGCGGGCAAGTGCAGCGCTTGCAAATCGCCCATCTCCATCCGTTACCCTGCGGTCGAACTGATCACTGCGTTTTTCTTCGCCGCTGCTGTGCTGCACTTCGGCCTCACGTGGGTTGCGCTGGCCTGGTGCGCTTTTGCAGCGCTGCTCATCTCTTTGTTCCTGATCGATTTCGACACCCAGTTGCTTCCCGATGACCTCACGTACCTGCTGTTGTGGGGAGGGATCTCGGTGTCGCTGCTCGGATGGGGCATTTCTCTGGCCTCGAGCCTTTATGGCGCCATCTTTGGCTACATGTCGCTCTGGTCAGTAACTCGCCTGTATTACCTGCTGCGGGGCAAGATTGGCATGGGCAACGGCGACTTCAAGCTATTGGCGGCGCTGGGCGCGTGGTTTGGGGTGGAATACCTGTTCGCGCTCATTCTTTTGTCCTCCTTGGTGGGATCGGTCATTGGCGCCCTTCTCTTGCTTGCGGGTCGGCTGGCGAACAAGGACATTCCTATCGCCTTTGGTCCATTTCTGGCAGGCGCCGGCTTGCTTGCCATGCTGGTGGGGCCTGACAAGTTGCGAGACTGGGCACCATTTGCATTTCCCTTGGATGTGTTTCTACGTTGATAGCATGGTCAAAATCGGCCTGACCGGCGGAATCGGTAGCGGAAAAAGCACAGTCGCAGGTCTCTTAGCCCAGCTTGGAGCGATAGTGATTGATGCTGATGCAATCTCGCGCAGCGTCACCGCAGCCGGCGGCGCGGCCATCGGTCCTCTCCTTGCAGCATTTGGGTCGGCTGCCATCGCCGCCGATGGTGCATTGGACCGCGATTGGATGCGCAGTCTGGTGTTCGCGGACCCAGCTGCCAAATTGCGTTTGGAGCATATCGTGCACCCCTTGGTGGGCAACGAGATTGCGCGGCAAACGGTAGGGGCGCAAGCGCAGGGTGCGCGATGCCTGGTATTGGATATCCCGTTGTTGGTGGAGTCGGGCCACTGGCGCAAAAAGGTGGACCGTATCTTGGTCGTTGATTGCACGGAAGCAACCCAAATAGAGCGCGTTGTGCGCCGCAGTGGCCTTGCCCGCAGCGCGGTTCAAACCATTATTGATGCACAGAGCAGCAGGCGCCGCCGCCGCGAGGCTGCAGATGCCGTCATTTTCAATGAGGGCAAGTCGCTTCATGAAATCGGCGACGAATTGGCGCGGTGGGGCGCGCAGTTCGGGCTATGATCCCGCCACTGGAAAATTGCGCGTGATCCTCTACGAATACCCTTTTAACGAACGAATTCGCACTTACTTGCGACTGGAGCAGCTGTTTGGGCGGGTTTTTACCCTAATTGACAGACCCCATGAACTGGACCACCACTTCGCCCTGGTGACCCTCTTCGAGATATTGAGCGTCAGCGCACGCGCCGAGCTCAAAGCCGACGTACTCAAAGACCTCGACCGCCAGCGGCAGATCATGGCGGGTTTTCGTGGGAACCCGGATATTGCTGCCGACATTCTTGAGAACTTGATAGATCAGCTCACTGCCAGAAGCGACGAACTCAATGAGGCGCCCAATAAACTCGGTCGCGCATTGGAGGAAAACGAGTGGCTCAAAAGTGTGCGCAGCCGCACGAGCATCCCTGGCGGCACTTGTAATTTCGACTTACCAACTTATTACGCCTGGCAGCACCACCCTTCGGCCGAGCGCCGCAGTGACCTTTTCGGCTGGGTGGAATCCCTGCTGCCCCTGTCCGATGCCATCAAGGTGCTGCTCGGATTGCTGCGTGACTCCGGTTCGCCCCAAAAAATCGTGGCGATGGGAGGCCAGTTCCAGCAAAACCTCCCGCAGGGGCGGACCTTTCAGCTATTGCGACTCAAGGTGGACCCCGCCTTGGGAGCCATACCTGAAATCAGCGCCAACCGCTTGGTAGCCTCCATTCGCTTCGTGCACCAAGAGGCTGGCAACCGTATTCACGCCAACACGGCTGACATTGCATTTGAAATGACGCTGTGTTCCTGATGTTTTTTTCCGTCGATGGCGCACTCCACTGAAAAGCGGGTCACCTGCCCGGCATGCAAAGGAATCAGCGTTTTTGGGCCCTCCAACCCCTACCGCCCGTTCTGCAGCGCACGCTGCAAAGGCATTGATCTGGGCGCCTGGGCCAACGAGGAGTTTCGCCTGCCCGCCACGGACAAGCCGGACGATATGCAAGCAGAACACGGCCCAGTTCACTAAGTGGTCGTGCGCAACACCTCAACACGGTCGGCTAGATGCGTCCGGACTCCAAGGCCAGCCACTCCAACACCGGTATGGTTCCAGGCAGGATAGGGCTCGCTGTGACAGGCAAAGTCTCCCAACGGGCGGCTTGCTGTTCGCGCATCTGCATCGTGCCAGACCAAGCTGTCACCTTGAAGAAGTGCAGACGCACCAGAGCGTGCGGATAATCTACCACCTCCACCTTCCACGAGGTGGCAGCAGTGACCAGGATTCCAAGCTCTTCCTGTAATTCACGGCACAGCGCCTGCTGGATGGACTCACCGGGCTCCACTTTGCCGCCGGGGAACTCCCAGTAGCCTGCGTAGGCCTTGCCTACCGGCCGGGAGGTCAGCAAGAAAGCGCCATCGGCCCGCAGCAGCACGCCCACGGCAACCTGCACTTCGGGGCGCTGTGTGCCACCTTCGCGCGCAATGTCTGGATCGGCAATGCGCAAGGACTGCGTCATGCGCTCTCGACCCCAGAGAGCGCATGACGCCCAGCGAAGTCTTTGGCAAACTGCCAGGCCACACGCCCACTGCGCGAACCCCGCTCCAAGGCCCACACCAGCGCCTCCGCACGGCACTGCGCCACCTGGGGCGCCGGAACACCCAAGGCACTGAGCCATTGGGCAACGATTTGCAGGTACTCGTCTTGGGTAAAGGGGTAAAAACTCACCCAAAGCCCAAAGCGCTCAGAAAGCGAAATCTTCTCTTCCACCACTTCGCCGGGATGCACTTCGCCGCTTTCGGTATGGGTATAGCTCAGGTTCTCGGCCATGTACTCGGGCAAGAGGTGACGCCGGTTGCTAGTGGCGTAAATCAGCACATTGGCCGAGGTCTCGGACACCGAGCCGTCGAGCACCGATTTAAGCGCCTTGTAGCCGGGCTCGCCTTGGTCAAAGCTCAGGTCATCGCAAAAAATCAGAAATTTTTCGGGTCGCTGGGCGATGATGTCCACGATGTCGGGTAGATCGACCAAATCTTCTTTGTCCACCTCGATCAGGCGCAGGCCCTGGTGGCAGTAAGTATTCAAGCAGGCACGCACCAAGGAGGACTTGCCTGTGCCGCGCGCGCCGGTCAACAGCACATTGTTGGCGGTACGCCCATCGACAAATTGGGCGGTATTGCGGGCGATTTTTTCCTTTTGGACATCAATCTCCTTCAGGTCTTCCAGCCGCATGGCCCCCACTTGGCGCACCGGCACCAGATAGCCCTGACCGGACACCCGCTTGCGGTACAGAAAGGCGATGGAGCTGCTCCAGTCGGGCTGTTCAATGTCTTGGCGCAAAGCAGACTCCACCCGGTCCATAAAGAGTTCCGCGCGCGCCATGAAAGAGGAGAGTTGGCTAGTGCTCACGCAAACTCCTTCAGGACCGGTAATCGGCGTTGATCGTGACGTAGTCGTGGCTCAGGTCGCACGTCCAGACGGTGTGGCTGGCACTACCGCGCCCCAGGTCCACGCGCACCAGAATCTCGCTTTGGCGCATGACGCGCTGGCCATCGGCCTCCTGGTAGTCAGGGTTGCGCCCGCCGCGGGTGGCGACATGCACGTCATCGAGAAACAGCTCAATGCAGCTTTGGTCCAGGTCGTCAATGCCGGCGTAGCCCACGGCAGCCAAAATGCGGCCCAGGTTAGGGTCGCTGGCAAAGAACGCTGTTTTAACCAGCGGTGAGTGGGCGATGGCGTAGGCCACTTTGCTGCACTCGGCTACCGTTGCACCGCCGTCAATTTGCAGCGTGATGAATTTGGTCGCGCCCTCGCCATCACGCACGATGGCGTGGGCCAGCTTTTGCGCCACACCCAGCATGGCTTTAAACAGCGCCTGCCCCTCAGGACTGCTCAGAGAATCAATTTGCGCGTGATCGGCCTGGTGCGTGGCCACCACCACCAGCGAGTCGTTGGTCGAGGTGTCGCCGTCCACGGTGACGCAGTTGAAAGACTGTTGTGCCAGGGCCAAGGCCAGCGGCTGCATCAGGCTCGGATGGACACAAGCGTCGGTAGCGATAAAGCCCAGCATGGTGGCCATGTTGGGTCGAATCATGCCAGCGCCTTTGCTGATACCGGTGACGCTGACCGTCTTGCCACCGATCTGCACCTGGGCGCCAAAGGCTTTGGGCACCGTGTCAGTGGTCATGATGCCCTGGGCCGCCTGCAACCAGTGGTCGGGGATGGCGTTGGCAATCGCGTTATCGAGCGCGGCAATGATGCGATCGCTGGGCAGCGGCTCCATGATCACACCGGTCGAAAACGGCAGCACTTGGCTTGGGTCAATGTGCAGGCGCTGCGCAAGAGCCTCGCAGGTGGCCTGCGCGCGCGCCAGACCGTCCGCGCCGGTGCCTGCATTCGCATTACCGGTGTTGATCACCATGGCCCGCACCGCGGCGCCTTGGGCGAGGTGGTGTTGGCAGATCTGCACTGGGGCGGCACAGAAGCGGTTGGTCGTGAAGACACCGCCTACGCTGCTGCCAGGGTCGAGCAAAAACACAGTCACATCCTTGCGACCCTGCTTGCGCACGCCCGCTTCAACGACGCCGATGCGCACGCCAGCAATGGGGAATAGGGTGGCCGGATCCGGCGCGGGAAGATTAACAGGCATAGCGCGACCTCAGGCGAGTTTTCCGTGGCATTGTTTGAATTTTTTGCCGCTTCCGCAGGGGCAGGACTCATTGCGACCGACGCGGGCAAACAAGTTGGCATCACCCGACTGCGCAGGCGGCGCAGCCTCGGTAGTCTGGGCCTCACCGGTTTCTGTGGGCGCCGTATAGGTGACGTGGCTGATGTTCTCGCCGCGCGCTTCAAGCGCCTGCGCAGCTTCGTCGAGTTGCTCGCTGGACTGGATGCGCACGGTCATCAGGGTTTTGGTGACTTCGTTTTTTACCGCGTCGAGCATTTGGCCAAACAGCTCAAAGGCTTCGCGCTTGTATTCCTGCTTGGGTTGCTTTTGGGCGTATCCGCGCAGATGAATTCCTTGGCGCAGGTAATCCAGCGAACTCAGGTGGTCGCGCCACTGGGTGTCTATGGTTTGCAAGAGCACCATGCGCTCAAAATGGGTGAAGCTATCGGCACCCACTTGCTCAACTTTGCTTAGGAATGCGGCATTGGCGGCGTCTAGCGCGGCTTTGAGCACGTCCTCATCGGTCATCGATTCAGCAGCAGCCACCAGGCCCGCCAGGTCCAAGTCGATGCTCCACTCGCTAGCGAGTTGTTTTTGCAAGCCCGCGAGATCCCACTGCTCTTCGACCGACTCGAGCGGTACATGGACGCGCACCAGGTCTTGGAAGGTGCCTTCGCGCAGGGACGCGATTTGGGCATTCAGGTCCGTCGCGTCCAAAATTGCGTTGCGCTGCTGGTAAATCACCTTGCGCTGGTCGTTGGACACGTCGTCGTACTCCAGCAACTGCTTGCGCATGTCAAAGTTGCGCGCCTCCACCTTGCGTTGGGCGCTTTCGATGCTGCGGGTCACGATGCCGGCTTCAATCGCTTCGCCTTCGGGCATTTTGAGCCGGTCCATGATGGCCTTGACGCGGTCGCCGGCAAAAATCCGCATCAGCGAATCGTCCAGGCTCAAATAAAAGCGCGAAGAACCGGGGTCGCCCTGGCGGCCCGAGCGGCCACGCAGCTGGTTGTCAATGCGGCGCGACTCGTGGCGCTCGGTGGCAATAATGCGCAAGCCGCCCAGCGCGGTAATGGCATCGTGGTCGAGCTTCCACTGGGCCTTGATCTCGGCCACTTTGGCGCTCTTGGCGCTGTCATCCAGGCTTTCATCGGCCTGCACTTCTTGCAGGGCTTTTTCGATGTTGCCGCCGAGCACAATGTCCGTGCCCCGCCCGGCCATATTGGTGGCGATGGTGATCATCTTGGCGCGTCCGGCCTGGGCCACGATATCGGCCTCGCGGGCATGCTGCTTGGCGTTGAGTACCTGGTGCGGCAAGCCTTGCTTGGTCAGCAAATCAGCAATGATTTCCGAGTTTTCGATAGACGTGGTCCCCACCAGCACCGGCTGGCCCCGCTCATAACACTCGCGGATATCGGTAATTGCGGCGACGTACTTCTCTTGCGTGGTCTTGTAGACGCGGTCGAGCTGGTCCTCGCGGCGGCTGACGCGGTTGGGGGGGATAACCACCGTCTCCAGGCCATAAATCTCCTGAAACTCGTAGGCCTCCGTGTCTGCGGTGCCGGTCATGCCCGAGAGCTTGCCGTACAGGCGGAAGTAGTTCTGGAAGGTGATAGACGCCAGCGTCTGGTTCTCGGCCTGGATGGACACCCCTTCTTTGGCCTCGACCGCCTGGTGCAGGCCGTCGCTCCAGCGGCGCCCGGTCATCAGTCGGCCTGTGAATTCATCGACGATGACGATTTCACCCTCCTGCACCACATAGTGCTGGTCGCGGTGGAACAGGTGGTTGGCCCGCAAGGCTGCGTACAGGTGGTGCATCAGCGTGATGTTGGCCGGGTCGTAGAGCGACGAGCCTGCCGGGATCAGCCCCAGGCCTGCGAGCAGTTTTTCTGCACTCTCGTGCCCGTCTTCGGTGAGCACAATCTGCTGCGACTTTTCGTCCACCGTGAAGTCGCCGGGGGTGATAACGCCCTCGCCGGTACGCAAGTCCAGTTCACCCTCCTGCCGCTTGAGCGCGGGCACCACGGTGTTGATGGCGATATAGAGCGCGGTGTGGTCTTCGGCCTGGCCACTGATGATGAGGGGCGTGCGCGCCTCGTCGATCAGGATGGAGTCCACCTCGTCGACGATGGCAAAGTTCAGGCCACGCTGCACCCGGTCCTTGGCCTCGTAGACCATGTTGTCGCGCAGGTAGTCAAAGCCGTATTCGTTATTCGTACCGTAGGTAATGTCTGCCTGGTACGCAGCCTGCTTTTCCTCGCGCGGTGCATTGGGCGTGTTGATACCCACCGTCAGGCCTAGAAATTCGTACAACTGGCCCATCCAGCGCGCGTCGCGGCTGGCCAGGTAGTCGTTGACCGTGACCACATGCACGCCTTTACCGGTAAGGGCATTCAGATACACCGGCAGCGTGGCGGTGAGGGTTTTGCCCTCGCCAGTGCCCATTTCGGAAATTTTTCCATGGTGCAAAGACATGCCGCCCAGCAACTGCACATCAAAATGCCGCATCTTCATCACGCGTTTGGAGCCTTCGCGCACCACCGCAAAGGCTTCGGGCAGGATGGCGTCCAGGCTTTCACCGGCAGCAACCCGCGCTTTGAACTCGCCAGTTTTGGCCTTGAGTGCCTCGTCCGTCAAGCCCTCAAAAGCTGCTTCCAGGGCGTTGATACGGGTCACGGTAGCTCGGTACTGCTTCAACAAACGGTCGTTGCGGCTTCCAAAAAGCTTGGTCAGAAATGTGAATGGCATGGGTACGAGACTGGCCTGCAACCCACGTGGGTCGCAGAACAGCGCAGTCCTTTTGGTGGTCGATGGTCAGAGCGGGGCAGCGATCCAGACGACACGCCCGCTGGCCCGGTCGCTGTCACTGCCGTAAAACGCTGGATTTTAACGTTGCGCCGTGGCCTGGGCGTTGCTGTTTCCCATGCGCAAGAATTTCTGCGGATCCTGGGGCACGCCACGCACCAGCACTTCAAAATGCAAATGCGGCCCCGTGGAGCGGCCGGTATTGCCCACTTCCGCAATTTTTTGTCCGCGCTTGATCAAATCACCCTTTTTGACGAAGCTGCGCGACACATGGGCGTAGCGGGTCAACAAGTCGTTTCCGTGGTCGACTTCAACCAGGTTGCCGTATTGCGGGTGCACTTCTTGCGACACCACCACACCGCCCGCAGCGGAATAGATAGGGGTTCCCACATTCGCAGGAAAATCCAATCCCTCGTGTAACGCTGACATTCCGGTAAAAGGATCAATCCGCCAACCAAATCCCGAACCCGTACTCACGTCGGGCACTGGCGACCGCGTAGGAATCATCATTTTCTTGATTTTTTGCTCAACCAAGCGCGATTCGATCACCGTCATGATGTCATTGCGCTGTGTGGTGGTCTGTTCGATTTGTTGCAAGGTTCCCTGCAGTTCCCGCATCGTCAAATCGCGCCCCAGCACCAAGGCCCCGCCCTGGCCTGGCATCACCTTGACGGCGGCAGGATCCAAGCCCGCCAAACCCGACACGCGTTCGGCCAAAGACTCCATTTGCATCAACTTGGCCTGCATCTCCCCCATGCGCTTGGCCATGAGTTCGATGTTTTCGCGCATATAGCGGTCTCGCTGGTCAAACTCGTCCTTGACCACCAAGCGCATCACTGAACTGATCACCGGCCAGCCATCGCGCGCACCTTTGAGCAAAATCCAATGGTAAATACCCGCTGAAACCAGCGTGACGGCAACAAAAATAGCGGCCAAGGTCGCCGCGAGAGCGGGGCCTTGGACTTGCAGCACATAGCTCTTCGACAGGCGGGGATCCGTGATAATCAATTGCATGCGCACACTCTCTGAATGAAAAATACCAGTCGCCCGTCCCGGTCCTGGACCGTGTTGCAAGCTAGCCAAGAATCCCCGACTTTAGCGCGGCTTTCCGAACTGGCTAACGAATCCTCCGCCCGACTGCGGTGCGTAGCAGCGCTGTTGCCACTGGCCATTCGCAAAAGTGTGAAGGCGGGGCCGATTGACGGCAGCACCTGGTGCCTGGTACTGGACAACAGTGCTGTTGCGGCCAAATTGCGCCAGCTCATTCCTGCCATGGCAGCGGAACTGCGTGCCAAGGGTTGGGATGTGACCGACATCCGACTCAAAATCAGCCGGGGAAACTGAGTTGAAAAGATTGGTTTAAGCCCGCAAACCAAGCACTGCGGCGCGCACATCTGCCGCCCACGTGCGACGGTCCCGCCCCTGCGCCCATTGCGCAGGGCCAAAATGCACCACCGCCACCAGGTTGTGCGCGCACAAGGTGCGCCAGATCGAGCCGACCAGGGTGTCGTCCCCGATGTAGCACGGTGCAAAACTGGTCGCCCCCGTGCGCGCATCGGCAAAACGCAGGCCCACCGGCAGCACCGGCGCATCCGCCGAAATCGCCGCCTGGAACAAATTCGCATGGAACGGCAGCACACTGCTACCGTCGCCGGTAGTGCCCTCGGGAAATACCGCCAGCACCTCCTGGGCGCGCAGGCAATCGGCCATACGGTGCACGACCCGAAGGGCGTCCCGGCGCGACTCGCGCGCGATATAGAGCGTGCCTGCCGCCGTGGCCAGCGTACCTACCACGGGCCAGTGTTCGATATCAGATTTGGAAATAAAGCGGCAGTGCCGCGCCGCGTGCATCACCAGAATATCCAGCCAGGAGATGTGGTTGGCCGCCAGCAGCACCGGTCCGGTCTGCGGCACCTCGCCCAGCACGCGCAGTTGCACCCCCAGGCAGGCCAACATGGTGTGTGCCCAGGCCTGTACGGCGGCGTCTCGTGCCACTTGAGACAAGCGCGGAAAGCGAAAGTGAATGATCCACAGGCCCAGGCCCAAATGCACCAGCATGCGCAGCAAGCGCGGCAAGGCGCGCATGCTCAGGCTCTGCGCTGGAAGGCCACGCGGCCAGCTACCAGGGTGGCACGCACTCGGGCAGGCAGCTCGTAGCCGTCAAAGGGCGTGTGTTTGCTCTGGCTGCGCAAGTCGCCAGCCTGCACCCGCCAGGCGTCTTGCGGATCCAGCACGCAAATATCTGCCATTCCACCCACCTGCAAACGACCCAGGCTGCTGCCCAAGGGCCCAGCCGCTGTGCCCAAGACCTGCGCCGAGCGGTAGGTGACACAGGCCAAGGCTTGCGCCAGCGGTACGGCATCGTCTTGCGCCCATTTGCAGGTCAGGCCCAGAAGGAGCTCCAACCCTGTGGCGCCGGGTTCGCTCTGGGCAAAGGGCAGGTC